>CAZDBA010000005.1:7783-60842 GCA_964503615.1 uncultured Pirellulaceae bacterium
GACACACGATAAAACATCCATCTGTAGCGCCAAACCCCACGAACACCAGCTATTCTTTCGCCGGTTCCGTTCCGACTCGAATATAAAGCCCGTCTTCATACTTGGAAGGCACGGCCTCAAGACCAAAGAACTTTTTCAACACCAATTGGCGTGGGTCTTGAGCCTTCATCTCCATGAAGTCTTCGTATTGGTAAAGAAACTTCAATTCGTCACCGGCCTTATATTTGCCGAACGTAAAGTCTTTGTCGACTTCGATAAAGCAATGTAGCGGTTCGCCTTCCAGGTGGCTTGGGGCGAGAAAGCGGCAATCGAACGTCGCCCAATGTTTGCCCCATTGCTCGTCCACGTTCAACTGAAGATCCTCAATCTTCAAGACGGCTCGATTCGTACCCAGAATTCTCGATTGCTGAATCACCACCGCCGCGATCGCAACTAGTACGAATAAATACCAAAGTCGAAATTTGATCGCACCACGTCGCTCCGATTTTCTGCGAATCATCTTTCCCAAACCAACTAAAACCAATGGGCAAATCTGGTATCGACAACGAACGCACAGCGGAGAAACTCCACCCTACTTGCGTTTCTTTTTCTTTTTAGCGGACTTCGATTTCTTGCTCGCCCTTTGCTTGTCACGGGCGGCTTCTCGCTCTTTCATCTCTCGCATTTCTTTAGGCCACTTGTTGCGAACTCGCGGGGCGCAAACACCCAGCAGCCCCAAAAAGATGAGAGCAGCGGTCATAGCCCAGCCGAGACCAAATTCTTCCTGGGTAAACTCAGCCAGAAACAATGTAAAACGATGAATATCCATGCCCCCAGTATATTTGTCCAAGCGAGATTAACAAAGTCGTTTTCACGCAATGAGCCCACAATACGTGGATTGTGTTCTTTACTACTCCAGCCGAAATCTGGTGAAACGGACATCCTGCCTAGAACTGGAGAAACTCAATTCATACCATAAAGGCCATCTGATTACCCATTCCCAATCTGACCCTTCGTTTGAAACTGGAAAGCCAAAGTGGGAACGCCGTTAGCCGAACCTGCATTTACTCAGGTCCTCGATCAAATTCTGGGGTACCTTAATTTCTCCAACGGGGCCCACGATCCGAAGTTTTACACGAACTGTAACCTTGCATTTCAGGTTCTTGCGGAAGTTAAATCGGAAAAATCTTTGCTGCGACGTGTTCGCGATACAATGGTCCAACGACTGGACCTGTTAAGTGAGGAGAACGTTTCGTTTGAAAAGGCCCAGCAGGCACGTGAAGTCATTCAGTTGACTTTTGACAACCTGCTGGATGACTTTCGCGCTTTTCATTCAGACGTGCTGTTTCATCAAACCAATGAAAAGCTCTTCAACTCGTTTCATATTGCCAAGATCTTCGAAGCGGTCCTCGCGCTGCGCAACTCGGACGAAACATTTAACACGGCCAACGCGATCGCATCGCTTAACGACTTCATCGGCCACCGCCCGATCGCGACATTGGAGACTCACAAAGCGGAACCGTACGTGCACGAATGGACCAGTCCGGTGCCGTTGTACGTCAGCGGAGCCGGCGTGGCGGAAGGGCCGTTTCGAAAAATCGTAAAAATCGCCATCCAAACGATTTCTGAAACCGACCCCGACATTCTTCGCGCAGCCGGTTTCAGTCTTGATCGTCTGAAAGTCCTCGCGTTGGATCCTCGTTCATTTGACTTCGATCATCCGATCAATCGCAGACCCAACCACCACTTTGGCGAGTGGGACGAAAACTTGATCACGAAAGATGGCTTTTTCAGTCGCTTCGTCGTCAACGAAATTACACTCAGCTCACTGATCAAACGAATCGACGACAACCCGGACCTACCGCGAGACGAGTTAACTTTCGAAGCCGGCGCGGTGCTTGCCGGCACGATCCTGATGGCTTCAGCAATCGGTGGTTGTGGACCAGGTGCCTACGATTCGAACACCAGTCTGTCCGATTTGCTGCCGGTCATTGCCAGTTTTAGAGATCAGTTCTACAGCGATCTTATTACGCGAATTCCGGAACCGCATCGCGAGCGGTTGATGTCCGAAGCCAACATTCGTCGCCAGCCGTTTGGTGGTGTTCGCCAAGACCTGAACAACGAATTGGGCAGTCGCCGAGCTCGGCAGTTGATCAACTGTCGACTAGCATCGCTGTATGCCCAAATGGGATATGCAGAGCGAGCTCTTGAGCAATCTACGGTCGTTCCCATCACATCGGCTCGAATGAACTGCCAGTTGGATTGCCTGCTTTCGACCGCTTCGTCTGCGATAAAGAGCGGTGAACTGGAGGAGGCGTTCGAACAAGTCCCGAAAGTATTCCAGTTGCTGTTAAGAGCGATTGAATGTGGGGCGATCGTTGACCCTTGGAACATTCTTGGCTTTGACGCCAATTACAGTCTGTTTCCGGCAATCGAAAATTCGGTGCGTGATCATCGCGTCGACGACTTGGTCGAACTGATGCATCAGATCTTTTCCGTTTGCTCCCGTTTGTGGGCCGAAGCGGCAGCGATGAACAAAACCGAGTTGAGCGATGCGATCAAGCTTCAGTTTCGCGAAATCGTCGATTGGTGGCGACAGTTCGCGGCTCACGAGGTGATGTCGGTCGACACGGTCGACCCCAGTGAAGATTACCAAGCCGCCGAGTTAGTCGCGCGAGCTCTTAACCTTTGGCATCAGGACGATGCAGCGACGGGAGACATTCGGTTCTGGTCCAACCACGCGCGAATGTTCGATTCGTCCAGCGCCTACGATTTGGTAATCGACGCGTTGATGCAGCGAGAGGATTTCAAGACCTCCATGGCGCTGTTGATGCATTGGTTGAGCCAGGCCGATCGCATTCCATTACAGCAAGGCGAAGCCAGCTTTCACGATTTAATGTTCCGCTGGATCTCGGCGCAGAAGCGGTGTGTGACTGGAGCCGACCCAGTACAAAAGGAAGAAACGTGGAACCGAATTCGCAAGTTCTACGACTTTTTGGAAGCGAACGCCGATTACTACTGGAAAGTTCCCAAGTTCCGTGTGGGAGAAAAAGGAAGGTTCGCTACTGAGGAAGCAGAAAACGAGGATGACTTTGAAGAAACGGACGACATCCTCAAAGCGGCCTATGACGAGATGGTCTATCAGGATACGACCAACGACGGATTCGAAGGCGCGGTGTTCGACACCAGCCTGACCAGCGACGACGAACTCGAAGCCGAAGTGGATCGAGTGATGGATCGTCTGGAATTTCTGGGAAGCGTCGCCGATTACTGGGGTGTTGCCGCCACGATTCCACTGCCCGTGACCGAACCCACCCTTTCCGAGACGGTAAGTGCTCAATTGCTTCGTCGTCGCGAAATTTACGCTAGTTGGATGGACCAAGTGGTCGAGAATCGGGAGCAACTTTCCGAACTGCTTCACTCGGTACACGAGTATCGCTTGCCCTCCAGCGGACCGGATCAGGATTCGTTGATGGAGTACGATCGTCATCGGCTTTACAAAGAATCTTTGCTGCAAAGAATTATTGATTCCTGCGTCCAGACCGAAAACGCTGTTCGCATGTTAGGCGCAGTCGTCGCTGCGATCGACCATTTGTTGGAAGACCGCTCTTTGACCGAAGTGCAATCGCATGTCCAATCGCAACAGCCGCTGGTCTCTGTTTTTTCTGCTTTGCTTTTGCGGGCTCCGAAACGAATCATTGACCTGTTCCCGACTCTCAGTGATTTTCTGAACAAGCATTCGTTGCTTTACATTCCATTAAGCAAAGGCGGAAAGCCACAGGATATCGTGCGGTTCCGTTCGATTCGTAGCGCGATTGTCGATTTACTGCGTTCGTTGCCGGCGATGGGATTGTTTGTGGAGACCCATGAACTGCTGGAAACATCACTGGCTATGGAACGTAACCATCCGCCTGGAACCGGCAGCATCACCGAGTTCGACGGTTTGTTCAAAGTTGGTTTTTGCGAAATGGTACGGAATTTGAATCGTTCCACATGTAAAATGCTGGAGGGCCGTTGCGAGGGGATTGATGACAAAGCTCAGAAGAAGGAGCACAAAAAAGAAGCGGACACGATGCTGTTCGATTGTGTGGAGTTGCTGACTGAGTCGTTGTTGATCATGTGGTTGGAACATAGCCGCACATTGCGTTTGAGTGTGCTGGAAAAAGTTAACGATGAGGAATCATGGAATCGCCTGGTCGAGTTTATTGAGCGGTATGGCGGAGAGATTTTCAACCAGTTGTTTTTACGCCTTTCCAATGTCCGCGCGATACTTCATCAAGGGGTCGGGACCTGGATCGATCAATTAGAGCGTTCGCCTACTCCTCCTGAATACCGCTTGTTGGACGAGTTGGATCAAGAACTTCCACGTTCTAAAGCGGTGCGATATTTGACGTTGATTTTGGAAGCGATCATCGATAACTACGCTCAGTATCGAGACTACA
Organism: uncultured Pirellulaceae bacterium; assembly: GCA_964503615.1. Lineage (GTDB taxonomy): Bacteria > Planctomycetota > Planctomycetia > Pirellulales > Pirellulaceae > CAZDBA01. The sequence goes on from CAZDBA010000005.1 coordinate 12,205, forward strand.
ACGCTTCTACCACCCAGTCAGATCGTGGCAACATGCTTTACACGCTGCTGGACTTTTTACGCTTGAGCAGAAAATATGACCGAGTGTGTTGGCACTTGAACCCGGTTGTCTGGGCGCACGAGATTCTGGTACGAGGCCAAGTCAACACCGTTGCGAGAATGTGGCGACGCTCGTTGGTCGAGCGAGTTGATACCGAGGCGCAAAAGTACCTTGATGAACTGGATGAGTTGAGAAAAAAGTATTCCGTAAAGCTGGAATCGATCGGACGTCATCTTGAAGGTCGCTTTGTCCAGCCAATGCAGATCGATCGCTTGCGGGCTCAAGTCGAACCCGCGATGCGAGATCCGAACTCACGGACATCAAGTCGAGCGTTTGAGTTGTTGGTCAGTGAAATCGAAGCGTTTACCCTGCACCCGGGAGCGGGCGTCGATATTCCGGATTGGCTGGCCGCCATCGAAGAGGAGGTTCACATCCAGTTGATGCCGGACCGAATCAAAAAAGATTTTCGCAAACAAACGCTGGTCGAACCTGTCGAAGTTCCGATTTCAGAGTTGCAAGATCAATTGGAAACTTTGCCCAAACGACAGCAGGAATATTAAGGTCTACTTTAGCCTGCGTTTCGATCATGCACCCAGCGAGTCTGATTCCCAATGCTGAATCACTTTGCTTTGTTGATTCAGTAATATTAGGAAGGGGCTGATTGGCAATCCTGACTCGGTGACGCCAGCACAAATTTCATTTGAGTTGAGCCAAAGAAAGTCCTCGTTTTGCCGCACGCTTTCACGAGCCGATTTGCCGTATAGCTCAACGTTGTAAAAAGCGCAGACGATCGAGGTTGGTTCAGATTGGCCAGGCAAAGTGGACTTAAATTCGACATTCAGTTGAGCCATATTGGAGACCATAATGTCCCGCTTTCGGTCGAGGCCAAGCTCCCATGCCACTTCGCGGGTCACCGCCTCGCGCCACGACTCTTTCTCCAGGCGGTCGGCGATCACAAAGTCTACTTGCTGCTTCACTCGGTTGTGCTTGCCAAGCCAAACGATCCGCTGGTCAACTTGACGAATCAAAGCGACTCCAATTTCTAAAGTATCCATGACTCACTTGGAGGAGAAAGCACAAGTTCTAACGTAGGTGGGTTAAGTAGCGACCGCAAAAGAGGCCGATCCAGATTGAAAAGACCAACAGCCCAAGGATCTGAAGGCTGGCACCGATGAACGCGAACAGAAAAAAAGGAACGTGCACCGTTGCGACTCCTGCGGCGAAGATGATCCATGCTCCAAAAGCGAGTGGAACGTAGTGGAGCCAACCCACGTCTTGCGTTCCAAAACTTTCCATCACCTTCTTTGCGTAGATTTGAATCGGCGAACGATTGAAGCATGCGCTCATGTACAACGGTGGAGAGAAAAGAAATGCGGAGAATGAACCCAGGACCAGGACCCAAATATTGAGCCCGGTGGCCAAGGCCAACAACAATCCCATCAAGCCGCCCGGAATCGCAGCCAGCCAAAAACTGAATACAAAGAACAAGACCGGAGTCGTGTATTCGGAAATCGTAAATCCAGGCCATTCTTCCTTGTGGGAGACTCCGCCGATCGAATTCTGAAATACCAAGCTGACCGTAGTGATCAGCAGTAACAGGGAAATAACCAATGCTCCCGCTCCCAGGATAATCGGAAAAAACACACCGAGGACTTGGTCCGAATAGGACAGACTGGGGTTTCCGAAAGAATGGCTGAAGATGTCACTCATCCAGTATGCGAATCCTAAAGTGATACACCCGATTGCTGACCTGGCTATCAAGTCCGTTGAGCGAAAGCTCTTAATGGCCCAGCCAAGGTAGTCAGCCGCTTTGGCCTCTTCTTTGGCTAGTATTTCGGGAAGTTGGTTATCTTGCTCGGCCTCGGAAACTTTGGCCTCCCAGTAACCTTTCGAGCCATACTTATGCTTGGTTTTGCCGTTCTTTTTTTCAGGCTTTGGGTCTGTCCCGTTTTTTTCCGTTGAACTGGAGCTGGACTTTTTTGAATTGGGAGCGGACTTCTTTTTCCGGGAATTGGAATTGAACTGTGTTTCCTCTTTGGCTTCAGCCTCTTTCCAAGGCTCGCTGGGTGGTTCGTCTTCGGATCCGAAAAGATCTTGCGAAGGAGGTGCAAGGAGGTCGCGGGTCTCCATCTCCAAGCCGTGACCGTCTGCAATCGGTCTCGGTAACGGTTCGGCTGGCGCAAGCTGGTATTCCGCTTCACGCGCCTTTTCCATTCGCGCTCGTTCCTCTTTGCTTGGCCCATGGACATGCAATTCGGTAAAGCACTCCGGGCAATTCATCGTTTTGCCTTCGTCGCGCAAAGTTACCTGAATTCGCGAATCGCAAATTTTGCAAACGACCGCGTAGATGTCCGACGACTTGGGTGCTCCTATACCATCTAAGCTCAGTGGTTGCTCGCTTACGTCTTCCTCCTCTTCCATTTCTGCGAATTCGGGTTGGGAAAGCAGCGCTGCATTCGATTCTGCGACGGCGGGTTCTTTTGCTTCGTGGACAGAATCAGGAAACTCCAGCGCCGGTTCTTCTGAGACGCCGGGAGTTGCGGAACCGGACCCCAGTTGCAGAGCGGGGCTATCCAAATGCTCATCCAAAGAAAACTCGTCCTCGTAATCTTTGACAGTCAGGCCAGGTTTTTCATCAGGCGGATCGGTTGACTGGACTTTTGCTTCGGGTGCTGATTCGACCGCGTTGTTGGACTTGGTTGCTTCGAGTTCCGAAGGTTTGTCAGCCGCGGACTGGACTTTTTCTGCTTCTGAGGTTTTGTGGTCTTCGATTAACTGATCCACATTGTCGAACAAGCTTGGGTCCAAGTCGTCAAGCGAAAGCTGATCAGAGGGTTCGGCTTCTGCTTGATCGGCCTTGGCTCCTTCTAAACTCGCGATGGTGGGCGCCGTGAAGGGGCGTTTGCAAGCTGGGCAGACAACCGACTGACCGGCTTTTCGAGTTGGGATGCTGAGCGCGGCATTGCACTTAGGGCAGCCGATTCGAAATTTGGAATTACTGGACAAGCGTCATGCCCCTTTCTGATGATCCGCCATTTTCAATTATCATTCGCTGCGGCCCTGGCAATCTTGGAGAATTGCGGCGAGCCGAAATGCAATCGCGACAAATTAAGTCAAATCCGATTTTTACCTTGCTCCGAAAAGGTCTGACATTCGCGGCGATACAACGTGAGGAAATGGCTATGGGACAGAGGTAGCATAGCAGACTTTTTATTCTGATTGAAATATCGGCGTTTCGCAAACGACATTTAAAATCCCAAATTCATGGTTTGTTCGTAGTGGGTTTCGCCAGAATTCGTTTTGCCCGAGAGATTGATTGTCGCATTCACCAGATCGCGTTCTCGTTCTATATAGGTAAAAGTTTCCAAAGTAAGTACCATTTACCTAACACCATCAAGCTTTCACTCTACCGGCCGCTTGGTGGACGAAATACGAGCATGAAGGAAATTGAATGAAACTGCTAAAAGTCGCCGCCGCAGCATTGAACCAAACGCCGCTGGACTGGGAAGGCAATTTCGAGAATATCGTCACTGCGATCAACAAAGCCAAAAAGGCGGAAGCCACAGTGTTGTGTCTTCCAGAGCTTTGCATAACCGGTTACGGGTGCGAAGACGCATTTCATTCGCCAGGTGTTCTGGAGACAGCCAAGGAATTCCTGTTGCGACTGGTGCCCGAATCAAGAGGGATCGTTGTGTCGGTGGGCCTGCCTATCTTGTATGCGGGCGCCGTGTTTAATGCGGCGGCTTTGTTAGTCGATGGGGAGATCGCGGGCTTTGTTTGCAAGCAACATCTCGCGGGAGATGGCATTCATTACGAGCCTCGTTGGTTTAAGGCTTGGCCGGAAACGATTGATGGCGTGCTGGACATTGGCGACCGAGCCTATCCGATCGGTGACATCTTGTTTGATGTAGACGGATTCAAAATCGGGTTCGAGATTTGCGAAGATGCTTGGGTTGGCACGCGACCCGGTGCGCGGCTTTCGGCTCGAGGTGTCGATATCGTCATGAACCCCAGTGCCAGCCATTTTTCGTTTGACAAGCACAGTGTTCGACAAAGGTTCGTATTGGAAGGCAGCCGAGCGTTTCACGTGACGTATCTTTACTCAAACCTATGCGGCAATGAATCAGGACGAGCCATCTTTGATGGGGATGTGATGATCGCTTCGGGCGGAAATATGCTCGCCTGTGGTCCCAGGTTCAGCTACCAACCGGTTTTAGTAACCACAGCGACGGTCGACATTGCTGCAACGAGAATGAGTCGGGCAAGAACGGGCAGTTTCGAACCGGATGTGGATGGCGATGAATCGGATGTGGTTCGTGTTCCGTTCACTTGGCCAGAATGTGAATTGGAAGCACCCAATATGGAACGTCCCAGTTGGGAAGAGGAGGAGGATCTCAAGTCGGAAGAATTTACACGCAGTGTGTGTTTAGGCTTGTTTGACTATTTGCGTAAAAGCCGTTCTCGCGGGTTTGTGATTTCGCTTAGCGGTGGTGTCGATTCGGCCGCCGTAACCGTGCTTTGCTATGTAATGTTGCAATTGGCCGAACGCGAATTGGGCCAGCAACAACTTTGCGACCGTTTGAATATGGAAGGTCTGGATTCTGTCGACGAATTGGCAGAAGCGATGATCACGACCGCCTATCAAGGCACACGCAATAGCGGCGAGGTGACTCGCTCTGCGGCTGAAGATGTCTCCAATGCGGTTCATTCGACTCACTACGAATTGGATGTTGATTCGTTAGTCGAAGATTACAAGGCGATGATCGAAACTGCGTTAGAACGAAAGCTGACTTGGGAGGGTGACGATATCGCTTTGCAAAATATCCAGGCCCGAGTCCGCTCGCCGGGTATTTGGATGTTCGCCAATATCAACCGAGCTTTGTTGCTTTCCACCAGCAATCGCAGTGAATCGGCCGTGGGTTATGCAACGATGGACGGTGACACGAGTGGTGGCCTGAGCCCAATCGCAGGAATTGACAAAGCATTTTTGCGCAAGTGGTTGGTTTGGATGGAGAAGACAGGTCCTGAAAGTTTAGATCCCATGCCGGAACTGGCTTCGGTGAATGTCCAGCAACCGACGGCAGAACTTCGCCCGGCCAGCGACAATCAAACAGACGAAGCTGACCTGATGCCGTATGAGATCCTTGACAAGATCGAGCGGTGGGCGATTCGTGACAAGTTGATGCCCGCCGAGATCTTTCAGTATTTGAAATTGGAACATGGCGACCACTCCGATTCGCAGTTGGTCGCTTGGACGGTCCGCTTCTTTCGCTTGTGGTGTCGCAATCAATGGAAGCGAGAACGTTACGCACCGTCGTTTCATTTGGACGATGAAAATCTGGACCCGAAAACCTGGTGTCGCTTTCCAATCCTCTCGGGTGGGTACGAATACGAACTGCGGAAATTGCAGGAAATGGTGGGCGTTTCCTAGTGGCCAACGATGCCATCATATCCAGCGCAGTCTAGTCAAACAGAATAACAAGCCACAAATCAATCGCCATAGGCATGATGTAAGTGGGCTTTGCGTTGCTTTTATTAACGCCAGTTGAATAATAGAATGCAATTAAGGGGACGCCTCTGCGCTGGTTGAGCCCCCGTCCATATTCTGTCAAACCTTTTCAAAAACGACTCGATGGCCAACACGACAATCAAAGAGAGATTGAAGTACGTGCTTCCGGCGCTTCGTGATGCGCAGTGGTATGCCGACCGAGCGAAACAACTGCTCAAGGCGGGTGACTTCGAAAACGCTGCACGCATGATTGAAAAAGCAGAGCCACGTTTTGGCGATTCAGCGTCCGTTCGCCTGGTCAGTGCAAAAGTCAATTCGGCACTGGGCGACAGTGACGCAGTGCGCAGTGACTTGGAACGCATTTCCGCGGACACAAATGCATCCTTTAAAGACCGTCTTGCTGCTTGTGAGCTTTATCAGTTGATTGATGATGACGATGCTGCGTTAAAAGTTCTTGAGGGCTTGTTCAACGACTTTGGGAAACAAAGACGTGTTTGTCAGGCGTACAATACCGCTTTGCACATTCATAAACGTCGTGGTGATCTCTTGAGCGCGCTCGATGCGGGTATAAATGCGGCGGCCGTGGGTGGGCGACCCGTTTGGGCCACGATGATCCAACTGATCGAAGATGTGGATCAGGAAACGTTGAGCAAGTGTAGCAAGCGAATGCGCGAACTCGAGAATGAGGGCATAATAAACGGCGACTTTTACAAGTTAATGAGTTTGTTTGACACTTATGCTGGTCAACCAGAGGCGATGTTGGAGCATGTTACGAGAGGTGCCAAATCGACTTTTGAGCGTTTGCACCCTATGGTTCCGTGGGTGGACGAAGCAGACCCCTTGCAGCCCAAATTCCTGATTCTCGGCAGCATGAAATGTGGCAGCACGAGTTTGTTCGATCAAATCTCTCGTCATCCATTGTTTCTGATCGCAATGAGCAAAGAGTTGCAGTTTTTCCAGCACAAAAAACTGGACGACCAGTGGTACCTGCATCATTTTCCGCGAGTCAGTCCGTTTCCCGGTTTCTTTTCGGGCGAAGGCAGTCCAGGGTACTTCGGTTTTCCGATTGTTGACCGAGTCAAGAATCTTCTGCCTGAAGTAAAACTGTTGTTTATCAAGCGTGATCCTGTCGCTCGAGCGATTTCTCATTATCGTCACAATACTCGACTGGGTATGAACGCTGGACCGATCGAGAACGTACTCAATGGCATCGACGAATTACAAGCTGAACTGCTGGCCGCTCCTGAACGTGCCGAAGATATTCTGTTAAACACATCTCGCGAGCACGGCTTGAATGCGTTTCTGGTTTTGGGATGTTACGAAATTCTGATGCGTCGCTGGTACGCTGCTTTTCCAAGTGAGCAGATTTTGGAGCTTGAACTGGAAGATCTTCATGCTTCGCCTCAGGAGACAATGGATCAAGTATTCACATTTTTGGAAGTGGATTCAATCGACGCTACATTACAACAATCAAACCAAGGCGACTATGTAAAAACCGATGCGAAAACGCAACGTGTCATGCGCCGCTTGCGTGAGTTTTACGATGTGGTCGATACGCTGGCAAAATGAAAATGGTTTGGGGTGTAGCTTGTGATTAAAATCCTGGACCCCACTTCTGAAACGGGAATACCCATTGAGCGACAATCAAATTGACCGAAAGGCGATCCAACAGCAGATTCGTGAGGCTTTGCAATGCGAGTCGGACGCGATTGCAGTAGCCGCGGCTCGCGAAAACAAAGCCGCGATCGATGCGGTTGAATTGTTGTTTCGTTGTTCCGGTCGATTGATCATTTCCGGGATGGGCAAGATGGGATTGGTGGGCCGAAAGGCGGCCGCTACGTTCAGTAGTACCGGAACGCCAGCGATTTTTTTGCACCCGGTTGATGCTCTTCATGGCGACATGGGGGTGGTGACAAATGATGATGTCGTTATTGCACTTTCCAACAGCGGCAAAACTCAAGAAGTACTGGAGCTGCTTTCGTATATGCGCCGACGAAGTGTTCCCGTAATTGTCTTAACGGGTGAACTCGACAGTCCCTTGGCAACGTCGGGTAACATTGTTATCGATACCTCGGTCGAACGCGAAGCAGATCCTTTAGCGGTCGCTCCGACGGCTAGTTCAACGGTCGCTTTGGCGATGTGTGACGCGCTGGCGATCGCTTTGATGCATGCTCGAGGTTTTACTTCGGAACAGTTTGCCGAGTTTCATCCCGGTGGAACAATCGGGCGAAAGCTGATAACCAAAGTCGACGATTTGATGCGAACCAACGACGAACTTCCGCTGGTTAATTCTCAGACCAGTTTACGGGACGCAATTGTTACGATCAGCCAAAAAGCTCTGGGCTGTGCGCTGGTCGTCGATGATAATAATCGGTTAACTGGAATATTGACCGATGGTGATTTACGTCGAATTCTGCAAAAATTTGAGAATCCGCTTTCGGACTCGATTCAACAGTACATGACCAAGGACCCTCAAACGATTGGGGTTGGGTCGTTGGCTGTCGAAGCTCTTAGAATAATGGAGCAAAAGTCGATTACAGTGTTGCCGGTTGTAGACGATCAAAAGGCGGTCGGCGCGATCCATCTACACGACCTACTCTCAGCCGGATTGGCTTGATAGAAATACCAGATGGCCAACGAAACAATTGAGAATTCAAACGAATCTCGTCAAAATGCAGAACCGTCGGGACCTTTGCCTGTAACACTTTACACGGCAGAGTCCGCAGTGCGTCAGCCGGTTGCTCTGCTTCGGGAGATTTGCAGTAACATTCAAATCGGCCGCCCGTTGGCTTGGCGAATGTTTGTACGCAACCTGCGTGGAATTTATCGGCAAACTGTGTTGGGGCTGTTTTGGGCTTTCCTCCCTCCGCTTGCCAACACCGCGATTTGGGTTTTCCTGGCGTCACGAAAAATCGTGGATTTCGGAGATGGAATCGATGTAGCGTATACCGCTTACGTTTTGGCTGGCATGGTGCTTTGGCAAAGTTTCCTGGAGGCGATCAATGCTCCACTGCGAGTTGTTAAATCTAACAGTGCGATGCTTAGGCGTTTAAAGTTTCCTCGCGAGTCGATCTTGATGGTGGGCTTGTACGAAACGATATTTAATCTTGTGATTCGCTCGCTGGTGTTAGTTCCGATTCTCGTGTTCTTTTTGTGGGCCCCTTCAATGGGGTTTGAAAAGGGCGCCTTTTGGACTTGGTGGACTTTATTGGCTCCGTTGGGTGCACTGCTGTTAGTCCTGCTAGGGATGGGGATGGGGATGTTATTGCTTCCGTTTGGGATGCTGTACCACGATGTTGGGCGAGCGTTGCTGGCGATCACTCCGATCTGGATGTTGTTCACGCAAATTATTTACCCGCCACCAATCGAAAACTGGGCCAGTTCGCCGTTTAACTGGCTGAACCCCGCCAGTCCGTTGTTGTTGGCAACTCGCGATATTCTGGTAATTGGCCAGACAGATCACCTGTTGGCTGCGGGAATCTATGCTCTGATTGCAGTGTTCCTGTTTGTGTTGGGATTTGTTGTCTATCGAGTGTCCATTCCAATTTTGGTGGAAAGGATTTAGATGGCAGACAAGCAGCAACCCCTGTTAGAAGTCAAAAACGTTTCCAAAAAGTACTGCCGAAACTTAAAGCGTTCGCTCCGATATGGGCTTCGCGATTTGGGTTCAGAACTTCTGGGACGAAAATCTGAAGAGCGGCGGAAACTGCGTCCTGGTGAGTTTTTTTCCGTTCGCAATGTTTCGCTGAATGTCAATCGAGGCGAATGCATCGCGTTGTTGGGACCCAATGGCGCGGGCAAGAGCACATTGCTGAAGATGGTTTCTGGTATCTTCAAACCGGACATCGGCCAAATCAAAGTTCGTGGGCGATTGGGTGCGCTGATTGAGCTGGGTTCTGGTTTTAATCCGATTCTTTCCGGCCGCGAGAACGTGTATATCAACGGGGCGATTTTAGGACTCGGTACAAAAGAGATCGACGAGTGCTTTGGGGAAATCGTTGAATTTTCCGAACTGAGCCACGTGATTGACGAACCAGTCCGGACTTATAGCAGCGGGATGCGGCTTCGACTTGGGTTTGCGATTGCGGCAAACTTGCGACCGAATCTATTGCTGGTCGATGAAGTTCTGGCTGTTGGTGACGTTGGTTTTCGCATGAAGTGTTTTCAGCATATTCAGGAGCGGGTCGAAAGTGGAATGTCATTGATTATTGTGTCCCACGCGATTGCGCAGTTAAACCGTGTCGCCAATCGGTGTGTGGTGATGAACAAGCACCAAGTCGTATTTGATGGTGACTTCGTCGAAGGGGCCACCTTGTACGAAAAAATAATGGCGCAGACCAAACAAAAGAAATCTGACGAAAAATCAAGGCGGGCAATGATCAAGGATATTCGCATCCTTCCGAGAGAGACTGAAGCGAAATTTCAAACCGAAGAGACGATCCATGCCGAGATCGAAGTTCACGCCAACGAGCAAGTCGATAATGCTCGCATGAGAATTTACATCGAATCAGTGAGATTGGGTGTGTTGGGCGGCGTCTCATCCCCTTTTAAGGATTTCAAGTTTGACTTGTTGCCCGGAACTAACGTAATCGGATTCGATTTGATCAAGCCTCCTTTGTTGATGGGTGGTTACAATATGAACGCTTCGATTGCCGGCCCTGAGCTAGTAGACTTTATTGATCGAATGCACCCCGGGGCACCTTTTGAAATCGTCGGGCCTCGAACAGACAGTAACGGTTACGGCGAAGACGGCGTTGTGCGTTTCGACCATCAGTGGAAAAAGATTAGCTAGGAACCGCCAATGACCGATCTTCACTTTGTACTGAGCGCGCCACGCAGCGGTTCGACTTGGTTGGCACGCAGCTTGAATTTCCATGAAGAAATTTTTTCAACTGAGCATCGTTTCTTTGGTGATTTTTGCGAGATCTGGCCAAATAACGACGGAAGCACAACGCCCCGAATCACCTCCGATTCGTATGTCGACGCGTTTACGATGCACTATCTGTTTGGAGAGATGGGGCTTGGCCGTGACGAGTTTCAGAATGCGTTTCAGAGAGGTTTGATCAATTTTGTAACCACATTCGGTGCCCGGAGAACCGGCAAGTCGATTGTGGTAGACAAAGTCACACCCTATCTGGGAACATGCCAAAAGGTGCTGGACCAGATTAAGAAATTTGTGCCCGAAGCTAAACTTTTTTTGCTTATGCGTGACGGCCGAGACGTCGTTACCAGCGGTACGTTTGACTGGCTGTTACGTGAGCCAAAAACTTCGCCCCGTTACCAGTTCTTTGTCGAAAAAAATTCAACAAATCGGCTTAAACGGTTCTTTGATGATGAAGTGATCACCAATTGGGCTGAGCATTGGCGTGAGGTAGCGGAATGCGGTGCAAATGTGGATTTGGCGGGCAGAATAACGTACGAAGAAATGAAAGCCGATCATGCGGTTAGCTTACAAAAGATCTTCGAAACTCTGGGCGTCGATTCTTCGCTGGTTGCAGCAAAAAAATGCAGCGATGCGACCACGTTTGAGAACGTGACGGGACGAAAAGCGGGTGAGCAACGTCACGATGCCAAGGCGCGAAAGGGAATTGCCGGGGATTGGAAGAACTATTTTACGCGAAAAGATGCTGAATTATTTCACTCCATCGCAGGTGAACCGCTGATCCGTTATGGTTACGAGACCAACGCGGATTGGATTGAGGAAATGCCTGACGAGTTGGTATGGAACGAAGAACTGACAAACTAGAAAGAATGAGACGCGAATCGAATCGCAAACTTCCATGAGCGAGAAAAAGGCTTATATCCTGTGCGGCTTTGCTGAGAAAAGCGAAATCTACACCAGTTGGATGTCACGTTCGCCAATACCTTGTGTTGTCGTCAAGGATTTTTCAGCGATGTGGGAAGTTCCAGACGACGCAGCGATTGTCATTACACACATGCACTATCGCTGGGAGGAGATTGCCGCTCTGCGAAGAATCTACGAGTCGGGACAAGTTCCCGTGTTGATTTTAGCTGATGGCATTCTTGAGTACCGCAATATCTGGGAGCATCCTGATTTGGCCGACGGTTGTATCTTCCAGCCGGTCGTCGGACACAAACTGGCTACTATCGGTTTTGGTCAAACCCGAGCGATTGAGTCTTGGGGAAATGTTGGGAAGTGTGAAACGGTAGGACTTCCACGATTGGATTCGGTGAAAGAGGGTTCGCCGATCAGAACTGAGGGAGCGTTTAGAATCCTGATCGCTACCGCGACGACTCCTGCATTTAATCAGATCCAGCGTGAGGCGGTCGTACAATCGCTTGCTCACCTGCACAAACGATTGACGACTCAGCCGAAAGTAAACGGACGAGACGTCGAAGTCGTTTGGCGTTTGACCGATGGGTTGGACGAAGAGATTGGAGTCGATTCAAAAACAGAAGATGAATTACCGCGCCCTGCCTTGGCAGAGATTATCGATGGTGCCGATGCGGTAATTATGACACCTTCAACGATGTTTTTAGAATGTGCTTTGAGAAAGCGTCCTGTTGCAATTTTGGATTTTCACAACACGCCTCACTTTGTCGGTGCGGCGTGGATGATCAATTCGCCATTGCACTTAAATCAAACGCTTATAGATTTGGCGAATCCTCCTGCTGCAAAAATGATGTTTCAGGAAAATGTGCTTCGACAACAGTTGCGGTGCGATGGGAGCGCTGCTGATCGGATGATCGAATTGATTGCCACGATGGTGGGTGAAGGTCAGGCGGCTAAAGAGCAAGGTCGAGCAATTGAAATGCCTCATCGAATCATTAGCGACGAGACGTGTGGATTTTCGCCAGTGGTCAGCAGTTATGATTTACAGCAACAGTATCCAGAAAATATGGTCTTTCAGAACCAGGATATTGAGCGTTTGCAGTTGGAATTGAATTTGGCAATCGCGAGGTTGGACACAGCGCCTTCGGAAGCCAACGAACTGGGTAACTTTTTCGACAGCATGAAAGCGGCCCGGGATGATTTGCTCGTTCGCATTGATGACCTAGTCAAACGGAATGCTGACGTCATGGCGCTTTACTCCGATTTGCAAAAACGCCAAAAAGCATCATTGGAGCGAATCGCAGAGCTGAAAGGGCGATTGGACAAATTGAATGTCCGCTACAAGGATTTGATGGAGCGCGACAAGAAGTTGCGTTTGCGTATACGCGAGCTCGAAAATCCCGGCGGTGACAGGAATGATTCGGCTGGCTAAGCCAAAACAAATACACATTACGTAAATTGGAAAAACAAAAAGTGAAGCTTGGTTTTTATTCCTGCATGGAAGGTGTCGAATGGGGCGGAAGCGAAGAGCTTTGGTACCGTGCGGCGAAATTATTAATCGAAGAGGGACATCAGGTCCTGGTCAACTATAAGTGGTGGGCGCAGCAATCGAAAAAGCTGACTGAATTGGAAAACAGTGGTGCCGAGCTTTGGTTGCGAACAAAGCCTCGAACGGGTTGGGACGAGAAGAAAGCCAATATTTTGAATTTGTTTGGCAAGGCTTCGCCTCCCCAAGAGGACCAGCCAGGCGAATGGGTCAAAGAAAAACGACCAGATGCAGTTTTGATCACGCTGGGTTACCACCCTAATCGTGTGCTCGTCGCGGACGACTGTATCAAGCACAACATCCCGTATGCGATCAATGTTCAAGCGGCCAGCAGTTCGACTTTTATCGGGGGCAAGATGTGTCCCGTCTATCGAAAGTGGTATCAGAACGCAAAAAAAGTATTCTTTGTTTCCAAAGAGAATCAGGACAAACTCGAGATGAACTTGGCGATCGAGTTGGACAACGCTGAGATCGTACACAACCCATTCAATGTGAACTTTGATGTCTCAGTTCCCTACCCTGCTGAGCGTGACCCGTTTCGACTGGCGTGTGTCGGCAGAATCCACTTTCAATCCAAAGGTCAGGATCTCCTGATTTCTGTTTTACGGCAGCCCAAATGGCGTGAACGCAATATACAGATTTCGATCTATGGAAAAGACCAGGGGCAACGATTTCAATTGTCTGAGATGATTGAGAATTTCGGGTTGCAAGACAAAATCGTAGTCGAAGGTTTCGTGAATGACATTTCTGAAATCTGGAAAACGAATCATGGCATGATTTTGCCGTCACGTTACGAAGGAGCAGCTTTGGTCGTTATCGAAGCGATGCTTTGCAACCGCATTTGTGTGATGACCGATACGGGGCGGAACCGGGAACTGTGTGACGATGGCGAGTCCGGTTTTATCGCAAACAGCGCGACGGTTCGCGATTTGGATGATGCGCTGGAACGAGCTTGGCAGGCCCGCGAGCACTGGGAGACTATGGGTGAATTGGCGGGAAAAACCATCCGTCAGCGATATTTACGAGATCCCGTTGGCGACTATGCAGAGAAGATCAAGAAGATCGTCGAATGAACTGATAACGCATCTGATTCGCGCGTGGATCATTCTAACGATGCTAAAAACTCAGTCATCTCTCCAGCGGCGTGTTGGTTGTTTTGTGTTTTCGCTTGAGCGATTCCCTCTGTGAGAGTTGCTTTGGCTTCCTCGACTTTTTCAATGTCTGCCAACATTTGTGCTTTCATAAAATACGAAGGTACATGGGGCGGATCGTCGGCGATCAAACCATCAAACAACTGGCTTGCTTGTTCGTACTGCTCTTCGGTTCGGTACTCCATGGCAAGCCCGTATCGCACAAAGTCATCGGTTGGATCCAGTTCGTACATTTCTTTTAGTTTTTCCAATCGCGACATCGCCTCGATACCTTTCTTCGTTTGAATTCCTGATGTGTGTGACTCGCCCGCCAGTTTGGATCAAGTCTTTTTCTGCTTGTCGGGTGTGCCCTAGTTCTTTTTTTCGTTTCCAAACGAAGCAACTGCGGTTGTGATTCCAAATCCCAGTGCTGCCAGTGCCAATGAGCCGAATACTTGCCCGACGTTGGGGTAAAAGAACTCGTTAGGCCAATCATCTGATTCGATCTCTTCCAGCGATTCCGCCGTTACGATCTCGCCTTTGAAGTGATCACCGACTTTGGGCTGGACCGCTTGTTGAAAGGGTGCCAAGCCAAAAGTAGATCCGACCAACAGTCCCAGCAGAATACCTAATGTCGCTTTCTCAAATCGCTTGAGCAACCATTGTAAAAGGTTTCCCACAACAACGATGCCCGCAACCACGCCCAGTCCAACAGGAAGCACGACACTGAGGGCAGGTTCCATGATTTGACCAACATCGCGGGCTTTTAGTGCATCTTTGAATCGCTCGACACCTGCCAAAATCGGAACGTATTGTCCCATCAGCAGCAAGAGATAACCTCCGGAAAGCCCGGGAAGGATCATCGCGCTGGCGCCTGCCAGCCCGGCGAGAAATAACATAACGAAATTGGAACCGCCGCTGCCCACGTAGCCGTAAGCTTGTAAAACTGCCAAACCTACCATGGCCAGAAAGCCGATGATGGCGGAAACGATCAAAGAGGTAGATGCTGGTCTTGCAAGTTTCCAAACGATCGGAACCCCGCCCAAAGTCAAACCGATGAACAGGCTGTACATAATCCAACGCTGTTCAACCACGAGATCTTTTAACACGCCAGCCAATAGAATAATTGCGATCAAAGCGGCGACGACGACGGAACCGAGGCACAACAACGATCGAAAGCGAAACCGAAATCGCGTTACATCAGCAATCGATTCAATGAATCGCGGATAGATTCCAGCAGCAAGGAGCATAGTCCCACCACTTATTCCTGGAACCAAATTTGCTAGCCCCATAAGGATTCCGCCAAACAAACCGCGAGTGACCAGGGCGCTGTTCGATAAATCTTGTTCCTGCGAATCTGCTGGCAAGCCCTCAGTCGGGCTTGGCCTATCGGAGTGGTCTTTTGGTGTTTCTGCTTGGTTCATAAAGAGAAATTTGAGTTGGGGACTGTGAAACAGGAAACGAAGTAAGGGCGAAACTGAACCTTTAACCCTAAATCACTTTCGGTTTTTTGGAATGAATCAACGAGTTTGATTCGGTTTGGTATCGCCAGCAAGCCCGAACCTGTCTGGATTTAGGAAAAATGCTTGCTCATTTATTGGCAAAATCTTTTGTGGTACATGATTGCCGAGTTGGGAAAACAGCTTTAAACTTCACCCCGGAGATTGACATGAAACCGCAGCTTGAATTGTTAGCGCCTGCCAAACTTAACCTTTTTTTAGAGCTTAAGTCGAGACGACCAGATGGGTTCCATGAACTGGAAACGGTCATGGCAAGCGTTAATCTGTACGATCGACTTGCTTTTTCGGTCCGAGAAGATCGCTCAATACGGTTGTCTTCAGAGGAGCGTTTGCCTGGCGAACTGCCTCCTGCAAAAGACAATCTTGTAACAAAAGCGCTGGTATCTTTACAGCAGCGATTCGCAATTTCTTCTGGCATGGACGTTCGACTGACCAAACGGATTCCCTCTCAGGCTGGATTGGGGGGAGCTTCGAGTGATGCGGCGACTGCACTGGTTGCGGGTATTAAGCTTTGGGGAATTAATGCTTCTTTTAATGAACTCTCTGGTATCGCCGCAGAGCTTGGCAGCGACGTTCCTTTCTTTTTGCATGGTGGGATCGCGCTATGTACGGGGCGAGGCGAAATCGTTCAGCCAATAGAATCGTTATTGCCCTATCCTGTTCTAATAGCCAAACCCCCTACTGGACTATCAACACCCGAAGTTTTCAGACATTGCGAAGTTCCGCAAAAGAAAATGACGAGTGATTTCTTGTTGGACGCGATTGCACGTCGAGATACCCGTTTACTTAAACGAAGTATGTTAAACCGACTGCAACCCGCTGCTAAGAAAATTACGGACTGGGTTGAACGAATTGCTCAGGCTTTTGACCAACTCAATTGTGTTTCTCATCAATTGAGCGGTAGTGGCTCATGTTACTTTGGGCTGTTCAACACTTGGAAGTTACTTCGAAATGCATCTGCGAGGTTACTTCAACGACTGCCTGACCTTACGTTATACTCGTGTAAAGCGGTCGGCCCCTTATTGCACAATTCTAAGTTCCTTGAGAGTACACTCGCTCGCGATTGAGCACGGAGACTCGTTGTGAAGATAACAGAAGTTCGCATCAAGCTAATGGCAAATGCCGAAGATCGGCTACGCGGATTCTGTAGTATCACGTTTGATGACTGCTTTGTGGTTCGCGATCTCAAGATCATTTCTGGCAACTCGGGCCCTTTTGTCGCTATGCCAAGCCGAAAGCTGTCAGCACATTGTTCGAAGTGTGGCTCCAAGAATCATTTAAAAGCCCGCTTTTGCAACAGCTGTGGCGCAAAACAGAAAAGTGGCCAGGTCAACTTTGATGGCGATGGTCGAGCAAAGCTGTACGCAGACATCGCCCATCCGGTGAATGCAGCTTGCCGTGAGATGATTCAAAATTGCGTGATTGAACAGTACAACCGTGAACTGGAATTGTCCAAGGATCCCAGCTATCGGTCGCGGTATGATGATGGCTACGATTCGAAAAATCGCGTTGATTCGAAACAGCCTAGTCCAAATGGGATGCATGTGGCGCCTCAAAATTCAGCAGAAGCACCAAGTCCTAACTCGCAACCCGATGAGAACTTTGGTAAAGGAATCATTGACTGATTTGACGTGGGGCAAGCAATCGTAATGTTTTTTGGTTAACAAAATCGATTTGGATGCTTTCACCCAAGCAAAAGTTTGAGGCAATGTCGAGTTTGTTCTGGCGGTAGTAATCAGTTATTTTGACTTGCTCACTTGGCCTGATTCGCATCAAGTCCTCATAATTGGCACTTCCCTGAATTCCTTTATCGTTCTGGTCCGGATTACCCGAAAACTTGACCCTTTTGAATCGTCGCAACTATACTTAAAAGTCTGGTTTTTACACGAGTAATAGACGATTTTTTGGGAACAAGGTTAACTCCTTCCCCCTTCCTGTGACAGGTGCAAGATGAGGCGATCGGCAATGGCTGCTTTGGCAGTCGCTTTTACAATTTCGGGACTTATGTCTGGCGTTAGTTGCCAGGTCTATGGGCAAGAAGATCCGTCCAAGGTTAAACCTTTGGCCGAAGGTGTGCTCAAGGTGATCCCAGTTGAGCTGAATCCTCGGGATAGCTTCTCGACTCCAATGGCGTTACCCGGCTTGGAAGTAGAAGGGTACGAGTTAAATTTTTCGGCACAGAAAGATTCGCTGCTGAATTCGACTCGGCAAGTCGTTTTTTACCGTGACGTCTGGCAGTACGAGTTTGCTTTCACCGGGCTGCGGCAAAAATCACTCACGCTCCGCTACCCCGATGGAACACTCCAACAAAAAAACATCTGGTACCTCGTATGGCGAGTTCGCGATTTTAATAATGTCCTTTCCTATACTGAAGAGACAGACGAATTCGGTCATACCCAAAAGGTGTTGGAAAGAGATTCTGTCCGACTACCAGTCCTGAGTGGTGAAGACTCACGTCAACCAGGCCCTGCATCCAGAAAGAAATTGGACAAAAAATTCCTTCCAAGTTTTTCACTGGAGGGTTATGTAAAGGAAAGTATCGCTTCTGATTATCGTCCGGTTCGTTACCGAGATATCAACTCGCCTACGCTGGCAAGATATATTCAGTCGTTCGAAGATCCGAATCTGAAATTGCACACCAAGTTGGAAATGTCCCAAATCGAAATCCCGTTGGCGGAATCAGAAACCGATCCGGGCGTCTGGGGAGTTGCCATATGGGAAGACGTCGATCCTCGAATCGATTACGCCTCGGTCTACGTCAATGGGATGACCAATGCCTATCGAATTCAAAACAACGATGGCGAGATTGGATTTAAGTACAAGACTTTGCAACTGAATTTTTGGCGACCGGGTGACCGAGTTGGCCAGGATCGTGATGATGTGGATTACGGAATTCCACTTGTTGATCAGCCTGCCGAGCAAGTCGAAATTTGCCGATTCTACAACTTGCCAAACCCTTTGTTGCGTGGATATGAGATCAATCCGCAGGACAACCGAAACGTCCTAAAGGCCGAGTTGGATGGTCAGGTAGAATTAGAGACATTTACATCCCCGCTGGTCACAGAATTGGATTCTGGCAAGATTCCCAGTATTGTCCTGAAGGAATTTGCCAAGGCTGGCATCAATCTGGACGGAAACGTAGCTTTGAATATGAAAAACGGGCCAAATGGCCAAGTCCCCGCCGGAATTCGCGGCGAAAGGTGGACTTTCAGTTCTGGCGGTAAAGACTACTTTTTGCTTTATGAGCCTCAATTCTGGCGCAAGAGAGGCGATGGAATCCAATTCATCAAGAGCCTTGACCATTTCTGGATCTACCGTTAACATTCCTGATCAAATTCGCAGAAATTAAGTAGTTTGAGGTATTTCAAATGGCCCATAAGAAAGGTCAAGGTTCCAGCCGTAACGGTCGCGATTCGAACGCGCAACGTCGTGGAGTCAAAAAGTTTGGCGGCGAAAAGGTAATCGCTGGTAACATCTTGATTCGTCAGGTCGGAAACAAATTTCACCCCGGCAAAGGTGTTGGGCAAGGAAAAGACTACACCCTGTACGCCTTGGTTGATGGTCATGTTATGTTTGATCGCAAAGGCCGTCGCATTAATATCGTTGCCGAAGCCAATTGACCTTAACCGTCAAAAGTAAAACACTTGAGGATGTCGCCTGATCAGGTGGCATCCTTTTTTTGTTGGTTCACATTTTCTGATTGCTTCCGCTCTCAATCTTGGTTGCTTCCACTCCCGTTTACAAAGCCCAAACAATGTTTGTTGATCGAGTTCAAATCGAAGCCAACGCCGGAAATGGCGGCAATGGCTGCATGAGCTTTCGCCGTGAGCGCTACGTCGCCAAGGGTGGACCGGATGGCGGTAATGGCGGTGCCGGCGGCGACATTTTGATCGTGGCACGACAAGGAGTAAACAGTTTGGTCGCGTTGTCGCATCGAAAGCACTGGCGAGCGGAACGCGGGGTCCACGGACAAGGAGCCAACAAGCACGGAAAAAAGGGAAGCGATCAAGTTATTGAGGTCCCCGTTGGTACAATAGTGATCGATGCCGAAAACGACTTTGTAATCAAAGATCTTACTGTAGAAGGCGAATCGGTTGTCGCAGCCCGCGGCGGCAAGGGCGGCAAGGGGAATGCGACGTTCAAGTCTTCGACCAACCAGGCACCACGCGAATGGACGCCAGGTGACGAAGGTGAATCGAAGCTGTTGATATTGGAACTCAAGGTCATAGCCGATGTCGGTTTGATCGGGATGCCCAACGCCGGAAAAAGCACACTGCTCAGCCGGTTGTCTCGTGCCCGCCCGGAGATCGCCAACTACCCCTTTACGACCAAGTACCCAAACCTCGGCCAAGTTCAGGTCGATCGCGATCGCTCGTTTATCTTGGCCGATATCCCCGGTCTGATCGAAGGCGCTCACGAAGGTGTCGGGCTTGGCCACGATTTTTTGAAACATATCGAGCGATCCGGGATTCTGGTCCATTTAATTGAACCGATGCCGATGGATCAAACCGATCCCCTGCAGAATTACCGGGCGATCCGAAACGAGTTGGAAAAATTCAATACCCAGCTTGGCAAGCGAATCGAGATTGTTGTGGTTACCAAGGCGGAATTGCCCGGTGCCGCAGAAGTTCGCGATCTGTTGGCTACCGAAACCGACAAACCTGTTTTTCTCATTTCTTCGGTTACAGGCGAGGGACTGGTCGAGTTGACTCGAGCGATCGTTCAAGAACTGGATTCCGTAGCTGCCGCAGACAATGCATGAGTGGTATTCTTGATGAGCAATTTGAATCGCCAGCTTATCGTAGTCGACATCGGTAATTCCTCGATCAAGGTGGGCGTGCCTGCCGAGGCAAAAAGTTGGAAGTTGAATTGGTCCGGACAGATCGACCAGCTACCCGTGGACAGCTTGCCTGGCAGTTCGTCCGATTGGTGGATCTGCAGCGTAAACCAGACGAAGCTCAAAAGCTTAAAATCATGGCTGAAAACGAACCGTCCCGCAGATACGGTGCAGATCGTTGATCATGCACACATCTCGATCGCAGTCGAGGTCGACTTTCCACAACGTGTTGGTATCGATCGACTGGTCGCTGCTCAAATGGCTTCCGTCCAATATCCTGGTCTGGATCTAGTGGTCGTCGATGCAGGAACGGCAGTTACCATTGACGCGTTTGCCGATGGCAAGTTTGTAGGGGGGACTATTTCTCCTGGAAGTCAGATCGAGTTCCAATCACTTTTGGAAAAAGCGGATCAATTACCTCTGATTGAAGGACGAGCATTGCCTGATTCCGTAATTGGAAAGTCGACGGAGGCGGCGATCCAAGCAGGAGTGATGTTGGGCCAAGTTGGCTCGATCACCTACTTGGTGTCTGAAATCAACAAGCTTCTTAACACCCCCCAAGTCGTAGTGACAGGCGGTGGCATAATGCCATTGCAAAAGCGACTACCAGACTCCTGGCACTATGTTCCGACATTGGTGCTGGACGGTGTTCGTATGATCGCTGTCGACTCGGAACCAAGTTCGCAAGAGTGAAAACGGAATGGACTCTCAAAAAACGTTTTACCTTCTGACACCCGCCGGACGCAGCGCGGTTGCAACGACCAGGATTTGTTCCGGCGAATTGCAGGAAGATCTGGCAAAACTGTTTTTGACGCAATCGGGCCGACCTGTAAATTTGAAACTGCGCAAACCGCAGTTTGGATTTTGGAGATACACCTCCGGAAACCGAGAGGGCTTGGTCACCTGCCTGCTGGACCAAAATACTGCCGAAATTCATAGCCATGGAGGGGAACTCGCTCCTCAGTTGATCGCACAATCTCTGCTCGCAATTGGATATTCTCAGTCGACTCAGGAGCGGAACCTGCATCAAGATTCGAATGGGCATGTTTGGCGGTCCGAAGTCCAACTCGCTTTAAGCAACGCGGCTACGCGAAAGACCGCTTTGGCGTTGCTGGAGTTGTCAAATTGCGTAGCTGAAAAGCTCGAAGAGCTCGGCAAACTGATCACCACCGATCGTTCAGCCGCGGTTGCTTGTCTTCAACGAGCGCTTTCGTTTCGTGAATTTGGTTTGCGCCTGACCAGTTGTTGGTCGATCGTTATCTGTGGACAACCGAATGTTGGCAAAAGTAGCCTGATCAATACGGTTTCTGGCTTTGCTCGCGCGATCGTACATGATTCGCCAGGGACCACGCGAGATGTCGTAGCGGAAGTCACCGCGTTTCAGGGATGGCCGGTCGAGCTGAAAGACACCGCAGGGATTCGATTTACCGATGAGAAGATCGAAAGCGAGGGAGTTCGACGGGCTCGGGAGGAGTTTCAAAAGGCTGATTTGAAAATCGGTATGTTCGATGGTTCGCAACCCTGGTCCGATGGCGATCAGCAGCTTTTGGACGAGCTAAATCCGGATGTTATTGTTCACAACAAATCGGACCAAAGGGCCACAGAGGCCAAAGGCTCAAATCGCCCTGAGGGTGTCTGGATTTCAGCGTTAACCGGCGAGGGAGTCGCAGAGTTGATCGACTCACTCATCACTCAGCGTGTTGGCCAGATTCCCCGTTCGGAGCTTTTCCCCATCAACTCTGCCCAAGTCAGCCGAATGGAAAGAGCATTGCAGGCTTTGGAGAAAAAAAACGCGAGCGATGAGGTTGTTTTGCGAGCTTTGTTGGGCGGTTGACCTACAACAGGTGCCGAGCCTTGATTTCCAAATACTGATTGACCAAACCAGCGGTCAGGTTTTCTGGTGAAACATCCAATGTCAGCACTCCCTTGCGGCTCAAGTCGCTGAGCACTTGATGGCGCCATAGGAGAATGTCTGCCGCAGCAGCCGCTTCGTAGATATCACTGTGCTCACCTGCCCGATATTCATCCACAGCTCCAAACAGATGTTGGTCTCGCAAAAGAACACCCAGTGGCAAGTGCTTTCCGGTCATCGCGGAAAGGTAATCTTCGATTTGCATCGCGTTGATTTCATCGATAACGTTTGAGATCAAGACAACCAACGCTCGCTTGCGACAATTTTTACTGACGTGCAAAAACGCCGAATCGTAACGAGATTCGACATATTCAGCATGTTGATCGAACGAGGCGTGCAACAAGCGGTTAATGTGATTGACTCCGTTGCGGGGCGGCGTGTAGTTATGGATTTTGTCACTAAAACAAACCAATCCGACGGCATCCCCCTGCTTAAGTGCGACGTAGCTCAACATTAACATCGCGTTCAGCGCGTGATCAAGCATTGTGATATCACCACTCTTGCTAGTCATCATCCGGCCGCAATCGACCAGGAAGATGATTCGTTGGCTTTGGTTAGTCTGGAAATCCTTGACCGTTAATTTGCGACGTCGAGCCGTTGTTCTCCAGTCGATGTTTCGATAATTATCGTCCTGTGTGTAATCACGCAACCGTTCAAACTCGTTATCGGTTCCGATTCGTCGTGTGCGTCTAACGCCTACCAATCGTAGGCGGTTCGTCCTTGCCAGCAAGTCGAACTGTGCGATCTGATTCATGTCTGGATAGACATCGATTTGTGAGTGCACCGGTATTTTGTAGTACCCATTCCAAAGCCCAAGGAGACTGCGGGTTTTAATGTGGACATTGTTCATATCGAACTTGCCACGGGTTGATGTCTTGAATTTGTATTCGAAAAACTGTCGGCTGCCCCGGATCAATCTGGTTTTGAACTCCAGCGGTTTGGCTTCAAAATGGCCCGGCATGTCATCTCGAATCTCGACACTGCAGTTCCTGCCTCCCCGCGTAGCAACAGAAACTTCGACATCATGCGGTTTGCCTATCGATGCAATCCGAAGCACTTTGCGATTAACCTGAAACCGTTTTCGGGACACGACCGTAAACAGATCGATCAACATGATCCCGATCACGATTGCATCAAACACCAAAATGATCCAGCCAAACCAGGCGCTGAATGCCAACGTGACGGAAGCCAGTGCGGGAAGCGCGACCAGAACGAGCGCAAGCTTGGTGGGAAAAACATCACCGACTCTGGCGATCAAGAATAATGGAATCGACATCAACAGCAGTAGAACAACCGGCTGTCGGATCAAAGTATCCAGTGTTTCCGTCAGAAATTCATTCATAGTCGTTGCTAGTTCACACGGGGTACTTCGATGGTACGGATCAAGTCACCCAGGATTTGATCGATACTCTGGCCTTCGACCTCCGCTTCGGCAGTTAACATCACACGATGTCGTAAAGCGGGTATTGCGATTTGCACTACGTCATCTGGGACTGCATAATCGCGCCCGTAAAACGCAGCCAAAGTCCGCGCGCCTTGAATCAAACTAATTCCGGCTCGCGGTGATGCGCCCATGTAAAACTGAGGCCATTTGCGCGTAAGCCGAACGATTTTGTTTATGTAGTCGACCAGTGCCGGCTCGACGCGAATCGCTGAGGTTTGTTTTGTGGTCTCGATAATTTCAGCGGGGGAGGTGATCGTTTCAATCTCATCTTCCAATCGGTCGGTGACGTTTTCCTGTCGACCATGCATGCTGAGAATTTTTGCTTCCTGCTGTTCGGTTGGATAGTCGGCGATCAGTTTGAACATGAAACGGTCCAGCTGAGCCTCTGGCAAGTTATAAGTCCCTTCCGATTCGATCGGGTTCTGCGTAGCCAAGACACAGAACGGCGGTTCCAGAACATGCGTTTTGCCATCCACTGTTACGTTCTTTTCCTGCATGATTTCAAGCAGCGCTGCATGGGCCTTGGCGGGAGCTCGGTTGATTTCGTCAGCCAGCAACAACTGGGTGAATACAGGTCCGGGGCGAAAGTTGAATTCCTGAGTCTTCATGTTGAAGATCGGGGCGCCGGTGATGTCGGACGGCATTAGATCGGCAGTAAACTGAATCCGGCCAAAGTGACAGCCAAGTATTTTTCCTAACGTGCGAACGAAAAGCGTCTTTCCAAGACCTGGAACGCTTTCGATCAAAACGTGTCCGCCGGAAAAAAGCGCGACCAACGAGCCGAGTACCAATTCGTCTTGTCCAACAAACAGCTTCCCGACTTCGTCAGTAATGCGGCGATACATCTGACGCATTGGGGTGTCCGCTTCGGAAGCATCACGCGGGTTGGCGCGGGGCGCTTGTTGCAAGGAGGACCCGGCCGGAGAAGAAGCTGGAAACAGCGATTCAGTTTGCGGCGGAGGAACTGGAGCAACGGGAGGAGGAACAGGAGCAACAGGGATTGGAGCCGCCGGTTGAGGTGGATTAATCGAAGTCTGCTGTTCCAATTGCCCAAAAACGGAGGGGGCCGCAGCAGGAGGAGCGGGCGCAACGACGGTGGAAACTGTTTTGCACTTGGGGCACTCTGCCGACTTGCCCACAATTTCTTGAGGCACTCGTAGTTTCGCCGTGCACTTGGGGCAGGAAAATTCGATCATATTAGACATAAACGCTTACCTAAAATCTTTCACGTTTAACGGGCTACGTTAAGCAGCACGTCACATTGTTTGCTATTGTCGATTGTTGTAACGGTCAATTTTTTGTTGAGCCAAATCTCTTCGTCCAGAGCGGGAAATAAGTTTCGCCATCGCTCTGATATGGGTGCGAAACGTTGTGTTGTCGAGGCTGGTATCAACTCGTTTGGGTCGTCCAAAAATGGGATAGAGCACAAAGCAGAAGAATACGCCCACCATCAAAAAGTGAGGCACAATGTACTTTAAAGGCGGCTTCGTAATCCACGCCCAGGTTTCGTGGTTTTGCTCGGAGTTGAACATCTTTACCGGATCGGTTCCACTTTCAATGAACAAAGTATCACCTGGGTTCTGTCGTTCGATAATCTTCATCGCCAATTTTCGGTTCTCCTGGTTGACGATTCCATAGTTGGTTAAAAACGAAGCATTAGAAACCAGCACAACTGAACTGGTCGAAAAAATGGATACTAATGGTTGACCGTTTGCTTTCAAAACGATGCCGCTATTCGAATAGCCGCGATAACTGATTTTGGGTACCAGAGCGATGCCCGTGTGTATATCTGCTGAGGAAACATTGATTCCTTTCGCCCAACTGCCTTCCAAACGAGTTGCCTCTTGATAGTCGTTTTGTTTCGAGTCGTACCAATAGCATTCGCTTAAATCGGCCTCCATGCGACGTGAGTGGAATTCTGCTTTACTTTGAGCGAGCCTTCGCTTTGCTTTGATCAATGACTCGCCTTTTGCGCGATTAACTACTTCTTCCCAATAGGAAATTCCAGAATCGTGGTCGCGTCCGACAATGATCAATTGGTGTTGGTACCCCGAATCCAACCATTCTTCTAACCGTTGGATCACTTTGTCTTTGGGAGGTTCGAACCGATCGCGAAACCAAACGATGGTTTGGAATTTATCGATCCTGGGAGAGATTGACTGGCTTGTCTTTACACTACAGCCAACTTGCCGAAACATCTGCTTGAATACCCCGGTACCATTAACGCTGCTCGCGTATTCAACACCAGCGCTTTTGCCGTAGCCATTTGTGACTTTTGGCCCAGATTTCGCTTTCTTGCATCCTGGCAGGCTGAAAGTGAACAGCAACAACAGGAGTAAGATGATGGGGCAAGCCCCCGATTCAGATTTGAGGTTTAACGGGCTAGCCATTTCTTCCCCCAGAACTGTTTTGCAATTCCTGCTGGAACTTAGGCAGTTCGTTCCAGCACAATTCGAATTGGTGCTTTTCGATATCGTGACGCCCAAAAAAAGTAGATTCAAAGAAAACCATCACCCGTTCGTAATAGGGTTTCAGATTCTGATGAGGAGTCAGTTCGCCAGAGTATTGGCGGTTGGTTTTTCCTCGTTTTAAACGGACTTTGCCGTGTTTATCCAGCGTCAGTAGAACATGGCTGAACAGGTTCGTCATTGCCTCCCCGTACCGCCCCGCATTGGCTGCTTGCTCGGCGGCGGAAAGAAAGTCACCTTTGGTATTGGCCACATCAAACGGTAGTTGTTCGATTCGGTCTGATCCAAACGAAACATTGTCATGTTCATCATCTCGATACCGATCAACACCTCCGGGTTCCATTTTCAGCAGTAGCCAGATGACCGCGCCAATAGCCAGCGCCACAATCAATCCGATAAACACCAGCCATCCGATTACCCCCCACATTCCCATCGTGCCTGCGACTGGCGCGACTCCTGCGTTGGCTTTGCTTTTGCGAACCGAGTTTCGCTTTTTGGTTTCTGCTTCGTTGGAAACTGGAAACTCCGTTTGAAAGTTCGGAGTATCAGAGACTTCGTTGTACCACGGATAGTTTCCAGTTTTTAGCGAGCGCTTAACGTCGCTGTTATCCAAATCGTGTTGCGCCCCAGCGATCGAAAGTCCGCAGCTTAAAAACAAAAGCAAGACGGTAGGAAAAAAGAAGGCCTTACAAGCAATGTGCTGAAACATCAGACGGAGCCTCCTTGTTGCATTCGAACCGCCTCGGCTTTGATGCTCAGCTCGACTTCCCATCCCTCCTGTCGAATTCGCAGATCGATGTAGCTCAAAAAACGCACTACTGCCAGAAAACCAGCAGCAAGCCACAAGGACAAAGGCCAAAAAATGACTTTCTCAACAAATCCCAAACCTACTTTGAATCCAAGCCACGAATGGAGTGTTGAAATCAGTCCAAATAATCCTAAAGTCAATGCCGCAACAAACAGGACGGCCACCAGCGATCTTCCGAACAGCTCACCTCCGCTGTGTAAGGAACGTGATCGCTTCCCATAATTGATTCCGCCTCCGGCAGCAGCACGCCAAGGGGCTTTCTCCAGAACGATAATCTTTGTCACAAAAGGTCGTACGGATCGGACCATCAACCCAATAAAAAGTAGTATCGCAAGAAACGTCCCGATTGCAGCTTGGCCATCAGTGCTATTTTCTACTGAGAATAAATAAGTCAGCCAAGCAATTGGCAGCACCATTCGCAAAATAAAATGTAGCCAGTAGTATGAAAACGGAACACGCCACATTGCTTTTATCGAAGCCCAGATATCAGGCTTGCCAATGAACATGGCTTGACCAAGATAGTGAGTCATCATTCCTGTTCCTACTTGCGCCTGACTGAGGGTCAAAACGAGCGTTAACCAAAAGAAGGATCTGGAGTACAAGTCTGAATAGGCCTCGCTAACCATCCAGCCAATTAGCAGCCAGTCTAAAGCGATCCAAGGCAGCGCGCCTACCAAAAGCAGCAAGAGCAAAGGTGCAAGGTAATCCCGACAAACATGCAAAGCGAGGTCCAGGATATCGAGCATTCCACGTTGCCGAATCGCGATGAAAGTATGATCGAACTTCACGGACGCCCCTGATAGCCAAGGACGATAAAGTAAACCATCAGCGAACAACTACTGAGTGCACCGATTAAACCTTTCATCCACCACGGGGCTGGAGAAGGTGAGATAAAGCCTTCGATCATCGCTGCAAGAAAGAACAACACCACCGCGCACATCACGATTGGCAGTGCCTCCTTAGCTTTCTTTTTCAGAGAATCCATTCGCGTCAGGCCATCAGTAATGATCCAGCCCATGCCGATTTTCAAACCGCCTCCCGCGCTCAAAATAATTGCGGTCAATTCATAAGGTCCATGGGCGGTTACGAATTCCTTGAAATTCAAACTGGCCTGCCCCAATTCCGGCCGAAACATATATCCAAAAATCGAGCCTAAGTAGACCGCGTTAAAGGTGAGTTCAACCAAGCCCGGCAGAACCAGAAGCATCTCAACAAAAACACGAATTCCAATGCCCGCATTGTTCCAAATGTAGTAGCCCATCATGGCGGAGTTTTCTCCCCACCCCCTCTCGCCAGCTTGGGCATACATTGAATTCACGTTGTCAAGCGCCTCTGCGCCAACAACATCTTCAGCAAAAGTCGGCCAGATCGTTTGCTCGTAAGCCAAATAGCCGCCCAAGGCAAACAGCCCCCAGAACAAAAAGAAAGCAATGTGCACACAGGGCTCGTGAAATATCTTGCGCGGTGTTTCGATCAAAATTAGATCGACCATCCGTTGCCACTGGAACGACTTGCTTCGGTAAAGCTGGTTGTGTGCTCGCGCTACCAAAAGGTGTAGGTAGTCCACCGTTGAAGGAGGCAACTGATAGGCATCAGCGAGCGCCAAATCCGCACAGGCAGCCCGATACAACTTGGCAAACTTTGCAACTTCGTCCGGTTTCCGCCTCGTCTTGCGAAAGCGCTCGCACATTTGCTCCAGCTCCCGCCAGGAACCTTCACGACGACGAATGAGTTCGGCAACTTTCATCAGCGATCCAATCTGTTATGCGAATTTGTCAGGTGACCGAAATCGAACATGCTCGACACCGGAGTTGTGCCAGGCGTTTCGGGATCTTCCTGCCTGTCGGAAATGTAGGTCTTGTAAAAAAGCGCACAAAGTAGAAGGTCGTGATTCGTATCTTTCCGCATACCGAACTTTTCTAACAACGGCACTGCAATATGGCTTGCAATCTCATTATTTCGTTGCGGAGGCAAGTACCTTCGGCGGTCGACATAACTCGCCAGCGCTTTGGCTAACGTAGCAGGAACAAAAAACTCTTTTGGGAGAAGCTCTCCTAGCTTAGCCACTCTTGGATCGGCGAAATTGACAATCCCGTGGTTGTGGGACGCTTGTTCGTGAACCACGATCGTGCCGGCCACCATGTCCCCAACACGCTGAAATTTCGAACTAAATGTCATCACCAACAATCCACACATGAAAGTCGGTAGCGGCATGGGAGCTTCCTCCAGCGGAACACCCCAAAATATGGCAAGTGGCACAAACGGACAGAAATCCATAAGCCGAAAAAAGTTACGCAACAAAGCTTGAGATCCGTCGATCGCTTCTCCGTTGGTGCGCAAAACACGCAAGTGTAAAAACATCTTGCCTATCGATTGTCCGTTCCAATAGGTCTCCATGTACGCTCCGTAGAACCAGTACACGAAAAATCCGAGCGCAAGCGCAATGCCGCTCAACAGGTTGCTTACCATGCTGGAGAATCCAAGCCCGCCAACCAGGCTGAGCGAGGAAAGCAGCATGATCAACAGAATGGCGATCAGCCAATAGGCAAGCTGGGAGAGGACGATATCGATTGCCAATGCCCAGAGCCTTCGAAAAGGACCGCCCAGTCGGTATTGGAATGAGATATTCTCCGGCGTCTTTACGTCGAGAAGATTATCAAGTCTGTGTCGCGTGTCTTTTGCCATCGTACCTAGTCGTTTGCCCGTGGGTTATATTTTGGACACCCGGAAGTGGGATCGCAAGGCAGCCAACACTTATTCAATGCGATTTCTGATTCTAAAAGATGGCAGAGAAATTGTTGATCCAATGGTAACCCCAGACTCCCACCGACCAGAGGACGTGTATCGCACATGCACCCAGCAACCAACTTGCACCGTCATTTATTTCTGGTCGCTGATGGTGAAACACGGGGCGCCCCCAGATTTTTTCCAATCCAAACGACGCAATCGCTGCCGAAACGATATGGATTGAAAAGTACGAAAATACCATGACATTCGAATACTGAAAGTCAGGGAAAGCCCCGTTCCATCCCCTGCTCATCAACCATGCAAAGGGAGCTGCAAACAACGCCGAGGAGATGATCATACAAAAGAAAATCTGAAACCAGCCTGTAAAGTAGTAGGGACGGCGTTCCACAATCCAAAGCGGAAGCCAAACTTTGAAAAGTGCATCATACAGTGGCAACAGAATCAGCGCGTGTAACGTGTAACCTCTTTGTGTTCCCGAAAACAACTGGCTGATCCCGAATCCTACGATTCCCAAGATAGGTGCTGCGATAAATCCAACCGCCAAAGTAACCAACCAGGCGCGGCTCTGTGGCCACTCGGAGATTTTTGCCTGGATCCATTGGCTATAACACAGCGCCTTGGACGAAGGCTTGCCCGCCAATTCGGAGAGAGCCGGTTCGTCCCACACTGAATGCTCTACATCGTTTTCGTCACTGCCGTCCAATTGACGCGCCTTGGCATCCATTCCCAGAGGAGCTTCGTCTGGCGATTCAAACGAACGGTTTTGTAAGTGGGGTTCGTTTTCAATCTCGGGGCGATGACTTGGCTTCATTACCTGTCCCTTAAACACGAAAAGCAACAGCCCTTTTCGCTCCAGAATTCGCAGGGAAAATCTATCCTGTTAAAGCAGGCGAACCGGTTTGCGACTGGTAGCTGTGATAGGCGGTAGCCGATCCCAAAATACAAACCATCACTGCTGCTTTTTTTCCGGCTCCTGTGCTTCCGCCCACATCAGCAGGTTCCAATCGCACATTGCATATTGCATTATAGCCGCCTTCAATGGCCTGCTCTTTTAATCGCAGCAACGTCTCTCTTCTTGCGCGATCCATCAGTGAATTGTAGCTTTTCATCTCACCGCCAAAAAATTTTCGGAACGAAGAAAGAAAATTCTTAAAGTAGTCACTGGCTACAACGGTTTCGCCACAAACAATCATAGGCGGCTTTACGAGTTGCGGCTGAAGGAACGTCTTCGACTGGGTGGTCACCATACCGGACAACAACGTTTCGCGTTCGGTAATGCTTCGCAAGTGGCTTCGCTCGGCCCAACCTCCCACAAAGACGCCCAGA
Organism: uncultured Pirellulaceae bacterium; assembly: GCA_964503615.1. Classification (GTDB taxonomy): domain Bacteria; phylum Planctomycetota; class Planctomycetia; order Pirellulales; family Pirellulaceae; genus CAZDBA01. Next base: position 43,286 of record CAZDBA010000005.1, read on the forward strand.
CTAATAAGAAACAGCGTGATCCCAGCGTAAATTAACAAGTCAATCATGTTGCTAAACTCCGTATTCTCCGGCTTGCGGTGGAATAGCTTGTGGCGGAATGGCTTGGGCCGGGTGAGCTACGGCTTGCTGAACCACAACCGCGGTTCCATAGGCATACAATTCCGCTGCTCCGGAGGTTACCGCACTGGTTGTAAAACGAACGTTCACGATTGCATTTGCGCCCAACTGCTGGGCTTGTCCCATCATTCGCTCAATCGCCTCTCGCCGTGACTCGGTCAAGAGCTCGGTGTATCCCTTGAGTTCGCCGCCGACCAAATTCTTCAGCCCCGCTGCAATATCACGGCCTGCATGTTTAGCCCGAACGGTATTGCCCTGCACGATCCCTTTGACTTGAACCACTTGAAAGCCTGCTACGGTTTCGGTGTTCACTACAATCATCGATTCTACTCAATTAAAATATTCATGGTTTTTGCTTGGCGATCCACTGAATTTGTTGTACCCGACCCAAGGTGCAAAGCCTATCCCAATCCAAAACTACTGGGTAATGTTCCTCAAATGTTCTCAAATTGGTGGAAGATCTTTACCTATTTTTTTGCCTTGATCCATCTTTTATTTTGGGTGTTAAGTTTTAAACCTCAGTGACCCGTGCTCCAGTTATACCTTGACTTTTTATCGTTTGTGGTCCATTCTTACCTGCAGCGGTGGGGCAGCCGCTTTCAATAAAGGAATGTGCGATGACCTTGGATTTCTTTCTAATCCCTCTTAATCCTTTGCAACATCTTCAGAACAGTTTTGTTCGCTTGAGTTGGGCGTCTACTTTTTTGGCCGTGCTACTCTGCTGGGCATTTCCAGCGCAGCATGTGGTTGCACAAGACTCCGCCCGCTTGCAGCAGCAGATCAAAAGCCATCTTGATCATGGCGAGTTTGCCGCAGCGATCGATTTGACCGATCGACTCAATGGCCAGCAAGCTGATCTGTGGCGAGCGAAAATTTCTCAATCGCAAGCCGATGGCGGGGCACTACAAGGTGCCTATTTGTCGGCGAGCTCGATCGGGGATGACTTGGTTCGAGCGGAAGCCTTGAATGCCTTTCGAGGGGGCCGCCAAGCTGGAAACGCGAATCGTGGCGGAGTTTCCGAAGCGGACTTTGACAACTTGATCGACCTGATCAAAGGCACGGTTGCACCAGACGGATGGGACGACACGAACGGCGATGGAACGATTCAATCTTATCCCGCTGGAGTCTATGTTGATGCGACGGGAACGTTGCAAAAGATCAAACCGGCCAGCAAGACCTTGCAACGGATGCGAAACCAAGCATTGCAACAGGATTCGGGCTGGTCGACTTCTGAATCGGGATTGCGAAAAATATCTTTGGTGAAACTGGAACGAGCCGCGCAGATTCTCGCCGCACAAGGCAAACCGTTGCCGGCCGATATGAAAAACCTCGGTGGACTTTACGAAGTCAAATACGTCATGGCGTTTCCCGAGACCGGTGATATTGTCATCGCGGGACCAAGCGGGCCTTGGGAGTTGAATGAAGAGAGCCGGGCGGTAAACGTTGAAACGGGAGCACCTGTTCTGCAACTGGACGATCTCGTGGTCTGCTTGCGAAATGCTTATGACAACAACGGGAAGTTTGGATGCGCGATTACCCCTCGCCAACAAAATCTGGCTGATACCAAACAGTTTCTGGCTACTTCAAAGTTGAAAGGGAACGCCTGGCGCAGAAAGCTACAAGAGCATCTGGGCATGCAGGATATCGAGGTCTTTGGCATCGATCCACAAACGCATACTGGCCGAATCCTTGTCGAAGCGGATTATCGCATGAAGCTGATCGGAATGGGGTTAGAGGATTCGATCGCAGAAATCCCAAGCTTTCTTTCACGGGTCCAACCCAATCCGGATGGCACGCTACCGCCACTAGATGTCGTGCGTTGGTGGTTCACGTTGAACTACGATGATGTTTTTGCTGACGAAGATCGACTTGCGTTTGAGTTCACGGGAACGGGCGTTAAGGTTCTCAGTGAGAACGAAATGATTAACAATCAAGGACAGCGAATTCACACAGGTAAATCCAAAGGCCCCACGAAAGGGTTTGCCGATGATTTCACAGATCACTTCGCAGAGATTGCTGACAAGTATCCTGTTTACCAGCAATTGAAAAACGTTTTCGACATGGCCTTGGTCAGTGCCATTATTCGCCAAGAGGGCCTCGCAGAAAAAGCGAACTGGCACATGACGTTTTTCCGGTCGTCCGATTCCGCTTTAGGCTATCAACCGGGCTTGGAGCCGACAGCCACTCAAGTCGATTCGGTAATTAACCACCGATTGATAAATCAACGTTTGAAAGGCAAAACGCTTAAGCATACGTTGGTGGGAATTAGTGGAGGGATCTCGTTCGAAGTAGGCCAAGTCGTTTCACCTGAATCGCTAAAAACCGAATCTACGGGAACGCTGTCTCGAACTCGTGACGAAGCAAAACCGATCGAGAATGAAGTTGAGAATTGGTGGTGGGATTAAGTCATCGTTTCGTCGTATGTTTCGGCTGGCACCTTACCTCAACAGGTTTGTGCCCGTCGAGCCGTCCGATTTCATGCTCAACTTCGATTCGATACAAGCTGCCGCGAATCCCAAGTCAGCTTGTGTCGTGATTTTGATGTTTTGCGACGAGCCAGATACCAACGTTACTTCGTGGCCCGCTTGCTCAACCAACTGTGATTCATCGGTGGGATTTAAACCGGCTCGATTCGCGTAGACATCTTGAATCAGTTCGCGAGCAAAGACTTGTGGCGTTTGAGCCTGCCACAACAAAGTGCGGTCAACGGTTTCCGCAACAACCGCCCCGTCGACCGATCGCTTAAGTGTGCTGGCAACCGGAATCGCAAGGATGGCAGCCCTTGATCGTTCCGCCGCAGCAAATACGCTCTCGATATCTTCGTCCCAAATGCAGGGACGAGCTGCGTCATGAATCGCGACCATGTCGCATGCTGGATCCACCAACGCCAGCGCGTTTTGCACACTGTCAGCTCTCTCTTTGCCCCCGTTTACGACCAGAATTTGCAGTGAATCGATCTCTGCGGCAAACCGTTTTTCAAACTCACTACGATCCTCCGCCGCGATAACAACGATGATCTGATGAACATCATCACGGTTCTTGAACCGCAGAGCCGAATGAAGCCAGACCGGTTTTTGATGAAGTTCGACGAACGTTTTCTTGTTTTTGGGATCGTTAAAGCGACTGCTTTTTCCAGCAGCGGCTAATATCACTGAAAACTTGGCCATAGGGCAGGGCTCTCAGGCGCGTAAGAGGAGGAGTTTACTAATCTTCTTCCCCCAACGTTACGGGAACCTCGACGATTTGTCCACGACGAAACAGTTTCAAAACAACTTGCTGTCCTGGTTGGTATTTTTCGATCGTTTCTTCCAGTTCGTCTACCGTTTTGACCTCGACGTTTTCAACACCGACGATGATGTCGACGTTTTCCCGGTTCAGCCGTTCTGTCTGAGCGACCAATCCATTTCCCAGCCTGCGGATTTCTCGCTCGATCAGCCCGCGAATCCCAGCCCGATCCGCCGGTCCGTTGTCGATCACGTGACCGACGATAACGCCTACGTTACTGTTCTTGAACAAGTCGATTCCCAACGTCGGCCGGATCACTTTTCCGAAATTGATCAATTGAGGAACCACACGCCGAATCGTGTTCGCGGGAACTGCAAATCCAACACCGGTGTTCTCGCCCACCGACGATGCGATCGCAGTGTTCATTCCGATCAATTGACTTGAGTTGTCCAGCAACGGTCCACCTGAATTGCCTTGGTTCAAAGCGGCGTCCAGTTGAATCACGTTCTTGATCATTTGCCCTGATTTGGAGCGCAGTGAGCGGTTCAGGCTGGAGACGATCCCGGTCGTCATCGTAAGGTCCAGGCCAAAGGGGTTTCCTATCGCAAACACCTTTTGGCCAACTTTCAGTGAACTGGAGTCCCCGATGTTTACGGGGAACAAAGAGGCTTGCGGAGCGTTGATCTTGAGTACTGCAATGTCGTTTGAAGGGTCTTGGCCAACGACTTGTGCCGCGTAAGATTCGCCATCAGCAAGTGTGACTTGGATCGTATCGCTTTTTGCGATGACGTGGTGGTTCGTAACGATATGGCCTTGTTGGTCGAGAACCCAGCCCGATCCTGATCCCTCTTCTGGGACAACGGTTGAGAAAAACAAGTCGTTCCGGCGCAACCTGCGAGTATCAATGTTGACCACACCACGATTGGCTTGATCATAAACGCTAATGTTGACTTGTTCCTCGGGTGTAAAGCGGCGGTCGCCTGCTGCCTGCGGGAATTGGGGAATGTTAGGAGCTATGAAGTTACCAGCAACGGGAACTTCGTACTCCGGGATTGATTGTTGAGGTAGTTCGCCTTGGCGTGCAACGGTAGAGGTGGGGGCAACAATGAATCCGTACATCCCCATCGCCAAAACGGCACCAATGATTCCGGAGAAGATACACAGAATGAAAGACTGTTTCATGTCAAATTCTCTTTAAATTAAGGGTTGCTATTTACAGAAATACCGGGCTGATACCGTACCGAAAAAATGGCACTTTTTGCAAGCAAATATACGCATCAAATACCAGAAAAGTTCACTGATCAGTTCGTTCTTTTCCCCATGCAATTATTGCAGTTGTCCGGAACCAAGCGGTTCGTTTAATAGCCCACCGTACTGTCTTTGGAGCGCGGCTGTTTATTTTCGCCGACCTGCACGATCGTAATAAAACACAGAGGCAACTGCGATTCGAAAACTTTGCCTGGCTAAATGATCTTTTGCAGCACGCAAGCTTTGCCTGATTCCGATAGCTTTCTTAGTCGTTTGGTATCCGTGGCTTTTGAATAAGGGCCGGATATTGCTTTGCTCCATCAAAGCCCTTTGGGCACCATACGTAGGACAATTTATATGAAGGTCGTTTTTCATCGTTGGCAATGCTGGTTGCTGGCAATGTTTTTAGTCTGCTTGCCGGTATCGTTCGCGCGAGCCAACCTTGGACCCAATTTCGGATCGGATGAGTATGTTGGTCACGTTTTTGCTGTACGCAATTTTGAGTTCGGTACTCAATCACAAACTTTAAAGCCTGTTATTGACGGAACCTCTGCTCGCCGCGCAATTTTGGCCCAAAATAAAACAGAAGACTCAAGATCCAAATCGGAACGTTCGATTTTGCAGCGGATTGGTCAACCACCTGTACAGAAATCTCAGACAATCCGTTCGGCGGTCCATGGCATTAGGGTCGCTGCAAAACTTGCTGTCGCGAATCCTGCCCTTGCGAAATTGACCAGTTCGGCAAAACCAGCTCAACCTCGAATTGCAGAAGCGGTTGAGTTCGATCGTTTTTCAGTCAAAGACTTTGCCGAATCTGGATTTTCTCCGCAGTGCATGTTCGTAGACCAGTCGACATCCGGTTCGTTTTTGGAAAACCGAAGTGAGAAAACGTTGGTCGCCAAAGGGAATCCGATTTATAACTCTGATGGCATGAACTGGATTGTAGAACCTCGCGAAGCGGACACATATTGGCAATACTACTCTGATTGTGCAGACTGGGATGTGGTGTTCGCCAAGCCGCAAACTTTTGCTACCGAAGCTGCATCTTCTACTTTGGCGACGGAAACTGAGGCTTGGACAGTCGCTTTGGGATACGCTTCGCGAACCGGGGCGGAAATTTACCAGTTCCTGAGGCAAGCCGAATTTCATGCCATCGAAACTCCGGCAACAACACCCACGTTGCCAGTTCATGAGACATTGATCAAGGGATTGAAAAGTGTTCGCCCGATCATTGCAGGCACGCTGGAAAACGGTTTGGTTTATGAATCGTTTCTTTGGAATGAGTTGCAGGCTGGTTTGGAGAAAATGCAGAGAACCTCCTTTGGCAAAAGCTGGATTGTCAAAAACTGGACCAAAAACATCTGGACCAAGATAGTAAGTCGCTCAGTATTTACAGGCCCGATTGAAAGCAATGCATCTGTGCCACAACAGCCCAGTAGCGGTAAGTCACGTCGCTAGAACGCAGCCACTGTCCAAGATCTATTCGGGGAATGACTTAAGAGCAGAAAAACGTTGGTAAAACGATAAGAGTATCGCTAGCAGCAAGCGTTGTTCTTACGGATTGCCAGTTCGGCTTTTATGTCAACACCCGTTCAAAGCGGATAATTGTTTGTAATTCAATTGGTTCGCAAACGAAGGATCTAACAATGCTGCGGATGAGCAAATCTCTAATCTTTATCATCGGCTTTTCAATTCTGACAGTCTTGAGTAGCAGTTCAGAAGGCCAGATTTCACAAGGCATGCTGCATAGTGCCCCTTCCGTGATGTCAGCCCCTACCTACCAACAATACGGTGTTGCAGATCAGTCATCTTGCAGCTCGTGCACTGGGCAAGCATCATCTTGCAGTTCATGTTCGGGGGGGACACCGTCTTCTAGTTCATGCAGTTCATGTTCTGGGGGGGAATCCTGCGGTTCGTGCGCGACCAAGAAAAAGCACAGTTGCGGCTGCTTGGGCGGCAAAAAAGGGCCAGGATGCGGTTTGGACTTGATTCCAGTCGAAGTACCGTGCCTCAAGCCGGTAACATCTTGCTGCAACAATTTGGGCCGACTAGGAATTCCACCTCTTACCACACCACTACGTGCTGACACACCACCGATTGGCAAGGCTGTTGGTCGTCCATTGTTCGGACGTTGGAATGGATATTAGACAGATTGTCGGGAATGTCAGCTTAGACTTCCAATGACACATTGAATCTACAAACACGTGAAAGCGAGTGGTTTAGGCCACTCGCTTTTTTTGCAAGCCGATATTTGGAAAAGTGTCCGATCACTCAAAGAAATATAGGCGACCCAGCTCACTACCGTTCGTAAAGTTTCATACCTGTATCATCAGGTATCTTCTCACATATTCCTATTGGTCGTTATTTCCCGCAGAAACCTTTTTAAGGGGATTTGACTTGAAGTTACCCTGTCCGGATAATGTGATCACATTTGATTCCTTCCCGAATCTAGCTCTCACAAAGAAGGCGAGAACAAACTTAGAGCCAGTAAACTCTGAGCATTTTTCACTTTTAGACGGATATATCAATTTCCGCTTTCGATTCTTTGGGCAAACTGTGCAGAGCACGGGAAAAGCTGGGACCAGCGTGATTACCCCATTTGGTTCGGATCTACGCTGTTTAGCTGGGTAATTTCCCGGTTTTTTGGTAGCGTATCAGCTGTAGTCAAAATAAAATGACGAATAACGATGGTATACGGACCTACGGAACCGTAGCGCCATAAATTCAAGGCAAGGCAGGGGTTTGCGAGCCCGGAACCGCAAACGCTCTCACAATATTTTCGGGTTGGAGTTTTCACATGTCCCTAAACAGCTCGTTGAAGATCGCGCTGAGTGGATTTTTCGTTGTTGCGCTGCTTATTCAAAGCGCTTCTTTTGCGAATGAGCCATCAACAAAGGCTGCTCGTTTGGCAACTTACGACGGTTCCACAGGCGAGATAACTTTTGCGATGAGTCTCAATCCAGAGATTGAAGAATCATCAGAACAACCGAGCGATGTGGTCATCTATGTCGATACGTCGGCAAGCCAAACAGGTGCTTACAAAGCTGACTCGATCGCAACGCTGAAAAAACTGTTGATGAATCTCAACGCAGATGATCGAGTCAAAGTCCTTGCCATCGATATTGATCCTGTTGCGTTGCATAGCAACAACACCTTCGTTCGACCTGATGCCAACGCGACTTTGGTTGCCATCGAAAAATTGAACGAGCGTGTGCCGTTGGGATCGACCGACATGGCAGCAATGCTGAATTCAGCAGTCAATCAGTTCGAAGCCGTTGAAGGACGTTCTCGAAACGTTATCTACATCGGTGACGGCATGAGTGCCGGATTGCTAAAAAGTCAACGGCTGACAACAGCCATAAACGGTTTGACCCAAAACCGAATTTCGGTTTCCAGTTTTGCGATTGGACCCGATCGAAACGTTGATCTTTTGGCAGCACTTGCTAACAACACAGGTGGAAACCTGGTTGTGGATTCGGATGACGCCGAGTCAACTAACCAAGGCGCTGCAGAATTGGCCAAGACCGTTCGTGGCACCGTTTTTTGGCCAACAAGTGTGGCAGTACCAAGTGAAATTGTTGAGTTCTTTCCTGGCACAGTTCCACCACTGCGTTCAGATCGCGATACGGTGATCATTGGTTCGTTGGCCGAGCGTGGTGATTTTGAATTGTCGATCACAGGCGAAGTCAACGGAAACGAAACAACGATGAGCTGGCCGTTGAGTCCTGAAGACTCCAGCGACAACTTTGCTTTCCTTCCCAAACTGATCCAGATGGCTCGGTTGAACTCTGGGATGACGTTGCCAACCGTGGGTTCTGCTGGACTTCGCGAAATGGCTCGAGTTCTAAGCATTGGCTCACAGCAACTTACACAATTAAGTGCCCAAGCCGCAGTTACCGGCAACTACGCAGCAGCACGTACGTTGGCCGCTGAGGCGGGTCTGCGTGACCCCGGCAATCCCGAGCCGGAGCTTGTTGAAAGCTTTGTTCAGGAAGCAGAACAGGATGCTTTCCGTGGAGCGGTTATTATTGACCAAACACCTCCCGCAGATGTACCCGCTTTTGCATCACCCAGCACAGGTAATTCCCTTCAACTGGGCTCTCCCGTTCCAGCAAGAGGCTCACAGGATGTTGAAGAACTTCTTCGAAACCCGACTGCGCGTCGAGATTCGGAAATTGTCCTTTTGAGTGAAGCGGAAAAAGAGCGAGTCATCACTGGCAAGATTAGGCAGATGACCAAAGTTGAATTGGAACGTGCTAACATCGAAGCGGTTACCGATCCAGGTAGAGCCTTGGATACACTCAAAAGCCTAATGGATGTCATTGCTCAAACCGAAGGCATGGACTCAGGGGTTCGGCGCGACCTTCGCATTAAAGTTGAATCGTCGTTGAGAACCGTTAGTAGACGAAAGTTTGCATTTGACAACAGCCGAGCTTTGGCTGATGCCAACAAAGCTCGTGGATTGGAAAGAAAACGAACGATCCAAGCCTTTGTTGATCGACAAGAAGAAGTCAGTCAGCTGATCAATCGTTTCGATTCATTGATTCGCGAAGGAGAGTTCCAAGCTGCAGAAGACACGACGTTGTACGCTTTTCAGCTTGAGCCTGAGTCTGCCGTTACTAACAGTGTTTATACTTCTGCTCAGATCCGACACAATTACCAACTGTTCAAAGAGTTGTCACGTGTTCGTGCCACGAATTTCCTGGCCGCTTTGTATGAAACCGAGAAATCAACAGTGCCGTTTTCCGGCGAACCACCTTTGTTGTTCCCCGATCCAGAAGAGTGGGCTCGCAAGAAAGCGCTTCGCGCCAAATATCAGGACATTCGCCTGTCAGGTAATGCCACTGATGAAAAGATCCTTCGTCAGTTAGACGAACAGGTTGATTTTGAATATGACGAAACACCGTTCATCGATATCATGGACGAGATTCGGGACAAGTACAAAATCAATATCGTGCTCGATCAATCTGCTCGAGACGATTCGTTGACAGAAGACGATCAAGTTTCTTTCAACGTAAAAGGTGTGCGCATGAAAAATGCACTCCGCCTGATGTTGTCCGAAAAGAATGCGACATTCATCGTTCGCGACGAGGTGCTTCGCATTATCTCCAAAGATGTTGCTGATAGCCCCGAGTTTTTTATTACCAATGTGTTTAACGTCGGTGATCTTGTTGCCCCTAAGCAATCATTCGGTGGCGGTGGCGGATTTGGCGGTGGCGGATTCGGCGGTGGCGGATTTGGCGGTGGCGGATTTGGCGGTGGCGGTGGACAATTCGGCGGTGGTGGATTTGGCGGCGGTGGCCGCGGGGGTGGAGGCGTTTTCTGCATTCAGGACGCACCCGTTGGCAAATACCAAGCGGCAGATCCAGTTGAAGTTAAAGTCGAAGACCGATCAGCCGGCAAGATGATTGAACTTGACACCAGCGACCAAAATCCAAATGTGGCTTGGGCGGAGTACTTCAGCAAAGTTCACGCACGTCCTCAAGACGTTCGCCGAACTGCAAAACGTTTGATGGCTCAGAAGAAGGTTGAACAAGTTATTGGTTTGATCCATGGAGCAATCAAGCACAATCAGTCACAAGCTTGGATGTACGAAGCCTTGGTTTTGGCGATGAAAATCGCCGATCGACCTCAAAACGATGTCGAAAGAGCTTTGCTTTCAGCGGTTGATCTGGCTGACAACGCTCAAGACGCAATGATTGTTGCCAAGTATATGGTTGACAACGGAATGGAAAAACGAGCTGTTCGTTTGTTGATGGCTATCGTTGAAGCGGATGGTAGCCAGCCAGAACCTTACTTGATCGGACTTCGAGCTGCTCAAAATATCGGTGACAGCGAAGGTATTCAGTGGGCAGCCCAGGGGATTCTTGGTCAAGCATGGCCAGGGCGAAAATCAATTGTTCGTGAAGCCGTTTTGGCGAGCCAAGCTGAGCGCACTCGAATGGCTAAAGAAGGACTTAAGGAAGAGCTCGCTAATTTCAACAAGAACCTGGAAGAGGTCCTTCATCGAGATTGTATCGTTCAGGTTACCTGGACCGGCGAAGCTGACTTGGACATTCTGGTTGAAGAACCAGGCGGGACCATTTGCTCTCGTTTAAACCCTCGTACTTCCAGTGGTGGAGTTTTGATGGGAGATGGAATTGCGAACTTGGAAAAAGAGTCGGGTTCAACTTCTGAGTACTACGTTTTGCCCAAAGGCTTTAGTGGGGATTATCGTTTGTTGATTCGCAAAGCTTGGGGAGAGGTCGCCAGTGGGAAAGCCACGGTTACAATCTTGAACCACTATAGAGCGGACAACCAAATTAGCATGACTCGACAAGTCAACATTACTGAAGATGGCTCGATGGTTTTGTTTCGTTTGGACGGGGGACGTTTAGCTGCTCCGCTAAAGAGTGAAGCGATTAAACAGATTGCCGAAGAGCAGTTTGTGATGAAGCAAGGCATGATGTCTCAGATCTTGAATCAAAGTTCATCCAGTGAAGCGTTGAGCAATTACTACGGTACCCGGGTAGGCAGCAGTGAAGACGGGAATCTTGGTCAGGACCTCGCAAGAATCAATTTGCGAAATCGTGGATTGTCTCCTCGCTCAATCGGATATCAGCCACAAATTACTCAAATTGACGAAGGTGCTTTTCTAAATGTTAACCATGCGACGACAGCCGATCGTTTGTATGTTTTGATCAGTGCTTCTCCGATGTTCAATCAGGTTTCTGAAGTAACAACCTTCAACTTGCAAGGAGATGCTGCAACAGCCATGGGTGCACTTGGGGGAGGAGGCGGAGGAATCGGACTTGGCGGCGGCGCTGGCGGCGTCGGCGGTGGTTTCGGAGGAAACACATTCGGAGCTGCAGGTGGCTTTGGTGGCAACACAATTGGTGGCGGCCTGTTTTAACTCTCATTCGTAATGTAAATTGACAAACAACCAAAAAGGTCGGGATCATTCCCGGCCTTTTTGTTTTTAAACCTTCTCAAATCCCAAATCTATCGTGCTTCACCGACGAACCGGCGTTTCGTGTCCTGCCGCTCACTGATCATGTTGTTTCACTTAAAGTTAGTGTCACACTCCTATCGCCTTGAGACACGTCTGACAATATGATTGAGGTATAAAGTTGCCTCCCTGTAAAACTCTGCGTGAGTTTCGGCTGCTTCTAATACCAAATCTATTCACCATCGTATGCAGACGTGGACGTTACAGCCGATCGCCAGCCCAGTAATTCTGGCTATCGTTCTGTTGATTCTGGTTGGACTGCTGTTGGTTGGTCCTTCGTTTGGTGAATTGACTCGTTCGCGGTGGTTACGGTTGGTTCTTTTGCGGACGATGGTCATTCTGATGGCGGCTGTGGCGATGTTGCGCCCTGGTTGTATTTCCAAGACGGAAAAGAACCAATCAGCAGTGCTGCCAGTTTTGATCGACGTTACCCGTTCGATGCAATTGCCACATCGGGGCGACCAATCTACGCGATGGGGCGAGTTGGTTTCGGCTTTGAAGAAAAATAGATCTCGAATCAAAGCGTTGCGCGATCAACAGATCGACGTTCAGTTTTTTGCTTTTGACAACGAACTGCGGAAACTGGAGCAAGACAATGACTTGCCTGTGCTTCCCGATTCTCCCGAAGGCGTCGAAACCGATATCGGCACGCCCGTCGACGATCTGGCATCCAGTTTTCGCGGCGAGCGAATGTTGGGGATGTTGTTGCTGAGCGACGGGATGCAAAATGCACTCGATCCCAATGTGGAGCTTTTGAACGCGGTGGAATCGATGGCCGATAGTCAGGTTCCTTTGTATACGATTCCGTTTGGCTTACCGGCCGACGTGGGGCAATTGGCTGATATTGCGATCACCAATTTGCCTGACCAGCATTCAATTTTTGTGAAAAACAAGTTAAATGTTTCGGCGACGCTCGTGTCTCGCGGCTTTGTGAATCAGGAGATCGTGGTGCAGTTGCTGATTTCCAGTCGCGAATCGCCCGAAGAAGTTGTAGTCGACGAACAAGTCTATACTCCGACGCGGCCTTATGAGGAGTTGGTGGTCAAGCTGAATCACACGCCGACGGAGCCGGGCCAATTTCGTATTAAAGTCCGCGCGGTGGGACAGCCTACGGAAGTCGCTGTGCGCAATAACGAACGGCCCAGTTTCCTGACCGTTTACGATGGCGGGTTGCGAGTGCTTTACGTGGAGGGCAACTTGGGCGATGAGCAACGCTTTCTCCGCCAAAGTGTGCCCAAAGCGGCGCAGGGGATCGAGATGGATTTCTATGCGATCTTGCCTCACACTCGAAGGCTGGGTTGGCCGGACCAAGTTATTGGAGAGCGGTTAAAGGACAAGGCTTATGACGTCTTTATTATTGGCGACCTTGATTCAAGCGCCTTGTATAAGAAAGGTTCTCACGAAACAAATTTAAAAGCACTGGCCGAACAGATTGCTGATGGCAAAGGGCTTTTGACATTGGGCGGGTATCACAGCTTTGGGCCCGGCCGGTATCACGAAACGCCATTGGCCGATGTGCTTCCGATTCGAATGGATCCGGCGGAGCGACAGAACTTTGGCGCCGATGTCCGAACCGATTTGCATATCACGCGTCCAGTTAAACTTCGCCCCACAGAACCTCACTTTCTGACCAAGCTGGATGATTCTGACGATCCAATGCAAGCTTGGCGACGACTGCCTCCACTGAAGGGCGCCAACCGGTTTATTGGCGTCAAGGATAATGCGAGCGTGTTGCTGGAAGGTGACTCGAAAGAGTGGATTCTTGTTGCGGGAAATTATGGTCGAGGTCGTGTGATTAGCTTTGCCGGCGACACGACTTGGAACTGGTGGATGCACGATCACGTTGACGAATACAAACGGTTTTGGCGGCAGATCATCTTGTGGCTTGCCTTTCGCGATGGTCGCTCGAACGATAACGTTTGGATCGACCTGCCGCAGCGCCGGTTTCAACCTCGCTCGCAGGTTTCGTTTACCTGTGGAGCGCGAGATGGGATTGGCGAGGTGATTACCAACGCCGATTACACTGCGATATTAACGCAGCCAAGCGGCAGTCAGCATCAAATTTCGATCACGAAATCGACAGAGCGAAATTGGGCGGTTCTGGAGCGAGAGCTGATTAACGAAGGTGGGTTGTATACGATTCAGGTGGCTGCAGAGCGAAATGGCCAGCCAATTGGCGAATCGGAAGTCGAGTTTGTTGTGTTCGATCAGGATTTGGAAAAATCGAATCCGGCGGCGAATCCGGAGCTGATGGATCGACTTGCCAAACAGACGGCAGAGTATGGTGGTCGCGCGGTGGTGCCTGAAGAGTTAGGCGTGTTGTTAGACGAGATCGCAGCCAATCCACCTGAAATGAAGATCGAAGTTCCTACCAAGCATCAATTAGGTAAGAGCTTTGGCGACTCAGCGATTTTTCTTGGGGTGTTTGTTCTGTTGCTCAGTTGCGAGTGGGCGCTGCGCAAAAAGTGGGGATTGGTCTAAGCTGTGTTGGCTGTGACGCAACGGTATGTCTTATTGGTTTGGCGCTTTTAGATCTTTGCAAGGTCCGACTACCAACGTCATGTTTTCCGTTGGGTCATACTTTTCCAAAACAGCGTTGACTTCTTCCAGCGTTACACTTTGGTAATACTCTGCGATTTCAGCGACAGTTCGATAGTCCAATTCGGACAGCCACTGCGAGCCAACGGAGAACATCCGAGATTCAGTGCGTTCGCTGGCGAGGATGATGTGGGAGACGATCTTGCTTTTGGCCAAATCCAGCTCTTTTTGCGTGACGCCTTTTTTGGCTTCCATTTGCAGGCGATGAAGTCGTGCAAGGTTGTCTTGCGCGGCGTCAGGAGCGCAGAATATGACCGTCATCATCAATCCGCCGTTGTGGTATTCGTAGTTTCCCATACCAGCCGATTCGGCGATTCCGGAGTCGATAAACTCCCAGTACATGCGACTGCCTGAATCGTCGCCCAAAATCGTCGCCAGCACACGCGCGGCAAATCGCTGTGGGTCGGAGCGAGTCGGGCCCGGGGTCAGTTGGATGATGTACTCCAACGTCGAATTTTCTTGAATCATCGTTTTAAAACCGGTTTGGTAAGTCACTTCGGGAGCGACTCGCTCGGTTTCTACTGCTGCCCAATGACCGCAATGTTTCTCGACCTGAGCAACAAGTTCGTCAAAATCGACTTTGCCCCCTGCAGCAATCGCAAGGTTGCCAGGGCTGTATCGTTGCTCAAAATAGCCTCTCATCTGCGCGGGAGTCAGCGCGGCAACCGAATCAACGGTTCCCAGAACGCTTTGCCCCAAAGGATGCTCGCCGAAGAATTCTGACATCACTTTTTCGTGACCGCCGTAGGGTGGCTGATCCGCGTACATCATGATCTCTTCGATGATCACTTTCTTTTCAGTTTCGAAATCTTCGTCCCGCAAACTGGGGCGCATCAGGTCGCTGAACAACTCGATGATCTGCGGTTGGAACTCAGGTAGGATGGCCGCATGGTAGATCGTGCTTTCGACACTGGTACAAGCGTTAGACGCGCTGCCCATGTCATCCAGTAATTCGTTGACTTCGTCGGCCGACCGGTTGGGAGTGCCTTTGAAAACCATGTGCTCCAGAAAGTGACTCACGCCACTCAAGTCCATCGTTTCGTCCCGCGATCCGGTTTTTACGAAATAGCCGAACGCTGAGAAATGTGCTTGGGGGTTACATTCAGCGACAACGGTCAGTCCATTGCTAAGCTGATGTTGTTGATACTGCATCGTTTAAATCCAAAGAGTGCTTGCCAAGTGTTACGACGTCAAAAGATGGGACCGGTTGTTTAGCCAAAAACTGGCTGATATCGTCGGCGGTCATTTGATTGATGATCTGGTTAATCTCGTCGATTGATCGCGTTCGACCTAGATAAAAAACATCGCCGGCCATGTTGCCGGCTTTAGCACGGGATGATTCCTGCGACATAATCAACCGACTGCGAAATTGGACTTTTAGTTTTGCCAGTTCTCGTTCGGTGACGCCTTCGTACAGTCGGTGGATTTCGGCAATCATTACGTCTAAAGACTCCTGAGCCCGCTCGGTACTGGTTCCGCAATAGCCGATTACACTTCCACGATTCAGAATCGAGCTGCACGACGCGAAAACGGTGTAGCACAATCCACGTTTCTCACGCACCTCGCGAAACAAACGTGAGCTCATCCCGTCGCTTAAAATTCCAATCGCGCATCGCGCCAAATAGTAGTCGGGGTGATCGTAACTGAGGGTCGGCCACGCCAAAGCGATATGAGTTTGGTTACTGTCAAAGTCGATATGGTGCATGCCGGTTTGAGGTGGCGATGCGGTAACGGTTGGAGTTGGTTTGGGCTCCCAGTCTTCGAACAGTTCGCCAATTTTGTCTTTTAACTGTGGCCACTGGATATTACCAGCAACCGCGATAATCATATCGTTGGGGCGGTAGTGAGATTCGTAGAACGAGCGAACGTCTTCCATTGAGATGCTTGCTACCGATTCCATGGTGCCTTCACAATGTCGTCCCGCCGGATCGCCAAAGTGCCTGGCTCGCAACGCGATCATGGACTTTTGCGCCAAATCATCTTCGATCGACTGAATTTCCTGATAGCAAACCAGTCGGCCATCTTCGAATTGATCTTCGGGCATTGTGGGACGGCGAATGACATCGGCAAAGACGGAGAGGGCATCGAACAAGCGGTTGGCGGGAACGGCTCCGCCGTAGTTGGAGTTGTAAATGCCAGCAGAAGATCCGTAGTTAACGCCTAACGATTCCAAATACTCGACGAATTCACGGCTGGACCGTTTGCCAGCTCCTCGCTGGACCATCTCGCAAGTAAAGTTAGCGACTCCGCGACGGTCGCTGGGATCGTATTGGCATCCAGCAGGGACTCGAAACGAAAACGCCGCCGATTGAAGCCACGGCATCGGTTCGGCCACTAATCGAAGCCCATTCTCAAACTGGTGCTGAAAAACCGATTGCTCAGTTTTCATCAAAAACCTCTGGCGTCATTGGGTATTGGAAACGCATCATTTTACGAGCGAATCGGTTTTGGCGTAGGTGGGGCAAAACGGCTTTCGACAGATGAGCTTTTCGGGGGATCAGATCCCGGTTCACCTGAAAATGCTTGCACTTTAAGGAAATTCGTCAGAAAACCAGCTTTCAAACTGGATAAACTTTGCCGGTTGTGCCGATACAGCAGCAAGATAAAGCTCCGTAAAGTTTAACGGTTAGATCAACTTTCGGAGCTGGAAATCGCAATATCCCGACATTTTGAGTCGGGGATTGTTGTTGAAGTTCACACCGAGTCAATTCTGATGAACAGAATAGGAATTCAATTTTGCGTCGCTCTGTTTTTGAGCGTAGCATGTTGCCCGATTGAGGTTCGTGCGCAGGCTCAAACTGCGCCCGGGTCGAGGCCTGATTTGGCGCATCAATATTTTGGGCAAAACGAATCCGAATCTCTATACGAACCACCTGCTGGGCATAAAGTTGCGGCCGATATTCCATTGCTGCCACCGCTGAGTATCGATAAAGCTAACTTTGGAGTGCAAGACAAGTACCTGAACCCGCCGCCGAGAAAAACGCCGGTAGCTTCTCCTGAGACTCAAGTTGACCCGCATGTTGCACCTGTTGCATATGCGCAACCGTTCGTGCCGCCGATCGTGCAAGGACCTTATACTGCTCGCAAAAATCAAGCGTATTCACAATCGTATGCGGGACAAGATGCGAGTGGGCAGCAGCACGCAATTGCTCGTGCTAACCCGGACCTTGTTGACAACCCACATTTATACACAGAATCAAACACTCTTCCTGTTCAGTCTAATGTGCCTCAGGTTCGATACGTTGATCCGAATCTACCTATTCAGTCCGCACCGCAAACAAGTCGACGGTCATACGGTAGTGCTCAAAATGGCCAACGATATTCGCCTGGAATGCCTAACACCCTCCAGCACGCCCAACCTCAACCACAATCTCGTTTGCA
>CAZDBA010000005.1:60942-62880 GCA_964503615.1 uncultured Pirellulaceae bacterium
CCTCAACCACAATCTCGTTTGCAACCTCAACCACAATCTCGCTTGCAACCTACTTCGCCAATAGGACGAAAGGTAAGTTGGGGCTATCCGCAGGATGAAGACGATCCATTTCGTGAACTTGATCCCGCCGATCCTGGAAATTCAGGCAGCCCTCCCGTAATTCCGCCTACTCGAAGATCAACACAGGATCCTTTGGACCCTTTTCAGCAGCTGCCTGGGAACCCGAACGAGCCAACTGCTCGCCCACGATTGCCAGCCACGGAGCCGAATCCAGGATTCGTACCTGGTCAACGACCTCAAGACACCGATCCAAGGCCGTTGCCAAACACAGGTTCATTAGATCCTACGGAACTACCCATTCTGCCGCGGCAAGAAGATCCCCCTCAACAGGGAACAGGAAATCAGGGAACAGGAAATCAAGGCAACGAAAATCAAAACGAGGATCCTGATAAAGAGACCCCTTTCATCTTTCCTGAGTCGGTTGTGCCCGGAAAGCAAAACTATCCCGGCGCGACATCGGTCTTCGAGCCGAATACGGAACCGGGTAAAGCCACACCTGTGGATACCAGTCAGGTCATTTACGGTCCCTCGGAGAGAGGAAGTAATCCGAATTCAGTTTTAGATCAGTACAATCCGGGCGTCGCCGGCTCACCTTCGTTAGGAGCCTACGCACCACCACCTGCTGGCCCACAGATTGCACAAGCCAACTACGAGGTTGAGTGTGAGACATGCGAACCGCCCTGTGGATGGAGACCTGAACTGGCCATTGGCTTGGACAGCAACGATCCCTGCTTTACTCCCGCGTTCTATTTGTCCATTTTTGGTGGATTGAACAGTCTTGATGACCTGTCTGGATCAAGACCAGAGTTGGGAGCGACTTCCAGTTCGTTCAGTTTAGACAACGGCGTCGGATTCGGTTTCGCGTTGGGGCAATACCAAGGTTACAACTTGCGTACCGAGTTTGAGTACTCGTTCCGAACCAACGATGCTGATCAACTGACCCGTACGGACAACATCGGTGATTCATTGACGCTAACCGACTTTGGATTGAATGGTCAGGTAACGGCGCACTCCGGAATGGGGAATATCGTTTGGCAGTTTCGAGACCTCAACACACGTTGGGTTCGACCCTATGTTGGAGCAGGAGCTGGATTTGCTTTTCTTAATGCCAACCTGAACCGATTAGGCCAAGACGTGTTGACAGACGGATTCGACGGCAACTCGACCTTTGCCTATCAGTTGTTCGCTGGACTCAATACGCAGTTAACTCGGCAGATGGATGTGTTCCTTGAGTATCGCTACTTTGCGACCGATTCGCTTGGGCTGGAAACCGATTTCAATAACGTCGACGGGACTTCGGGTTCGTTTTTCGACGAATACGACTATCAAGCCCACAACGTGTTCTTTGGAGTGCGGTTAAAGTTCTAACTGACGTTCGTTTCCAAACGGATATCCAACTCCAACTAAACGCCGACAAACAAACAGAAGCTCAGGCATGAAAGCGATCCAGGAAATACTGCTTGTTGGCTGTGGCGGGATGCTCGGTGCACTCTCTCGCTATGGAATCGCGTTAGCTGCCGCGAGTTGGATGCAGTCTAAATTTCCCATAGGTACTTTGGTCGCCAACGTGCTGGGCTGTTTCTTAATGGGGCTACTGATTGGAAGTGGTATCGGAGAGTCGCAGCCCAAAGCAAAATTACTGTTGGGCGTCGGCTTCATGGGATCGCTCACCACATTCTCCACGTTTAGTGCTGAAACCATTCAGTCTGCAACCAACGGATTTGTACTCACATCTGTCGTAAATGTGGCAGCGAACCTGTTGCTCGGTTTCTCTGCGCTGATGATCGGAATCGCGATCACGAAAAGATCATGAGGTCGCTTTGACTCTAATTGATTAAACGCAGCCAGAGTTTTTTCAGTGATCTATTATTATCAGGG
>CAZDBA010000006.1:0-1288 GCA_964503615.1 uncultured Pirellulaceae bacterium
ACGAACATTGATTGGTCGTAACCCATGCAGTAGTGGATCAAATCAGGAGCGTAGACAAAGCCTAGTCGGAGCTTCCTATTTGGCGATCGCCTGCAATGCATCGACGGCGAATCGTCGGACCAGGACATCTTCGTCCGCTTGGGCCATTTTTTTCAGCTTGTCTTTGGTTGATCGGGCGGCGGGACCTATTTCGATCAACGCTCTCAATACTGCTTCTCGTATCGACGCGTCTTCGTTATCCAACCGCTGACTCAACGTTTCAACAGCGGGTGCCCCTGCTCTGCCCATTTTGGCGATGTGGTCGATTGCTCGTAATCCATAGGTCCGATCAACGGTCAAAGGCTCCAGGATTTCCAGTGAGGTTTGAGCATCGTTTGTAATCTGCCAGCGCGCAAACGCCGCTTCGGGCATCACCGACATTTTACGATCGTTTATCAACGATTCGACTTTGGGAAGCAAATCGCTGGCCGCCGGGCCCATGTTTCCGGCTCCGATCAACGCACGCTCCCGTTCGATCGACAATTTACTGTCGAGCATCTCTGATAACAGCTCAACAATTCGCGGGTCTTCGGTTGCTGCTCCGATTGCTCCTAAAGCGATCGCGGTAGTACTGCGAGCTGAAGGATTTCCATTCGCAGCCAGTTCCAAAAGTGGATCGGTGGCCGTGGCCGCATCACCACCCATTTGAGCAATAACGTGGCAAACTTGAATTTGCAGATTGAAATTTTCATGCTTCAAAAGTTTGGTGCACTGAGGCAACGCTGGCGACGCGGCGGAGCCCATTTCCTTTAACGCAAAACAGGATGCAAACATTTTTTGCGGATCGCCAGAATTCAACAGCTTTACCAAATCGGGCACAGCCGATTCCGAATCGGGCGCGGTGTTGGCGAGCGCATTGCATGCACCGCCATATCTATTAATATCTTCATCGTCCAGCATCGCCATAGCACGGGGGACAACGAGTGGCCCGAAATCCTTGAGTACGATCTCTGCCGCGACTCGATCGATCGAGTCGCGACTCATAGTCAGCTCGCAAGCAAGGTCAATTGCCTCCTCGACGTGGTCCGGATAGTTCACCAGTTGCAGAATCGCGTTCAAGCGGACATCTTCATCACGCGACCGGGTGTTCTCAACAACAGTCTCAAAGCTCTCAATTTGACAAAGCGGAGCAACGGCGCAGGAGATCGAAGTTAGCGGTCCCGTTAAAAGGACCGCAAGCATCGTCAACATACAAGGGCCAAGGTTTCTCAAAACAGCCAACATGATATCAACCTCCGTAGGGCAACCT
>CAZDBA010000006.1:1388-6081 GCA_964503615.1 uncultured Pirellulaceae bacterium
AGGGCCAAGGTTTCTCAAAACAGCCAACATGATATCAACCTCCGTAGGGCAACCTTTCGCATAATTCAATCCAGCAATAATCAATCCTATTTCGGATTCTACATTGACAATGCGTGCCAAAAAAGTGTTCACAAGTTTCCGCGAATTCCTGTTTGTGCATTAAAAAAGCCACCGGAAATTACCGGTGGCTTTTGTTTTTCAATTGATAGCTAAACGGAGCGATTAATACATGTCGTGTCCGCCGCCGTGACCGTGGCCCTTGGATTCCTTAGGCAGTTCAGCCACCAACGCGTCGCTGGTTAGCAACAAAGTCGCTACGCTGGCTGCGTTCTTGAGTGCGGTCTTGGTAACTTTGGCTGGATCAATAACGCCCGCTTTTACGAGATCTTCGTAAACGTCGGTCAACGCGTTGTATCCAAAGTTGCCTTTCTTTTCCAATACTCGCTCGCAAACGATTCCGCCGTCCTGGCCAGCGTTGTCTGCGATCATGCGGAGAGGAGCTCGGCAAGCGCGAAGCACGATGTTGTATCCGGTCAGTTCGTCCTGATCCATCTCGTCAGGCTTGACTGAGCCAGAAGCACGAACCAAAGCAACTCCACCACCAGGCAGGATGCCTTCTTCGACCGCTGCGCGAGTCGCGTGAAGTGCGTCTTCGACGCGAGCTTTCTTTTCTTTCATCTCGCTTTCGGTTGCAGCACCAACGTTAACTTTGGCAACACCGCCAGCCAATTTAGCCAGACGCTCTTCGAGCTTTTCGCGATCGTAATCGCTTGAGGTGTTTTCCATCTCACGACGGATCGCGTCGATTCGACCTTTGATTTCACCGCTGGTACCAGCACCTTCGATGATCGTCGTGTTGTCTTTGTCGATGATGACTTTCTTTGCACGACCCAAAGCAGTAATCGAAAGCGTTTCAAGTTTGGTTCCCAATGCTTCGAAGACAGGCTCTCCACCGGTCAAGTATCCGATGTCTTCCAACATTGCTTTACGACGATCGCCGTAACCAGGTGCTTTGACTGCACAACAGTTGAAAGTGTTTCGCAAGCGGTTGATGACCAAAGTGGTCAACGCTTCGCCGTCTACATCTTCGGCGATGATCAACAGCGGCTTGCCTTGCTGGACGACTTGCTCCAAAAGTGGAACGAGGTCTTTAATGTTTGAGATCTTCTTTTCGAAAACCAAAACGTAGGCGTCATCCAGGACACACTGCATCGAGCTGGAATCGGTCACGAAGTAAGGTGACAGGTATCCGCGATCGAACTGCATTCCTTCGACCCACTCGACTTCGGTTTCCAGGCTGCGGCCTTCGTCGACCGTGATCACGCCGTCTTTACCGACTTTTGACATCGCAGAAGCAAGCAGCTCACCGATTTCGCGATCGTTGTTCGCTGCGATCGAAGCGACGTTAGCCATTTCGGCTTCGTCTTTGATCTTGATCGACATTGAGCTCAATTTGGCTGTGATATCTTCTACGGCTTGCTCGATTCCCTGCTTCATCAGGATCGGGTTGACGCCAGCGGTTACCGCTTTGAGACCTTCGTTAAAGATCGCTTCGGCCATCACGGTCGCTGTGGTTGTACCATCACCGGCCACGTCGCTGGTCTTGCTGGCGACTTCGCGAACCATTTGAGCACCCATGTTCTCGTAGGTGTCTTCAAGCTCGATCTCTTTAGCGACGGAAACGCCGTCTTTGGTAACGGTTGGGCTGCCAAAGCTTTTTTGCAAAATCACGTTGCGTCCCTTTGGACCCAAGGTGACTTTGACCGCTCGGGCCAGTTTCGAGACGCCACGTCGAATCGCTTCGCGTGCCTCTTGTTCAAAGGCAATCATTTTTGCCATCGTTAGATCTCCTGCTTTTCAGCTGTTGGATTTGATTTGGATTTAAAATGTGTTCGTGAATGTGTCGTCAGCCGCGATTACTCGATAACTGCCAAAACGTCCTCTTCGAGCATCAGCAGCAACTCTTCATCACCGAACTCGATCTCGTTGGGAGCGTAAGAAGTGAACAAGATGTGATCACCCGGCTTGAGCTGCATTTCGCCACGGGTTCCGTCGGCGAGCAGTTTGCCGTTGCCGACACTGACGATTACACCGCGAGTCGGTCGTTCTGTTGCGCTGGTGGGCAATACGAGCCCTCCGGCGGTTGTATCAGCCACCTCATCACGGCGAACTACGATTCTCGCTCCGAGCGGTTGCAAATTTGATTTGGACTTCTTCTTAGAAGCACCCTTTTTCTTCGTAGCCACAGCCATCTACGACCTCCATACAAGTTAATACTGCGAATGATATTACCAGCGTCTCAAAACTGATTTGCGACGCTTCCAATCAGCTAAGGCATACGCCAAGCCTGACATTTTTGCACAAAACAAAACTGAGCTTTGTTTCTAAGGCAACTAGCGCGCCAAAGCTCAATGCGAACGAAATTTTTTTGGCTCCAAAACCGATGCCCCGGAATTCGTGGTGGTTTGGCGACCGTTCTAATTTCTAGATGCGATTTGGAAAGACAGAGCTGATTCGGCTTCGAATGGACTTTCCACAGACCCGCCGCTCCGCTCCCGCTTCGCGATGACAGATTGTCAGAAAATTGCGTTGGAATTTCAATCGCCTTTCTCCGCGGAAGAGTCGTTTTCAAAAGAATTTGAGCCCAAATCGCTCGAAACGATACGACCAATCGAAATCCTCGTCAAAACTTTGCAAAATCCCCATAAAAGCAGGTGTTTACGAACCATGTTACGGTTGCCAAAACGAATTCTGGTTACAGAATAGGAGATATACGAAAGAAGTGACTTGTTGCCATGCAATCTTTCACTCTTTCGGTTCACATTGTAGAGGCGCAAGGTCGAACCTCGCTGGGTTTCGGTGAACCTGACAGCAACGTATCACCTTCCTAACCTATCGTCTTACCCTTCAGAATCTTATCAACTCAGGTTGGAATTAAAGCCATGCCAATTAAAGCGGAATGTGGAAGTTGTGGAGCCAAGTTTAAGGCAAAAGACACAATGGCAGGCAAACGTGTCGGATGTCCCAAGTGCAAACAGCCGATGCGGATTCCCAGCCCAGAAGTCGCAGCGGTCGCTCCTGCTGCTCCAGCTGCTCCAGCTCCTTCGCCTGCAGAGTACAATCCGATTTTGGATCTGTTGGATGAAGCCGGCGTAAAATCCGCGCCCCGGGGGCCAGTCTGCGGTAACTGTGGCTCGGAAATGTCACAGGCAACCGTGATCTGTATCGACTGCGGATTCAATCATGAAACAGGTGAAAAGCTTAAGACAGAGGTTTACGAAGACGAAGACGGCGCAATCGATCCCGGCAAAACCGATGCCGACAAGATCATGGCCAAAGCTGAAAAAGCGATCGACGAGTCGCCTGTCAGTGCTGAGGGACAGGATTTTGGTGATGGTTCCGAATCGTACCTGATTGCAGGTATCGCAATCATCGGTTTCATCATATTTGCGGTGTTGGGCGTGACCACCGTTTTATCGATGGACTGGATCATGACTTCTTTGGGTTTAACCGCCCCAGGCGTAAGTCTCATTATGGCGATCGTGATTGCGATCGGTTGTATCGCCTGGATTTCAAGTGTGGCCTTTCTGGTCGATCAAACGCAAGGAATTATTTGTCTTTGCAGCTTAGGCACGTACTGTGTCATCTTTGGATTTATGCAAGGCAAGAATCTTTTGATGCCAACCATCGGATTGTTAGTCTCGTTCGTGATCGGATTGGTCTCGTGGCTGGTGATTATCAATACCGAAGATGACAAGACCGGCATGCTAATCGATTCGGCGATGGCGTTACTGGGCGGATAGTCTGAAAAAAAGTAGCAATCGGTTAGCGAACCGGCTAAACTCTTTCCAGCTTTGTCCCTAAAAGTCACTTTTCATTCCCCGAAGTGGCGCGCCTCTACAGTTGCCTTTCAGTGTGTAGGTAACCCGACGCGTTAGCGAGGAATAGTGATCAACGCAGCTCCTCGCTAACGCGTCGGGTTTCCATTTACACTTATTGTTTTGAGACAAAGCTAGTATTGGCTTTAGAATTGAAAATTCAATTTGGAGTGTCTGATGGAAAAACGAGAAAATGATTCAGGAACTGTTTCCGTCAAAACGGGCGATTTTGATCTAAAGGCTTCCGCTGCAAACGACTTGTTTGAACATTTGCGAACTCTAGACGGCACCTCCGATTCAGACGAAGCGGACGCCAAATTGTTTGAGCGGTTTGGGACGTGTTGCGCTCCGGTCGTTTTCGATTCGGTCGGCTTTACACGGATTTCCCAAGAGCGAGGTGTTGGTTTCTTCTTGAAACGTTTTATCGACGTCGCCGACATTGTTGGCCAAGTGATCAAGGAATGCGGTGGTTGTGGTTTTCGAATCCAAGCAGACAATTTGTTCGCAGAGTTCGATTCGCCCAAGAACGCTTTGCAAGCTTCCATCTTGGCTAATCAAGCGATCGCTCGGGAACAGATTCTGGTTGCGGACAAGACGCCTTACCAGCTATGCGTTGGTATCGGTTTTGGCCAATTGCTTCGCTCCAACACTCAAGGCGTCTACGGAGACGAAATGAATTTGGCTTGCAAGCTGGGTGAAGATATCGCCAAAGGCGACGAGTTACTGCTTACCTGCGCAGCACACGCAGAATTGCCATCAGAAACCCAATCGAAATTCCAACAACTCAACACCCGTCATTCAAATGTCGAGATCCC
>CAZDBA010000006.1:6181-44745 GCA_964503615.1 uncultured Pirellulaceae bacterium
AAACCCAATCGAAATTCCAACAACTCAACACCCGTCATTCAAATGTCGAGATCCCTTACTTCGGAGCGATTTGGCAAGAGTTAACCAACTAGCCATCCTGAAAACCACTTCAG
This sequence comes from uncultured Pirellulaceae bacterium, assembly GCA_964503615.1. Taxonomy (GTDB): domain Bacteria; phylum Planctomycetota; class Planctomycetia; order Pirellulales; family Pirellulaceae; genus CAZDBA01. The sequence continues at coordinate 6,295 of CAZDBA010000006.1, forward strand.
TTTGCGAATCGCGCCAGCAAAAGAATGTAAAGAACAGGGAACACTAATCTTCATTAATTAGTGTTCTTTAATCACGTTTTGAAAAACCGTGCAATCATTGGATTAAGATCTGGCAGGCCAAAATTGCCAGCCTCTTGATTTGTTACCTTTCGGCTTTTGCTTTGTTTGCTTCGTTCAGTTGTTTGTTTACCGAATTCAAAAGTGCCTCCAGCTCTTCAACACGCTTTTCTAATTCAACAATGCGATCGGCTGGATTGAACGCTCGGAACCTGCGAATCCGATTGCCGTTTTGATCTTCGAATTTATTTCTGGCTTTGGCAATCCGATCTTCGATTTCGTTCCTGGGTACCAGTAATACGGCAAAAGTGCTAACCACATCAGTCACTTTGTCCTCATCGGTCACGCTTATGCAGATTGGCAAAGACATGGGAACAACGGTTTCGGGTAAAGGCTTGCCCAAGGCGATTTCGTATTGTTCCTTTGCCCCTTGTTTTACGCTTTCTGCGAACTGATTGAGTGCCTGTTGGTTTCGAAAAATGTCGGATTGTTCAAGGCCGTTGCGATACGCTTGAAATAGCTGTTTTCCATTCAGGGAAATTCGCCCGGTCTGGGCGTTGATCGAAAGGCCAGGGAATTCTGCCAGCAATTGGAATTTAAGCTTCCCTTTGCCTCCCTCGGACGGGATATCAAACTCCAGGGTCTGGTTGGTAGTCACTATTTGTGTTGGGAACACGCCGATATGAAGAACAGGTTCGACTTTTTCCACACCAAGTGACGGGATCTCGTGCACGCTGATCTGCTTGCCAAGCAAACTAAAAATTCTGTTCTCAAAACATTGAGTCTGAACCGGTGTGCCTGCCGGATATTCGAACTTCGCTTCATACAGAACTTCGCCGTCAGAAAGCTGATGTGTTCTAAAAATCAGGTTGGTAATTTGTGAACCTCTGGGCAAATTTTGAGAGGACATTACGTGAACAACAGGTGCTGTGGTGGAGAATTGACTCCAAAAGTAAGCGCTCCGGCTCGTTGTATTTTCGAATCTATGAACGTATTCGTTTCGATAATTTAAGATTCCGATCCTGTTTATGGTTCGACCGAAAGTTTTCTCCGTGTTGGCCGCATCCAGAAGAGCTTGAGCCCTTGGCATTGGGAAAACCGCATTGAGTTGGGAAAGATTCGCACTCGTGATTTCACCAGAGTTCAAATCAAAAACCTGTTGGTGGATTTTCACATGGTTGTTCGGCAAAGGAGTAAACTGCCGAAAAACCTCTCGGGATGAAACGCCGCGATTTCTTAGCGTGGCACGTTTTGTTGCAGCTGGCGGCTGGGTCAAGTCCATTTCCATTTTTTCAGTGTCGACCGTTATCAAACCGCCCAGCGCGTCACCGGGAAAGCCAACTTTTCCGTTAGGCAAGGCGTACAAAGCGTCGATCGGGACATTTGTAAAAACTCGTTTGCTGGATTCCAGGTTGTGGTCATAGCGATAAAGCAAGTTTCCTGACATCGGGGCAACGTAAACGTACTGGTTGTCGATCGTCGCAGTGCGAATGCCTGACAAGTACTCTTGTTGCTGGATGATTTTCAGCTTTTCCAAGTCGACGATTGCGATCTGATGGGAGCCATTTACTCGAACTCCTGGTTGATTTTGGGTCTTGTTGCCCCAAACAACCAATCGTGATCCGTCGAGCGAAAATCGGCCGTCGAGGATATTAAAGTCGAGCTCAAGCTGAGTCTGATTCCTGTCGGCAGGTTTAGGTTCTTCCTCCTGCCCCAGCGCGATCGCTGAGGTGGTCAGGAGAAAGATGCAGAGCCAAAACCGAAAACAAATGTTTGATGTAAGTTGCCGCATTTGAGTAACTGCTTAAAAATGACCGGTTAAGGGAGATGATTGAATTGAGCGAAAATCGGGTACCTGGTGCAACGAGACAGCTAAGAGTTTGGGTTGCGAGGTGGTAGCTCGCCCCCTTTAAGGCGAGTGTTAACGGCCTCGGAGAAGCGTACTACTTTAATATCTTCTTCGTCTGTTCGACTATATCCTTTGTCTCTCGTTCTATCGCTTGAATCCGTTCTTCTAAATCGTTCAACTTGCCAACATCTACGGGAATAGGTGGTTTTACTGGTTTTGGATCGTTGGCCGCTCTATTACCATCTGGCTCTTTTCTCGCTTCTGAAAGGGTTTCAGCTCTTCCAAGTACGGTAATATAAAACTCCAATTTCGAAATTTGTCCGTAGCCATCAGAAGCGGTTACCTTCAGTTTCAAGTACGTCGGTTCATTGTCGAAACCGCACGATCTACCGTAGAGACTCTGAAAAACCTGCGAAGGAGTCGTTTTCTGCTTCTTGTTGAGGTCACGCGGCTGTCCGTCTGCTTCGATCAAGTTGGTTACCTCAAGGTCTGGGCGACCGGTTTCGACATTTCGCTCCACGAATCTTTGCCAAAGCTTGGGAGTGTCGACAGAAATCTCGCCGGTAATCGTGTCGATTTCGATGCCGTCTATTTGAGTTTCCAAGTAAAAATTGACTTCGCCTTTTCCACCCACGTAAGGGACCGTAAATCGTTCAACTTGATCGGCGGAAAGCGTTTGTTTCTCTGGCCAAACTAAACAAAAAGGGTGTTGCTCCGTTTCCATTTCCAAGTCTTCCAGAGCGTAATCAAAAATCATTCCCCGATTGGCGACGACAATTTTTGAATCGGACCTCGCTGCCGGAATTTTTGAATAGTGTGGCCGTGGTCGGTCTATGCCAACGGAAAAAATCTCAATCTTCTCCTCGATTTCTTTCCCATCAAGCAGCCGAAATGTGCTCAGCACGCATGTTTCCCGCTTAGTTGTTTTGTTGGGTGTTAGCAAAACTGAATGGATGACCGGTTGCGTTGAAGAGATGAATTCCAAAACAGTGCGTTCCCCAACCTCTTGTCGTAGAGGCCTGATCTTGTACAGGAACTCTCTTCGTTCATCGTAAACTCTTCCCACAACGATTTGGCGCCCAAAGCAATACGGGTGCTCCCAATCTTTGGCCTGAGTCGGATAGCGGCTTTTTCGTGGTACGAAAACCCGATGCCTGCCAAGACCACCTTGGGCAGGCATGACGTTGGCTCGGAAATTTTCATCCTGTTCAGCAGCGATTGGGTCAAAGTTCGGTTTAGAACTTAAAGAAACAACCTGCTTTTTTTTAAGGTCATAAACCGTCTCGAGGATTTCTACTTGATCCTTGTTCCGCCTGGCGACAGCTGTTGTCTGGTGGTGGATGCTCTGTTCTTGTTCGATTGCCAAGGTTCCTTCGCGCGTATCGAACACGGTGAAGGTTGTTGAGCCGCTTGGAGCGCTGCGGACTCCGAGTCTCCCCTCGGGCAAAACGAACAGATCGTCGGGTATCTGCGGCATTCGAAGTTTTGGACGCGGTTGCATCGAGTCCCGATCATACACAAATAGCTCAAGCAAGGCTTTTGCGATCTCATCCCTGCTCAGCGGCGGATCTGCTTTGGCCAGATCGAAGCGGCTTCGGTTCCGTGAAAGGGAAACGAAAACCGAATCACCGATCAAGGCAACTGAGTTGGGAGTACTAGGAAAGGTTCCTTTGCTGATCACTTGTCGCTCTTGGAGGTCGACGACTCGAACATCCCGCGCGCCGCCGTTGATGTGTGCGATCCTTGGATTCTGTTCCAAAAGTTCGGGTGTATTGCCCCAGGCAACCACATATCGTTCGTCATTTGAAATAGCCAGCCCTTGCACAAGGATATCCAGCTCGATTGGCAGATCACCCGCGACTCGTACATCATTCGCTTGCCATGCCCAGCTGGAATTGCAGATCGACAGCACAGCGCAAAAGAATAGCACGATCAGTCTGAAACTCATGAATCTTCCATCGCTGAGATAATCTTTTTTCACTTAACGTTCGCTTTTCGCATATCGGTTCAGGGGTCTTTCCGATGTGTCTATTGTAACCGTTGTCCGCCAAATCATCTATTCATTTTCGCCGGCCATACAACTTAAGCGCTCAATTTTAGAAGAAGTAAAGTGCGAGCAAGTTCTATTGTTAATTTCGATAGCGATGCAACTTACATTTCGAATCAAAACAACTTGTGGTATTTGAAAGCCAATTGCACGCTGGACATATATAAAAATCGTGTTTAGGCTGCCAGTCTTTGCTTAACGAATAACGAAAAAGCCCTTTCCCCTATCAAGAGAATTCCAATGAAGCTTAGTCGACGAACGTTTGTTAAATCGACCGCATTGGCAGCAAGTGCTATGGCCATGCCGGCACTTTCCTACGGTCGTGTTATGGGCACCAACGACAAAGTCCGAGCAGCCGTAGTAGGGCTGAACAGTCGGGGCAAAAGTCACATCCTTGGAATGGGAAACAATCTGGTAGCCGTTTGTGACTGTGACGAGAAAGTCCTTGGTGAGCAAGCGGAGCCCTTGGACGTTCAGAAATTTAAGGACTATCGAAAACTTTGTGACAGTAACGAAATCGACGCGATCACCATCGCGACACCGAACCATACCCATTCGCTGATCGCAATCCAGGCGTTGATGTCTGGAAAAGACGTTTACTGCGAAAAGCCTGTTTCACACAACGTTTGGGAAGGCCGTCAGTTGGTCGAGTGCGTTGCTCGCCACAAGCGGATTTGCCAAAGCGGTACACAATCTCGTTCCAGTACCGCGCTACAATCGGCAGTCGCTGCGGTTCAAGCCGGGAAGTTCGGGGAAATCCAATACGCGTTAGGAACGTGTTACAAGCCCCGGCTCAGCATCGGCAAGCTCGATAAACCACTGGAGATTCCTAAAACGATCGACTATGACCTTTGGTGTGGTCCGGCTGAGAAACGAGATTTGTTCCGACCGAAGTTTCATTACGACTGGCACTGGGACTTTAACACCGGCAACGGCGATATGGGAAACCAGGGGATTCACCAGATGGATATTGCACGTTGGTTTTTAGGGTGCGACACGATCTCGCCGCGTGTGATAAGCATCGGAGGACGATTGGGCTACAAAGACGCAGCCGACACACCGAACTCACAAACGGTTATCCACGACTACCCCGACGCGCCACTGATCTTTGAGACTCGTGGTTTGCCCAAGTCGAAAAAATTCCAAGACCGTTCTGCTTGGTCAAAAAACATGGACAGGTACCGTGGATCGAAAATCGGTGTCATTGTCCAATGCGAAAACGCATACGTCGTGTGTTCCAACAGTTACAACAAGGTGTCTGCGTTCGACAATGATGGTAATCAGATCCAGGAATGGTCTGGCACTGACAACCATTTCGCGAACTTTCTAGAAGCGGTCGAAGCCCAGGATAGCTCGCTCCTCAATGCCCCAATCGTCGAAGGTCATATTTCAAGCGCATTGTGCCATACTGGTGGTATCTCACATCGATTGGGTGAAAAAACAACCAGCGATGAGATCAAGGCCGCCTTAGAGAATGAAGGCGATTATTTCAAAGACTCCTATGATCGACTTGCTAAACACCTGAAAGCAAACGGTATCGACATCGATACCGAAAAAGCTCTTACATTGGGTGCCGAGCTTAACTTCGATATTGAAACCGAAGGGGTCGTTGACAATGACCAAGCAAGCCAGCTAATGGCTCGCAAAGGCCGAGTCGGTTTCGAAATCCCGGACATGACAATGAAGTCAGCTGGATAAGTTGGTGCAGGTTCGCATACCTTCGATTAATGAGTTTCTACGAATTGGGATCCAGCCCTTGGTCGAGTTCTAAGAATACCGATGTGAACTCAAACTTGTCTCCATCGAAGAGCCCCTTGTCGCTGATCTTTAGTGAAGGGATCACCAGTAGCGCCATGAACGATAGCGTCATGTAGGGGGCTCGGAGCGTTGAGCCCATCGCTTTAACCTGTCGGTCCAATCGCTCATAGCGCTCAGCGACCCACTGGCAGGACTTGGTGGACATCAATCCGGCCACTGGCAGCGGCAGGACTTCCGTTTGACCATTCGCAGCCACGGACAAGCCGCCTTTTTCGGCAATCACTGCGTTGATCGCGGCAGTTAGATCGCTGTCGTTGGTTCCTACTGCGACCACGTTGTGTGAATCGTGAGCCACTGAAGATGCGAACGCCCCCGACTTGAGCTCAAAGCCACGCACAAAAGCGATCGCGGGTTCGGCGGGACCGTACCGATTGATAACCACAATCTTTAAAATGTCACGTTCCACGTCCGAAACAGCTAAACCATTTTCAATTTTACACGCTGCAACTGCTTGCTTGGTGATCAACTGACCATCCATGGCATCGATCAATCTCAGTTGGGTGCCAGTTGCTGGTAAGGCCAGACCTTCCTCATCGATTGGATCGGCCACAAAGTTATTGATCGTTTCCGAATTGGTGGCAGGCATCAAGCATTGACCTTGGTCCGCTACCTTGACGCCGTCCAACCACGTTTCAAGCACGCGAAATTTTTTCAAGTCTTCGACCAAAATGAAATCGGCCGGATCACCTTCGCGAAGCAAACCGACTGGCAAGCCATAGTGTTCAACCGGATTCAAGCAGGCGACTCGCAAGACGTTCATCAGTTCACGCCCATCGGCGACGGCTCGGGCGGCCAGTTGATTGATATGTCCCAATAGAAATTCATCAGGATGCTTGTCATCGCTACAAAGCATGACTTGATCGGGATGGGAATCGATCAAGGACTCGAGGGCACCATAGTTGCGCGCCGCCGAGCCTTCGCGGATGGCGATTTTGCAACCCACCGCGAGCTTGTCGAGTGCTTCTTCTAACGAAAAACACTCGTGATCGGTCGTAATTCCGGCTGAAACATATTTCGCCGCCCGTTCACCACGTAAACCGGGTGCGTGACCATCAACCGGTTTGTTGCGTTGGATCGCGGCTTGGATCTTTGCCATTACTTCCGGCGAACGATTAAGTACGCCCGGGAAATCCATTACTTCGCTCAGGTAGCCGATTCTTGGATCGTCCAACAAACGAGTCACCGCCGCCACATCGAGTTTTGCTCCGGCGGTTTCAAACGCGGTGGCAGGCACACAGGAAGGCGCACCAAAGCAGAACTTGAAATTCGTTTGAGCCGCATTGCGAAGCATCAGCTCGACGCCTTGGAAGCCGCAAACATTTGCGATTTCATGGGGATCGGAAACCGTGGCTACCGTTCCATGGGTGACAGCGATTCGAGCAAACTGATCCGGCAGCAGCATCGAGCTTTCGACATGAATGTGCGCATCGACAAAGCCAGGCATCAGGTAGGAACCCTCAGGATCAACCGCTTGATCGAGCCGGACGATTTTTTCGATCACTCCATCAGCAACCGCGACGCTGGCTGGATAAATTTGGCCTGAATGAATGTCGACAAGGTTATGAGTTAGGATATTCTGCATGCCCTATCAAAACATAAATTGGCATAGAAATCACCCCACGCGACTAGGAGTGGGCATGTTTCCCAGTTCGGCAGGGTGTCGAACTATTACACCGGCTAAACGGGGACTTGCGTTACCTGTATTGAGCGGTGGGTAGGTGGCCGAAATCGAATTTTAAGATAATTTCTTCCCCTAACCCAATTCGCGGTGTTGAACGTATAAACTTACGAACGGTTTGCTAAGCGCTTGTTGAAAAGCTGACAATTGGACTGCGCGATAAACTATTGAATCAGAACTAGCCCGACCATTTAAAAATTCAGGATTCACAACATGTCACATAACCGAGCCACCATTTACTCGAACGGGATCGCGGAACTCCATCGAGTATTTTCCGTCTCCAAAAAAGGAGAAACGAAGATCTCGATCCCTGTGCGACAACAACATCTGGCAGATGTTCTAGCTTCGCTAACGATTTCCGGCAAAGTTAAAATCGACTCACCTCCCAGTTACCAACCTGCGAATGTGGACGATGGTAATCTTCATATCGACACGCAAAACGCACTGATTAGTATTGCCAGCCAACTCGCTGGGGCGAATGTTACCGTATTTCAAAACGAAACCGAGCATGTGGGACGGCTTATTGGGCATCAGGATCAAACCGTTGCACTTAAAAAGGGCGAGAGCGTTCGGGAAAAGCACTTGGTAGTTATGGTCGATAACGCTATTCGTCGCATCCCGCTCAAGGAAGTCAACTCAGTTCAATTTACAGACCCCGTGATTCAGGCTGAAATCGATAAGGCGCTCAGCCGAAAGCTGAGGGATATAAAACCCAATAGCACCTTTGTTGATTTGGGATTGAGTACTTCGGAAAGCTCCACCGAAGCGATCGTTCAATACACGATTCCTGCCGCTGCATGGAAAATTTCCTATCGGATTATCTTGTTGGAAAATAAGAAAATCGAATTCCATGGCCATGCAATTGTCGACAACAACACCGACGAAGACTGGAAAGATTTTGTTATCGCTGTTGTGATGGGGCAGCCGATCACGTTCACTAGCGATTTGGCAGACAGCAAAACACCTCACCGCAGTCATGTAAATATCGTTCAAGACTCTGCGATAGGAGCGGTTGAAGTTGAAGAAATGATGATGGATCGTGTCATGATGGCTGCTGGGGGCGGCGCGGGTGGAGAAAGCGCAGACGCAGAAGTAATGCGCATACTTAGAGAGTCAGAACTTAGAGAGTTAGACCGCGCGAAAATGCGCAAACGTAAGGCGCCTCGTCCAGCGAAACCTGCTGCCATCGAAACCGCTGACGTTACAGAAACCGGCGACTTTTGCATTTTCGAATCGGCTTATCCTGTTTCTATCGATGCTCGCCGCAGCGCGGTGATCCCAGTTTTTCAAACCGAGCTGGATAACTCGAACGCGGTTCTTCACTACAAACAAGAAAACCATCCGGATCGACCCTACCGAGCGATTCGTTTTCTGAATTCACTGGACCACTCGCTTGGGCGAGGAATCTGTACCGTTTTTGACGAAGCGACCTACGCGGGTAGTTGTATTGTTCCCGCGATGAAAGAAGGCGAAGACGCGTTGCTACCGCATGCTCTGGAGATGGGAGTTAAAGTCAAACAGAAAGTCGTTCCGACCAAATCCAGACGGATCGGGATCCGGGTCAGTGACGGTGTTGCGGTTGAGAGTCACCACAATCAATCTCAGACCGAGTATCAGATTCGCAGCAGTTCAGAATCTACGATGCCGATGGTTCTGGATCATAACTGTGTATTAGCGGATAGCAAAATCGAATGCTGTTTGCTTCGCCCGAACGGTGAGCCGGTAACTTTAGAAACGGGCGAACTAAGTCAAGGCCGGCGAATCGAATTCGATTTGCAAGCCAAAGACGAAGTGGTGATCAGTATCTCAGAAACCAAAGTTCGTAAGTCTCAAGTGCGATTGATAGAGAACACGCCTCATCAAGATCTGAGAGTGACTTGGCTTTACGAAAATTTTGTCGATGCTGACTCGACAGTTGTCGATAATCCGAACGTTAAACAATGTGTCGAATTGCAGCGGACGCTGGATGAAGTTAACCAACAAATTTCTCATGCCCAAAACGAAATCAGTCGTTTAACGCAACGTCAGGAGCGGCTGCGAAAAAATATTCAGTCGGGTGGCGGGGAGCAAACGTTGCTTCGGTGGCAAAATGATCTGGGAAAAGCGGAAGACGCGATTGTTCAACTGGAGGAACAAAGGACCCCCGAATTAATAAAGCAGCGAGATGACATTCGTGAAGAATTGTTCAGTGCACTCCGAACGTTGACGTTGGATTGGGCAGAGTAAGCGGGCGACTTGTAGTAGAACGATGACCGATCTGAATCAAAATCACGGTGCCGACTCGCGGCCGAAGATAGCCTTGCCCGTACTCGATTGCCATGGCTGCGGTGTGTGTTGTTTGCACATGGGCTATCCAGCCTTTAACCTGTCGAATCAACAATTGGAAAAGGTTGCGTTGGGTGAAAAACTGAGCGCGACCGAAATCGAAGAGTTGGGCCCTGCGGCAAGTGCCGATTTGACGCGTTGGGAACAAATGCCAGAAGAACTTCGCGCCGATTTGTTGGAAACGATCTTGGCTTATACACCTCCGGCCAAAGGTGAGTTGGACCAAGCTTGCATCTGGTTGCACCCGGACACGCGACTTTGTATGCACCACAAAAGTCGCCCGCAAGTCTGTCGAGATTTTGAAATCGGCTGCCAACAATGTCTGGACTGGCGTTCGCATTACCACGAGGAGGTTTTATAAAATGGAAAAGCCTCTCGAATGTTGCCACTCTCGAGGAAGAATCGTTCGCTTGTTGCTCCTTAATTGTGTAATGGTGAGTGCTTGCCTTTTCTGTACAACTTTGAATAAATGGAGTGCAGTGATTATCGGTTGGTTCGGTGTTGTTTTTTTTGGTTGGGCGTTCGTTGTGCTTTTTCGGAATCTGGTTAGGGCTGGTGAGCCGTCAATCGTTTTTGATTACGAGGGAATTACTGATCGGCAAACTGGATTTGGATTCATCCCCTGGCAGGACGTGACGAAAATTGTCACTCATTCAGTACACGGAACCCAAATGCTGGGAGTTTACGTGTCGAATTTTGACCACTATCTATCGCGTGTCTCTTCAGCTCGGAAAGCGGGTGTCGCAACGAACGTAAAACTTGGTTTTGCTCCCATCACACTTGCTTTTGTCGGGCTTAAGCCAGGTATAAAAGAAGCGTTGCACTATATCGAACGGCTACAGCATGCCTCATTGCGCGAAGCAGAGTGAGCGTTTATTGCGATTTGACTTTTATTGGCAATGAGTCAAAAACGAGGCGTAGAATTGCAATAACGCTGCAATTGTTCCAGTTGTCGTAGGATCTGTGCCATTGAATTCGAATCGCACGTATGTAGAAGTTAGTGTATAATTTGGAACTGTACTTTCCAGGTTTTTTCCAGAGTACCAGCCCCGCCATTAACTTTTCTATTTCCCAACTAATCGCCGACGACCCAAAAGTAGTTTGGATGTTGCCAACGCGATGCGATTGGTTTAATGATGCTTCTTTTTAATTAGCGAAAGAGCCGTTTCAACCTAAGTGCTTTTCAAGGAATTCAAAATTCAGATGCTTAGAAAACAAAATAGAACATTCTTGTCGAATGATAAACGCTGCTACAGTTTCGTGTTGATGTCATGCAACAAGCAAAAGCGTCTGCTTACAGCGTTGATGTTTGTTTTGTGCTTGCTGGGGATGCAAGCCAATAACCAGGCTCAAGCCCAAGATCAGCCAAACATTATCTACATATTCGTCGACGATCTTAGCTCAGGGATGACCGGGTTTTCGAATCCCAATACGGTTATTAAGACTCCTAATCTTGATGCATTGGCAGCAGCCGGTGTTCAGTTCACTCAGGCCTATGCGAATACGATTTGCTCTCCCAGTCGAGGTAGTTTGCATACCGGCTACCACAACGGCCATGCGATTAACGATCGAAATGTGATTAACTTTCGGTCGGAAGACATTATGCCCGGTGAAGTAATGAAGACAGCCGGATACGCGACAGCGGTCTACGGCAAGTGGGGGTTTGGTAGTACCACTGGAACCCATACCGGTACCGGCCGCGTTGAAACGTTACGTTTAAATCCGCAGATCACCAACGTGAATACGTTGCCGACGACCCATGGTTACGATCATTTTGTTGGTTACCTAAATCATGTTCAGGCTCACCGATTTTTCATCGACCCACTTTGGCAGTCCGATTTTAGTTCGTCGAATACGATGAGCTTTTTTGTGACTGGTAACAACGCGGGTGACAATGTGACCAATACGTTCGCCGGATATACGGACGACCATCATACTTGGGAAGCAATGGACTTCATTACAAGTAGCGTCGCAGCGGACACGCCTTTCATGATTCAAATGCACTACAATTCTCCGCACCCACCATTTGATCCCGGCCAGCAGCTGACAGCTGACTTTGCCGGGAATCCTAGAGTCTGGGATCAGGATTATCAGGGTATGGGCCTAACGGTAAAACAGCGTCAACTTGGCGCCATGATCACTCGGCTCGACGAGCATGTCGGGGCTTTGGTTGACCATCTCAGCGACCCCGACGGGGACGGAAATAACTCTGACAGTATTTTGTCAAATACTGTGGTCATGTTTACATCTGATAATGGTGGCGAGCCAACCGACACGATGACCTTGGAAGAGTGGAACGAGATTGGTGGCAATTGTTTGTACGGCGTCCAATATCGAGGTGGCAAACGGGATTTGTTTGAAGGTGGTGTGCGTGTGCCATTTTTCGCTTACTGGCCCGGGACGATCGCTCCCAATCAGTTTTGTGCCGAGCCAATTGACCTCGCCGATTTTCTACCAACCGTTGCGGATCTAGCTGGTATCGATGCTCCAATCGGGCTGGATGGAATTTCATTCGCAAGCTTGTTAACGGGTGAAGGATTGTTTCGAGCGCGGCCATACCATGTATGGGAGCACCATGAAAGAGATGGTCCCGATCTTGATACTCGTGATGCTGAGTGGTCGGTATTGAAAGACAATATCAAATTGATTCACTTTTCAAACGGGTCAGAGGATATGTACGACTTGAGCACGGACCCGGAAGAAACACAGCCTTTAAATCTGGCCTCTTTCGTTGATGAGCGGATCGAGCTTCAGGAAATTGCGGAGGCCGAAGGAGTGACAGTGTCTGGTGTCGGGCATAGTGCAATGCATGTTGATTGGGCAGGAAGTGATCAAGACTCGACCACGGTTCCCGGGAATTGGTCGAACTATGATTCGTTGCATGAGCTTTGGGTCAGCGTAATTGAAAATAGTCAGTCAACCAACTCCAGTATTGAATTTGCTGACGTTGAGTTCTTGGGTATCGAAGTCAAAGGAGGTTCAGCGCTGCAAACGATCCGAATCAATCCGTTTACCGAATTAGGTGTTGGAAACGAATTACGGATTGGAGACAACGGACGCGCTCAAGTAGACGGGGGCGTGCTTAATTGCCGACGTTGGTTGGATGTCAAACCTGGCGGACAACTGACGGGCGTAGGTGATGTAGCAGGCCAACTTTACAATTGGGGTTCGATTTCACCTGGCTTGCCGAGTGATCTTCCTGCTGCCGATGGGAGTGGTGCAGGAAATACTGGCGGTAACGGCGGAAACGGCGGAAGTGGCGGAGGAACAATCGAATCTGGAATTACTTTTTTCGATCCTTCAGCGGGTGACGGTGACGAGCCAACGGACAACGTTATTTTTGACAGTATTTCGGGAAATACCGTCCAAACGCTGATCGACTCGACCGCAAACCCTGGAGCGAGAGGGCAAAACTTTTCTGTTGGACAAGCGGGTTCAATGGTTGAAATCGGTGGCGTGACGTTTCAGTCAAATGGAACCCAGTCATTTGACAGTGATGATGAAATGACAATCGTCATATTCTCGGGTGATAATTTTGATGGGGTCGATGAACAAAACGTGACAGTAAATGGCTTGGCGTCCGCACCTGGGATTACGATTTTGTATGAAGAGGTGTTCCAGCTCCCATCAACCGTTCCTAACAACAATTTTCTGGTCTTTGGATTTGCGAACCCCGTCAGTGTCAACGGTGGTGAAACACTTGGAATGATGGTGTTTACCAATACGGAATTCCGACAGTTAGAAGGCACCAACAACGGCGGTGGACGTTTACTTTATCGTGCCGAAAGTGACGTTAGTGAAGCTAGTTCGAGAGATATGCGGTTCTCTATCCTCGGCCCAGCGTCGATGGACACTGACGATCCAGTCGATCCGAACGAACCCATTAACTTCAGTGAAACCGGCCGGTTGATTCTAGAAGGAGATTTATTCCATCAACCAGAAGGCGAGATTCAATTGCAGGTTGCCGGTACTGACAATTCCAACGCGGGAGATTACCAATTCGACCAGTTAGTAATCGACGGCACGATGAACAACGGCGGAGCACTTACAGTCGAGTTGCTACCCGAATACACCCCTCAAGACGGCGACTCGATTTCGTTGGTTCAAGCAACCGAAGTGATTGGTGAATTCGCCAGTGTCGACGTTCAGGGTGTTCCAGTCGGCTTTGAAGCTGATGTGCAAGTCACCAATGACGAAGTTGTGTTGACTTTGAACGCAGCGGTTCTATTAGGTGACACCAACCGTGATGGATTGGTGAGCTTTTTAGACATCAGCCCCTTCATTTCGCTGTTAACATCGAATGGTTTTCTAGATCAGGCGGACATTAATCGAGATGGTGTGGTTAACTTTTTTGACGTCGCCCCGTTTATCGGCATCTTGAGTGGCAATTGACCGCGAGAGGAACGGATAGAATATCTTGAAAGGCATTGAAAGATAATTGTGAGAGTTGTTTACGCGTTAATGTTCCTCTTGTTGATTGGTTGCCATTCAGGCCAGAACGGTACGACCTCCGAAATTTCGGAAAAAGCGTCGACAGCGGTCAAGACTGACAACCGACCAAAATTACACGAAGCCAAAAAGGGGTTTGTTACCAAGCTCATTAAGGCTGGTGAATACTATGGCCCCGCAGACCCGCCTCCCGGAGATGTGTTTAAGCTGGTGAAGTATGAATCAAGTGTCGGACCCTTGGCTGCCTACGTGACTCACGATCCTGGTGATGGCCAAAAACATCCAGCGATTATCTGGATAACAGGTGGTGATAACAATTCAATTGGTGATGTCTGGTCTCCTAATCCCAGAACGAACGATCAGTCTGCTAGTGCTTTTCGCAAAGCAGGAATTGTTATGATGTTTCCTTCCCAGCGAGGAGGAAATGATAACCCGGGTGCCAGAGAGGGTTTTTTGGGCGAAGTTGATGATATTTTGGACGCAACGGATTACCTTGCGTCTCTTCCTTATGTCGACTCCGAACGAATCTACCTTGGCGGTCATAGTACTGGCGGAACTTTGGCGATGTTGGTTGGTGCAACATCAGATCGTTATTCCGGAGTATTCTCGCTTGGCCCTGTCGCTTCCGTAGCACAGTACGGAGGGTCGTACGTCTACTGCGCCCCGAACGACAGAAAGGAGATGATCCTCAGGTCGCCAAACAAATGGCTACATTGCGTCAAATCTCCAATGTATGTGATAGAAGGTGCAGACGGAAACTGGAATGGGTCCATAGATACAATGGCACTCGAGAACAGGAATCCACAGATCAAGTTTTTCCGGGTCCCCGGGTACGACCACTTCAACGTGATCGCTCCCGTCGTTGAAACGCTTGCAAAACAAATTGTCGAAGGCGAGATCTCGTTGAACCAGGAGACGTTCAACAGTTTGAAATAGTCAAAAGGAAAAGGGCTTAGGTTATTCCTTATCGGTTCTTAGCACTGACACGAACGCTTTTTGAGGGATGTTGACGCTGCCGAATTGCTTCATCTTTGCCTTTCCTTTCTTTTGTTTCTCCAGCAATTTCTTCTTCCGTGTTACATCACCGCCATACAGTTTTTCGGTAACGTCTTTGCGGAAAGGAGCGATCGTTGTTCGTGCAATCACGGTGCCACCGATCACACCCTGGATCGGAATCTTGAACTGATGTCGAGGAATCTCTTTGGCCAGTCGCTCGCAATAATGCAGCGCTCGGGTACGAGCCTTGTCTCGATGTACCAGGTAGGAAAGTGTATCGACCGACTCTTTGTTTACCAAAATGTCGACTTTAACCACATCCGTTTTTCGGTATTCGATTGGATCGTAGTCGAACGAGCCGTAACCACGCGTGATCATTTTCAACTTTCCATAAAAGTCAAACAGGACTTCGCCTAGAGGCATCTCGCTGGTGACTTCGATACGGCCCGCCGACAAGTAGTTCATGGTTTGACTGTCGGACCGATGCTCACGGCAAAGCTCCATGACCGCACCGACGTAGGCCTCAGGCGTCAAAATCGAAGCGCGAATATACGGCTCGGTCGCCGATTCGATCTTCATCGGGTCGGGCCAGTAACTGGGGTTGTCGACCTCTATTGTCGATCCATCCCGCAACGTCAGATTGTATTGAACCGAAGGAGCTGAGATGACCAGCCCGATATCGAACTCGCGTTGAATTCGCTCCTGAATTACATCCAAGTGCAACAGCCCGAGAAAACCGCAGCGGAATCCAAACCCGAGCGCGGCTGAACTGTCTTTTTCGTAAGTCAAAGCGGCATCATTGATCGCCAATTTGTCCAGCGCTTTGGTTAGGTCGACATATTGATCGGTGCTCATCGGATAGATTGAAGAGAACACAACTTGTTTCGCTTCTTGATAGCCCGGAATCGGCTCAGCTGCCGGGCGATCGAGCAACGTGATCGTATCGCCGATCTCAATGTCTTGAACCGATTTAACTCCCGCCACGATGTAACCAACTTCACCCGCGGTCAGTTGCTCGCGAGGGGCCAGTTTCATCTGGTTGTAACCTAACTCATCGACTTTAAAATCGCGATCCGCATGCATGAAGTGAATCGTGTCACGTGGTCGCAGCGTACCTTCCATTACGCGGCACTGAAGGATCACACCACGGTACTTGTCAAAATGTGCATCGAACACCAACGCTTTAAGCGGCGCACTCGGATCACCTGCAGGACAGGGAAGGTGCTTAACAATTCCCTCTAACACGTCCTCGATCCCTTCGCCTGTTTTGGCAGAACAAGGTAACGCGGCAAACGGATCCAGTCCCAATTCGGCATCGATCGCCTCTCGGGCTCGATCTTCGTCGGCGGCAGGCAAGTCGATTTTGTTGATTACAGGCAACAGCTCCAGATCATGTTCCATAGCCAGATAAAGGTTGGCGACCGTTTGCGCCTCTACGCCTTGCGAAGCATCCACGATGATCAACGCGCCATCACATGCCATCAGAGAGCGGCGGACTTCGTGCGAGAAATCGACGTGACCGGGCGTGTCGATCAAATTTAACTGATAGGTTTCGCCATCCGATGCACGGTACTCCATCGTGATCGTATTACTCTTGATTGTGATACCGCGTTCCCGTTCGATGTCCATCGAGTCGAGCATTTGATCGTGAAGCTCACGATTCGTGACCGCTCCGCAAGTTTGAATCAAACGATCGGCCAGCGTCGATTTGCCGTGATCAATATGAGCAATAATGCAAAAATTACGTACGTTCTTCATCAAGAGTTTTCGTTGGAGCAGTTCGTATAACGTCCGGGGTTCTAATTCACGTCCGAGATTCTAATTCCCGTGCCAAAAATCGTCTACTCGAAACGGCAACCGGGTTTGCTAAACTGGTAGCCAGAGTTTCGTTCGATTACCAAATTGCAGAAGATTGCATGAGAATTCAAAACAACGCTTTTTCTTTGTGTACTACCATTAAACCGATGAATCAGGCTCGCCTGAACCTTTTGTGCTTGCGATGTTCTTGCTTGAGCACGGTCGTTTTCGGTTGTCTGTTGATATTCGGACTGTTGGCGTTGGGTGAGAAAGTTGGGGCACAGGAGTTGCCTCATTCCTACGCTCGGCCGGATCAGGTTGCCATCGAGCATTTGCATCTGGATCTTAAAGTCGACTTTGAGCAGAAACAACTGATAGGCTCGGCAACGCTAACGTTGGATCAGTCGGCAGTAGCGTTGCGGTTGGATGCTCACGATTTAACAATCCAATCGATCATGGATTTGAAATCCAACCCACTTAAGTATCAATTGGCCGAACCGGGTGGCAAAGGCGGGCAAGCGTTGGTGGTACAGCTGCCTGAGTCGTTCGATGCGGCAAACGATAAAGTCGTGATTGCCTATTCGACCTCTCCATCGGCGGCAGCAGTTCAATGGTTAAAGCCCAGCCAAACGACCGACAAACAACACCCGTTCCTGTTCACGCAATCGCAAGCGATCCTCGCGCGGACTTGGGTGCCTTGTCAGGACACGCCCGCAGTTCGGATGACTTATTCGGCAAAGATCACAGTCCCCTCTGATTTGATGGCGGTTATGAGCGCTTCCAATCCGCAATCAAAGAATGACAAGGGCGTTTACGAATTTACGATGCAGCAGCCAGTCCCGTCTTATCTGTTGGCTTTAGCCGTGGGAGATTTACGGTTCGCACCACTGGGACCGCGCAGTGGAGTTTACGCCGAACCCTCTGTGATGAAAAAAGCGGTTTGGGAACTCCACGATACGGAACGGATGATTTCGGTTGCTGAGAAATTGTATGGAGCATATCGCTGGGATCGGTACGACGTTATTTTTCTTCCGTCCAGTTTTCCGTTTGGAGGCATGGAGAATCCGCGTTTGACTTTTGCGACGCCTACGATTTTGGCCGGTGACCGATCGTTGGTTGCTTTGATTGCTCATGAGCTCGCCCATTCCTGGTCCGGGAACCTGGTGACCAATTCAACCTGGAACGATTTTTGGTTGAACGAGGGATTCACTGTCTACTTTGAGCAGCGAATTATGGAAGGGATGTACGGCCGCGAGTATTCCGAGATGCTGGCCAAGCTGACTTTGGACGGATTGTTGGAAGAGATCAAAGAGCTCAAAGCCCGAGACACCTGGTTGAAACTTGATCTCGCTGGACGCGACCCGGATGATGGCATGACTGCGATTGCTTATGACAAAGGTTACTTTTTCCTGCGTATGCTTGAGGAGAAAGTCGGGCGGGAAAAATGGGACGGCTTTCTGAAAACTTACTTTGACAAATTCGCTTTTCAAAGCATGACCACTGAGGGGTTTATCGAGTACCTCAAGGCAAATATCGAAATCCAAGGTGAACCAATCGACTTTGAAGAGTGGGTGTACTCGGCCGGTTTGCCAGAAAACTGCCCAAAGGTCGAAACGGATGAATTGGAGAAAGTCGAAACAGCAGCGTCGCAATTTCTCGCGGGTGCGGAACCAGCCAAAATCAAAACCGATTTCAAGACGGCTGATTGGACGACACACCACTGGAACCATTTTCTACGCAGTTTTTCTGGCGGGTTGACGACCGAACAGATGACGCGATTGGATAATGAGTTTCAGTTTACGCAATCAGGCAACTCTGAAATCACACACGATTGGTTACTGTTAGTTGTAGCCGCGAGCTATGAGCCAGGTTTGGATCGGCTAAAGGAGTTTTTGACTGAACAGGGACGCCGCAAATTTCTTCGTCCGCTGTACCAAAAACTTTCGGAAACCGATGAGGGATTAAAACTCGCAAAAGAGATCTATGAAACAGCGCGGGCCGGGTACCATTCCGTATCCCGCCAAACGATCGACGAGATCGTCGGTTACAAAGATTGAACGCTCAATCGAGGTTAGACGACTATGAAAGTGTTCCGGGCTCTTCAAGCCGTAGCATGCGGCGAATTTCGTCTGTTCTAAATCCCAATGCCATCGCCGTTCACGTCTCCTGCTTCACTGACCGAAAATCCACTCCTGTCATCGTCGTCAATTCCGTTTATCTGAAACCCGTTGGTCCCATCGAGACTGCTCAAATTAAACGAAGCAGGAAACTGGTAATCCTTTCGGCAATCAATGCAATCTGAAGATCTGAGCAACACCTAATAGAAACTTCCCTTTGACCTCTATCAACATAAATCCATCGAAAAACCCCGAATTCTCTCGGTACAACCGGGGTTACAAATTTGCTTCCCCTAAGGTCAAAGCTCAGAAACTATCTAACGTCGATTGGGCTGGCTACCGTTTTACTTTTCGTGTAACTAACAAACGATCTGATCCTGTTTGGACGTTTTCCAATGAGTGCCTTAGCTCGACTTTTTCTGGTTCTTGCGATTTCGTTGCTCTCTGGTTGCGCGAATTGGGCGCCGTTTTCGCCCTTGGGTGGGCTGGAAAATCGACTCGTCTTTCAACCTTCTCCCTTTCCTGCTGATTTTCCCCACGAAGATGTACCGTTCGAGGAGGTAAGATTTGCCTCCGCCGACGGAACAAAGCTCCATGGCTGGTTTGCTGATCATCCCGACCCGGTGGGAATCGCGTTGGTTTGCCATGGCAATGCAGGTAACATCGCAAGTCGTGGTGACAGTTTGATGATTCTGAACAAGCGTCATCGGCTGGCCGTGATGATTTTCGATTATCGTGGTTACGGCTTGAGCGAAGGCGCGCCAAGTGAAGCAGGAATTTACGCCGACGCACGTGCTGCACGATCCTGGCTTGCCAATCGTAAAAACGTACCGGAAAACGAAGTCATCCTGATGGGACGATCTCTCGGCGGCGCCGTTGCTGTCGAACTCGCGGCAAGTGATGGAGCCAAAGGGTTGGTGTTGGCAAGTACGTTTGCTTCAATGCCAGCCGTTGCCAAAAACCTCATGCCGGTTGTACCTGCCAATTTGTTAATGCGGCAGCGATTCAACTCGTTGAGAAAGATCGTAAATTACGACGGGCCGTTACTTCAATCACATGGAGATGCGGACCAGTTGATTCCGATCGCTCAAGGAAGAGAATTGTTTGACGCGGCTTCAGGTTCTAAGAAATTTATTGAAATCAAAGACGCAGGCCACAACGATCCCCAATCCGAAGAATATCGCGTGGAGCTGGATCGCTTCTTGATGGAAATCCAGAAATGATAGTTGCTGAGCGAAAGATGCGTTACGCGCGCTTATATCGCAGAGACTAGCTTGCCTTCGTCTTCGCTAACGCGTCGGGTTACCATTTAAACCCTCGGAGCGAAAGGCGACTGTGGGGACAATGCCACATTAACGGTCATCAAACTTCTTGAGAAAATCGGCTATTGAGAATCGTTGTTCTTTGTGAGGCGTTTAGGTCATCGCCACCGTCCCCTTCGTGCAAAAGGTTGGAAGTGTCGTCCTCGACGTGTAACAGTCCAAGATTGTGGCCGATCTCATGGGCTGTAACACTCGCTGCAACTGCCCTGCCCCCATCGAAATCGACAAGGAAATCACCGATGCTGATCGCAGTGCCGTTGTCATCCACAAAGGCAAGGCCGTTGGCTACAAAGTCCCTTTGAGCGCGGAAGCCGGGAACGACTTCGACAAAATAGGCATCAATAACTAGCGGGTCATCATTTCCGACTCCCGCTGCGTCACCTCGTGCAATGATATCGTCCAACTCACTAGTGGGACGACGCGCGGAGGTGCCTTGATTGATGAACGTGTCGTTTATCGTACGAGTTTCCAGCCATTCAATATCAACGTCGACTTGCAAGTAGATCTCGTCGATTCGTCGTTTGATATCGAACTCCTGTTCGGCATTACCGAAGAACCCTGCTGTGTTTGACCCATTGCTGTTACTGGCAATAATCGGTTGGACAAAAACGGTTTGCAGAACAGGAGGTTCAGCGTCGCTGATCTGATCGGTAAAGCGAAATGAATCTGCTCCAGTAATTAGATCCAGTCCGTCGTTATCACTAATGGATCGCGTGTCGCGAAGGACCAGCGAGTCTCCATCTCTGGTGGTTTGGTAGTCCGCAGATACACTGGAAAAAGCGACCACGTCACGAGCCAGTTCGCTTAGGTTAATCTCGTCGTCACCCGTTCCACCACTTACAAAATCGGGCGAGGTAGAGTTGATCACATCGTTTCCAGCGTCTCCGAAAACTCGATCAAAACCATTGCCACCGTCCAGAGTGTCGTTACCTGCGTCTCCCGCAACTCGATCGACTTGGTCTCCTCCAAACAGGTCATCGTCGCCTTCTCCGCCACGAAGCAAGTCATTGCCTTCATCACCGGAGATCCTATCCGCTCCGTCTCCACCACCGAGGAAATCGTTACCACTACCGCCTATCAAATTGTCGTTGCCATTACCGCCAAGCAATCGATCGGCACCCACCGAGCCGTTCAGGATATCATTTCCTTCTTCACCCAGGATTCGGTCGTTTCCGTCACTGCCGCGTAGAATGTCGTCGTCGCTACCGCCTCGAAGCAAGTCATTGCCATTTCCACCGGTGATGGTGTCGACTTGGTTGCCTCCGAATAGAGAGTCACTCCCTGCATTGCCAAAGATGGTATCACTGCCATTGCCACCAAAGATAGAGTCCGCGCCCAAGCCGCCGCTGATCGTATCGTCTCCGTCGCCTCCAAAGATCGAATCGTTTCCGGCGCCACCATCAATTGTATCGTTGCCATTTCCTGACACGATTTGATCTTCGCCGGGACCCCCTGTGATTGTGTCATCTCCTCCGTTGCCAGTGAGAACGTTTGTCCCGGCGCGGGCAACCAATGTGTCATTTCCGAGCCCACCCGTTAAGCTGTCGTTGCCGAATCCAGAAATCAACACGTCCTCTCCGTCTTGTCCCGAGGCAGTGGTGTCGATGGCGGCCGAGGTTGTAAAGGAATCGTTTCCGTCGCCACCAAAAAAATTGATTTGAGTAATCTGGCTCAGATCAAAATCACTGACTTCGTTGTCTCCAACAACTCTTAGAGTTTCGGCATCGATTTCACGAACGGTTACAACGTTGGCTTCCGCATCACCAATGATGAGCAATTCGCTTCCAACCTGCTGAACCGAAACCGCCAAGAGCAAACGGCTTTCAAGATTGTTGTAACCGATTTGCGAACGCGAATCTGATTTTGTGCGTCGCTTTTTCGAACGGCGGTTTTGTGATGAACTGTTGGTTGTGGAATCTGCCATCGGAAGGATCTAAAATAAGAAGGAAATCGAGAGGATAACCAGAGGCACTCGCATACATGTCAAAGTGAATGTAAAGCGGGTGGCTTGATGAGAGCAGATTATAGGAAACTAGCCAAAATCTGTTAACATCGATTTTGATCTTGGAAAATGCGGGAAAGTTTGAGCCCCCTGCTGGGCGTTCGCCGCAGAAATACGCGACCTCAAAAAATGAAAGAAGCGACACCTGCGCATTCATTGGAAAACAAGTCGAAACACAGGCTTGATGAAACAGGTCGGAACAAAAAAATTGTAACGGCCTTCGCGCCTTGCGCAAGAAAAACAACCAGACAAAGGCTCGCTGACAGGGCTGCGTTTCTTGCACTAAGTCCAATGACTTGCTAAGCAATGTGCGTG
Source organism: uncultured Pirellulaceae bacterium (assembly GCA_964503615.1). Lineage (GTDB taxonomy): Bacteria > Planctomycetota > Planctomycetia > Pirellulales > Pirellulaceae > CAZDBA01. The sequence continues at coordinate 29,067 of CAZDBA010000006.1, forward strand.
TGCAATGTGCTTGTGCGAATCGAGAAAGTCGAGCCCATACCACACGAACCAGCTAAATCTCACTTGCTCATTTCGGGCTGAGCTGCGTTTGCTTCGCCTACGGTAAGTCCCATGACCATCGCTTTGAATCCTTCCAGATTCTGTTCAACCGTGTTGGCTGGTCCATAGAATTTGACGAAGTAGTTTCCGTTAGGGCCGGCTTGGATGATCGCAGCAACCATTCGGTAATTTTCCCTCTCGACTTTTTTGGCATTGGGATTGAAGGGGCCGCCAACTGAATCGATATAGGTTCCCTGGATGTCAACCATGTGTGTGTTGAATCCTGCGACTTCCATCTCTTCGGTAGTCGCTTCCGCACCACCAAACTGGTCTTGCCACCGCTCAATATTTGCTTCGATCGTTCCGCCAGCGCCCATGATGGTAAGGCGACCGTTTTTCGGATCCCCTTCTTCTTTCGGAATTGAGAATTCAGATTCGATGAAATTGATTCGGGGTTGAACTTTGGTCCATGTGCCCGGCGCCTCAAACCGAAGCGCTCCCTCAGCAACCGCAAAGCCGATCGGATCGGCCGCTTGGGTTTCTTCGTCTTGAGCGGACAGTTGGGGTGTTGCAACGAAAAGGCCCAGAAATAGAGCCAAAGCAAAGAGCGTTTTCATATTTGGTATTCCTTTAAAGGAAGGTTAATCTGTTGTTCAAATTGGCCGTCAAACCAACTTTGCTAATAGATAGCAAAGCCCGATTGTAATCAACAACGCAATCAACAAAGCGGCGATGCCCAGCGCCAAGTTTTGCTTTTTCTTCGATTCGCGTTGAGTTTTGGCCGTTAATGGGCGGTCGATTTTGTAGTTGGGATCGGTGAAGACGCTATCAGACGCCAGCGGGATTCGAGAATCAACCTTACCTAATTCAGGAAACACATCGGCTGCCTTCTGCCAGTCTTCCCAATCTTCGCGGCAGACTTCGTAGTTGGCAGGGATTAATCCACTGTCCAATTTTCGTCGCAGTTCACCCCCTTTGAGCGGCCCTGAACCGTTACCTTTAGTATCTCGAACATGCCAGACACGATGGGTAGCAGCCAGAATCGGATCGATGTAGTCGTCTGGAAATTGAAAATGGAGCGATTGTTGATCGTCGTCGGCAAGCGTTCTACGGACTTTGGATCGGCTCGGTTCAAGCTTGCTTTTGTTTTCTTTCGCCACAAGTTTTCGCCATCAAAAGCTGTTGATCCAAAAAGCCAAATGTCGCAAGAATCCGATTTGAAAAACACTTGGCCGTTTCCCGACGTGTTAGAGGTCGGAATCCATTACTTTACTGACAATCGCATTGTCAAAATAGTTGATCGACATCCCTGCGTCGATAACTAACTGCTGAGCGTTCATGCCGGACGATCGCGGGCTAAGCAAAAAGCAGGCTGCGTCGGCCGCCTCTTGCGTTTTGACCGCTGCACCACGCGGGATCACTTGCTCGGCAAAAAGGTAGGCATCTACGTAACCCGGGATACCCGCCGAAGCACTTGTCTTGAGTAAGCCGGGCGCGACCGCGTTGAATCGGATGTTGGAAAAGTTACTGAAGCTTTTTGCCAGGAAAGCCAATGATGAATCCAACGCGGCTTTGACCGGTGCCATGAAACCGTAATTTTCACTGGCCATGGTCGTCGTCGAAATCGAAATCGTGATCACCGAAGCGTCACGGCTTAAGTGTTCCTTAAAGTGGTTTGCGATTGAGATGAACGAATAGCAACTGATATCAATCGTACGAAGGAACTGTTTTTTGCCTGTCTCATGAAACGGCTTCATGCCACCCTCGTAATCTGCAAACGCGATCGAGTGGACTAGCCCGTCGATGGGGCCATGGTTGGCTCCTATCTCACTTGCGACCGCCGCGATTTGTTCTTCGAACTCGACGTCGCAAACATAAACGGGACGCTCAGCCAGCATTTTTGCCGTTGATTCAACACGCGTTTGGCTGCGAACGACGTAGACGACCTTGGCCCCAACCTCTTCCAGCGTCTTGCCGATATGCCAGGCAACACTCTTTTTGTTGGCGACGCCGAACACGGCGATCGTTTTGCCTTCGAGCTTTAAAAAGTCCACCAGCGATTTTCCTTATTCTGATTTTGCAAGCGTGCAAGCGAACGAAAGCCGCGCGGCGACTTTGCCTTCGCAGCGAACCTGAGCCGTCAAATAGTATGCGGTCGAAACAACGTCGTCCAATTTTACAGTGATTTCTACCGTCTCGCCCGGTTTAACAATTCGTTTGAATCGAATGTCGTCCATCCGAGTCAGGACGGGTGTGCCTTGTGCATCGGACATGAGCGTCGAAATCAAAATCGCCCCGCTTTGGGCGGCGCACTCGCACAGAATGACGCCTGGTACGATCGGGTTGCCTGGGTAATGACCATCAAAAAAATGCTCGTCGTTCCGAAACGATTTTTTGCAGACGATCTGTTTCTCATCCACGCTGATAACCTCATCGACCAAAAGCATGGAACTTCGGTGTGGGATTGAGGATTCGATATCGGGGAGATTTTCAGGCATCGTGTGGCTGGCTCGCTGTTTAAGTGCAATAGGGCAAAAAGAATTTGACAGAAGTCTAACTGCAAAACAAAACTGCGGTAGGACAACTGACATAGGGCGAACTGTTTTAACTAGCGACCGGTGCAGGCGTGGATGTTAAATGGTTGATCACATCGTTGGCGACGATCACACCGTAGTTGATTGTGCCCAACCAACCGGACATGATGATGCCGCAACTGCCAGCGTGGTAAAGTCCACTAATTTGATCGGGTAGCCCTCGGCTGATTCCGAGCCCCTCGAACTTGGTGCCAAAACTCGCGCCGTTAATATGTTTGGTGTAGTGTTCAAAGGTGATCGGAGTCGCTGCTTCGGCATGCACAATTCGCTCGCGGCAGTTCGGCACGTATTTTTCCAAAGCTTCCAGAGTTGTCTCTACCAAGTCTTGCTTGCTGGCTTCGTACGCTTCTTTGTCGAGGTTCGCCCAGTCCTCAAAGTTCGCATTGGTGCTGGAGACGATTAGTGTTCGCCCTTTCCCGTCAGGTCGCGTGTCTGGATAGTAGAACGAAAAAGTACGGCTGGTAATTTTGCGACTTAATAACAGATCGGTTTGGAAACGGTCTGCCGTGCTGCTAAACAGAAGGTCGCCCGTTTCGCGCGGGACTGTGTCGCCCTCTGCCATCGCCATGTAGACTTGGGTGCTGCTGTTGTTCAGACGAACGGCCCGCGAGTCTTCGATAAATGTTTTGTCGAATTTGTCTTCGCCAACCAGATCAAAAATGGTGCTGCGGAGATTCGAGTTTGAGACGACGGCTTTGGTCTTGATCGTTTTGCCGTTGACGACAACCGACTGGACGCCGTTGGTGTCGATGTTGATCTTTTCAACGTCGCAGTTGATTCGAACGTCGACGCCGTTTTCTTTCATCACCTTGTCCATCGACTTGATCAGTTTGTCGGTGCCGCCCTGAAAGACATACACGCCTTTGGACATAAAGTTCGAAAATACGATTCCGTATGTAATCGCTGGGTCTTCCAGTGTCGAACCGTTGGCGTACGTGATCGGCTCCATTAACAACCGGGTGACATCTTCGCGGCCCGGAAAGAACTTCTCAAACAGCTCGCCGGTCGTCATCGCCTGGTCGTCGTAGAAGTTCATCCCTCTGGCGGTGTCGAAAAAATCGCTAACGGCTTGGGGTTCAATGCCAAAGTCGCTGGTCAGCAGCTTGGTGAAATCGTCTCGGTTAAAGGTGGTTGATAGCGAGAACATGGGGTTGTCAAATCGAACCCCTTCTAGCTGAACGATCGAATCGGCGATCTCTTTGGACCAATAGCGGCGACAGCTTTTCACCATCCCGTAGGGGAATCCGTGTAGCGAGATATCAAAGATATGGCCGCCGGGGCGTTTGAACCAAGTTGCAAGCCCTCCCAGTTTATAGTGCTGTTCGCAAAGCAACACGGACAACCCCTCACGGGCAAGGATGTTGGCAGCGGTCAGGCCACCTAGCCCGCTGCCTATTACGACGACGTCGTATTGGTCTTGAGAACCTTTGAGGAAATCTTTGGGCATTAACGATCAATTCGTTTGCTGTTCAGGACGGGAATTCGAAGCCCCCAAAGATAAGTGATCGCCCCAAAATTCTCAACCGAGACGAGTTACTGGCTTTGATGAAGTCGAAAGTAGGGCAAAAGTAGGCCAAACTACTGGGCAGTTAGATTTTCGAGATCGCGGAGTAAAGTCGGTGCTTGCCAAATCGCCTTTTAGCTTTGGGCACTGTCGCGCGCCCAATTTACTTATCAAACTCTCGCCATTTTCCGGCGATCAAACGCTGGTGGGGTAAGAAGCGCTTTTTGTATTCCATGTGTGGCGAATCTTCCACATAGTAGCCAAGATAAAGATACTGAAATTCGTTCTTCTGGCAAAACTCGATCTGCTTCAAAATCGAATAGGTCCCCACGCTTTCCCGAACCAAATCGGGATCGTAATAAGTGTAAACGGCGGAGACGCTATGCTCGCCTTGATCGCAGATTGCAACGCACAACAATTCGTCGTCTCGAGTATACGCAATCTCAAAACTCTTAAAGCAGCTTTTGACAAAGCCCCAAGCGTACTCGCCACTGTCAATCTCTGCGCCATTTTGGGCCAATCCACGCTTTAATCTGTGTTTGTTAAATAAGTCGACCCGAAGCCGATCGTTCTTCATGGGGCCAATCGTCTGCTGGAACAGGCGGTCGCCACGTGACAACACTCTTCGCTGATTTCGACTGAACTCAAACCGTTCCGCATCCAGTCGAATCGCTTGGCAGGCCACGCAATTAGGGCAATTCGTCTGGTAGATGAATTCACCCGTACGACGATTACCCTCGGCAAAGCGGATGTCCGTTTGAGCCAACGTGATTGGGGAGATCGGCAATCGCAACGGCATCCTCGCAATTTCATTCGGCAAGTACGGACACTGTTCCGTCTCATCGATGATGACGATATCCTGTTTGCTCGGAACGGTCATGGAATGCACAGTGGCTAAAAAATTGAACGGTCAATTTATCTTTGGTGATTGGCCGGGGATGTCAAGCAAAAATGGGCTTATCAATCTGACCAAATTGTATCAATTTGTAGTTGGAACTTCACTGTTTTGGCAGTTTTGGCAAGTCAGGCATTTGCGAGCAGGAAAAGGTAAAGCTCGTTTAAAGACCCGTAGAGCGAACAGGAAAAAGTAGGAGAAATCCAAAATTCGGCTTTTTTGAAACACTCAACTCACTTCCTCTGGAAATTGGAAGTCGCCAGAGCCAAGCAAGCGGCTGCCGACCGGAATAGAAATCAATCATCACCCAGTTCGGCTCTAATCGAACTCGTCGAATCGTTCGGGTGCGCGGTCTTCGAATCGTGTGAAGTCTCGTAGCCATGTCAGGTCGACGTTGCCAACAGGTCCATTACGCTGTTTGGCGATAATGATTTGTGCTTGGCCTGAAAGGTCTTCGCCGCCATCGTCTTCGCCACCTTTTGATTTGTAATAGTCTTTTCGGTGGACAAACATCACGACATCCGCATCCTGCTCGATCGCACCCGATTCGCGCAGGTGACTTAGTTTCGGGAGGTTGTCACCGGTGCTTTCTGCCTGTCGATTTAGCTGGGCGAGACACAAAATCGGCACTTCTAATTCACGCGCAAGTCCTTTTAAACGACGAGCAATTTTGGCGACCTGTTCCTGACGAGGGTCTCGTGAATTATCTGGCTCAATCAATTGCAAGTAGTCGATTACGATTAAAGCCAGATCGTCCTCCTGTCTCATGATACGTCTGGCACCAGCAGCGATCTCGGAAACGTTCCTTGTTGGCGAATCGTCGATGTACAACGGGCACTGGCTCAACTCACCCGCACTTTTGATCAATTTTTTTCTGGCCTCTTGAGGCAGTGTTCCACTTCTTAGCCGGTGGCCATTGACACGTGCGTAAGAACACATCAGACGTTCGGTCAATTCGACTGCTGCCATTTCCAAACTAATAAACAGGACGGGCCGTTTCGATTGAGTGACCACGTTCTCCGCAATGTTAAGCGCGAACGCGGTCTTTCCCATACTGGGACGTGCAGCCAAAATCACCAACTCCGATCCGTGCAGTCCGTTTGTCATCGCATCCAGATCGGTAAAACCACAGTCAACTGAACCGGTTAGATTGATTCCTTGGGCCCGCGCTTCCAGTCGGTCGATTGCGATCTGCAAGCTTTCTTCGATCTGGGACAACGACGTGCCCTGTCTGCCTTCGCGAATCGCAAAGATCTTTTGCTCGGCCTGGTTCAATAACGACTCAGGTTCTTCAAGTGGCTCAAAGGCTGTCCCCAAAATGTCGATGCAGGTTCCAATTAGCGTCCGCAGTACGGCTTTTTCCTGAACGATTTTCGCGTAGTAGGTTGCATGGGCAGGCGTATGAACCGAAGTGAATATCTTGGCGATCTCGGCAGCTCCGCCGACAAACTCAAGATCGCCATGAGCGGCCAAACGTTCGCGCAGGAGCGTCATGTCGATCTTTTTCGCCGTTCCATGCATCGTTGTCAGATGCTCAAACAGCTTGGCGTTGGCTTCGTCGTAAAAGTCCTCGGTGCGAACGATCGACACGATTTCGTCACACATGTCGGGTAGCAACATGATGCTACCTAGGACCCCACGCTCTGCCTCAAGGTTGAACGGCTGTTCACGATCGAGAATGCTGTTTGGCTTTTTCTTCTTCTTTTTTTTACTGACCGGTTTGTCAGTTCGATTCGTCGTGACCAAAGTTGCTCCTCCTGAATTCTCAATCCTGTGCTCGCCGATTTTTTGGCAGGTCGATTGTCGGCGCCCACTGGCATTCTGACGAACAAAGCAACCCTTGGCAACTAACGACAGTTGGTTCCCGCGAGTTCGATAGCAACTGTCGTAAAAATCAAACTGGATCGAATTGTGTTTTGCGATTTTTCATTTTCAGCGGTTATGTAAAACCTGCAAAACCTGTTTAGGACTGAAGGATCGTCGTTGGCGCACGAAAAACCACCGTGGCAAAGTAGCCACGGCGGTCTTATGAATTCGTTGCTTCGGTAGTCGGAAAAAACTACGCTTCTTCGCCTTCGACGGTTGGAACGACCCAAACCTTCAATTCCGATTCGACATCGGCGTGCAATTGGATCTTAACGGTATACAGTCCCAATTCTTTGAGAACACCGTCCAGCTTGACTTGGTCTGCTGATACCGGGATGTCCAGATCTTTCAGGCCTGCGACGATGTCGGCAGCACCAACGCTACCGAACAAGTGGCCGTCGTCGTTCGCATTGGCTTCGATCGTCAAACTTTGCTTGGAGATGTGAGATGCCTGATCTCGCATGCTCTTAACCTGCTTTTGAGCCAATACTTCAAGCTTGGCTCGGTGTTTTTCGACCATTCGCTTGTGGTGATCGGTTGCGATGGTGGCCAAACCCTGTGGCAACAGATAATTGTTGGCATAACCAGGTTTGACTTCAACTACGTCACCTTGTGCGCCCAAGTTAGGTACGGACTGGATCAGTAGTAACTGAATGCCGCCATTGGGACCGACAGGCAGTTTAGAAAAACCTCGGGGTTTGCTTCTTTGTTTCGTAGCCATCTTTGACTTTCAACTCCAATAATGTTTCCGGCCCATTGCGAGCCGTTTTGATTTACTTTTGTGATGAATTGATTTGCGTTTTGTTTTAGAACGGAACTTCGTCATCAGGTGGCGAGGCAGCAGGCTGACTTTGCGGTTGGCTGGGAGCACTGGCCGCTTGTTGATGCTGTTGGGCAGGGGCACGGTTACCACCGCCACTGCCTCCACTTCGACCGCCGAGCATCTGCATCTTTTCGCCGACGACTTTTAACTTGTAACGTTTTTGACCTTCTTGTTCCCACTGGTCCAGTTTCAAACGGCCTTCGATCAAAACGGGTGAGCCTTTGGAAAGGTACTCTCCGGCAACCTCAGCGGTTCTTCCGAACAGAGTGATGTCAACAAAGGTCGCTTCGTCCACCCATTCTCCTTGTTTCTTAACCCGATCGTTAACCGCCAACCCGATCTCGGTGACGGCCAATTGGCTGGGCGTGTATCTAATTTCGACATCCCTTGTCAGATTTCCTACGAGTATCACTCGATTAAAGCTGGCCATGATGTCTCCTTGATTAGGGTGACTACAAAACGCAGGCTCGAATGCCAATTCAAGCCGCGATGTTAAACGAACGCTGCCTATTCAGCCGCGACCGGCTCTTCTGTTTTTGTTTCGGTTTTCGCCTCTTCAGCCGGAGCAGCTGCTGGAGGAACTTCTCCTTTGGCTGCAGCAACAAACGATTCGACCAAACGTGGATCGATACGCATGACCAAGTGACGCATGATTTGGTCAGTCAGCTGAACCGCGCGGTTGAATTTAGGAATGTCTGTGCTTTCCAATTCGAAATAGCAAAGCCAATAGGCGCCTTTGCGGTGACCATTGATCGGGTAAGCCATTTTTTGCTCGTTCCACAATCGGCTGGCCAGCATCTTTCCACCGGCATCCGCAACGAGGCTGTCGACGGTCGAAGCAGCCGCAGCGGGATTTCGCGCGAATGAGTTGGGGCTAAAAATGAACATGCATTCGTAAACGTAAGTTGCCAAGGTTCAATTCTCCTGGTTATCGTTGCCCGCCTCAGGCGAGTCATCCGACGGTTTTTCAATTGTTTGTTTTCCCTGAGACTCGTTAGGTCCCGGGGCTGATTTTTTCGCCGACTTGCTCACCCTGGGAGGGGCGTTTGGGTCCGCATTAAACTTGTTCATCGCTTCCTGAATGCCTTTGGAAATCCAAGTCTCCACAGCATCGGCCGCACGTTTGACTCCCTTTTCCATCACAGGCAGGTCGTCTTTTTCAAATTTTCCGAGAACGTAATCGGAAACGTCCCAACGTGGGGGCGGTTTTCCAACGCCAATTCTCAAACGTGGAACCGAGTTGGTCCCCAATCGTTGAATGATGTCCTTGAGACCGTTTTGCCCACCGGCACTTCCGGAAGGTTTGAGTCTCAGGCGAGCCAGATCAAGATTCAGGTCATCGCAAATGACCAGCACCTGTTCTGGTTCCAGTTTGTAAAAATCAACGATCGGCTGCACACACTTTCCGCTCAAATTCATAAACGTGAGTGGGCACAGCAAAATTGTTTTTTCGTTGTTGATCGAAGCTTCAGCCAATTCACCATCGTGTTTGGCTTTGGGACGACCAACGTTGTATCTTCGAGCCAATTCTGCGATCGCTTCGAAACCGATGTTGTGGCGAGTGCCAACGTATTTTTGCCCTGGGTTACCAAGACCAACAACCAGTTTCATAAGTCATGTCGCGAATTGAACTCCGCTGTTTCCAACAATGGATTAACTGTCGCCCTCGGCGTCGCCATCCTCTTCCTTGCGACCAATTACTTCCGGCTCTGCTGATGCTTCGCCTTCTTCGGCCTCTTCTGATTTCTCTTCTACTGTTACGCAAGTGACGATACCTGTTGTTGGATCGCAAGTCACTTTCGCATCGGCAGGTAGATCCAAGTCGCCTGCTGTGATCGTTTGGTCCAATTCCAATTCGTTGATACGAACTTCGATCTTGTCAGGCAACACATTGGCCGGACACTCAATCTCAATTTGTTGCATCAACTGTTTGACCGTACCACCCTTCTTGGAACCGGGAGCATCGCCGACAACATCGATCGAAAGCGTCACTGTGATCGCTTGTTTCAGGTCGACTGTGTTCAGGTCCATGTGGAGGACAACGGTACCGAATGTGTCCCACTGAATCTCTTTGATGAACGCGTCATCGGAGATCTTTCCCTCAAGCCGAACAATTTGGCTGCCAGCACGTACTGCGGCATTGATGTCTTTGGTAGGAATCGAAAGGGCAACCGATTCTTTGGCTCCGTTTCCATAAAGGATTACAGGTGTAAACCCAGCACGCCTCAAACGACGCATCCGTTTCGTTCCAGTTTCAGTTCGCTCTTCTGTGTTTAATACTTCAGCCACGGTTTTCCTGCTGCACCTTTTTTTATGCGTTTAAGTTTTAAGCGTTTATAAACAATAATCGGTCCGTATCACGCCCGTGATCGGTCACCGAAGCATTCTCAAAAGTTGAATCGAGAAATTCTCGCAAATTTCCCGGTCAATACAAGCCCAAACTGTACACTTGAACCTGAGGTTTTCAACGTTTAACTTTTAGCTCCGATATCGTTTGTGACGATCGCTGAATTATTCATCGTCACTCCGTTTGTTAACCTATAACCGAGAAAGGGATGAATCGAGGCATTTATGGCCAAGGGATCTTCACGTAAACAGAAATTTGAGTATGTCGAGCCGATCGGGATGCGGGTGCTGGTCCGAAAGGATGAGCCGAAAAAGGAGACCAAAGGTGGGATCGCACTACCCGATTCTGCTGAAATCCCCACAATTACAGGCCGAATTGTGACGATTTCTACGGCAATCGCACACGACGAGGATCTGCCGCTTAAACAATACGACAAAGTCCTTTTTCACCCCAAGTCGGCGATTCCAGTCGATTTCGAATCGGACAACCACTTATTCGTCGTTCCGGCCGAGGATATCGTGGCCGTGTTTCGCGCCGATCCGCCGGTGATCGAGGATTAAACGAGGGATTAAGAAAGCCTGCGTAAGCCTGCATAAGGAAAGCGGGATTTAGGAAGTTGCCGATCACGTTGACTTGATTGGCCGAACTAGGGCTGAATTGGCTCCAGCATTCGGCAGTTCCCTTCCCTGCTGGCCATGTCCCTCCTCAAAACGCTAAACTGCCAATCTGTCCCAGATTGACCAGCCATCATTCGGCCTCACCTGCCAACAGAATGGATTGCCAACGACTGAGATTCCACGTCTCGCCCAATCCTACAGAGAATTTAACGAATTTCGACAAAGGCTAATTTTGACTCGCGCGCTTGTAACCGGAGCCAACGGATTTTTAGGATCCTACATCGTTCAACAGCTTGTTGAGCGAGGCTACTCGGTCCGCGCGCTAATGCGACGTAAGGACGAGCTGGTTTCCGGAATGGGCGTCGAAACGGCTCAAGCTGATGTTCGGAATCTGGAGTCAGTCGAGGCGGCTTGTGAGGGGATCGATATCGTTTTCCACGTTGCGGCCATCTCGGGCATCTGGGGATCGTGGAAGATGTATCACGGTACGAACACGGTCGGGACACGGAACGTGGTCGAGGCTTGTATTCGGCAGAAAGTTCCCCGCTTGGTCTACACCAGCAGTCCCAGCGTGACGTTTAACGGCGACCATCAATTTAATCAAAACGAAACGGCACCCTATGCGAAACGTTGGCTTTGCAATTACCCCCACAGCAAGGCACTTGCCGAGCAGTATGTGTTGGAGGCCAACGAAGAGGGAACGCTCATGACCTGTGCCTTGCGCCCGCACTTGATCTGGGGGCCAAGGGACAAGCATTTGATTCCGCGTCTGGTAGAGCGGGCAAAGTCGAAAAAGCTTCGTCGTGTCGGAGACGGTACCAACGAAGTCGACTCTATCTTTGTCGAGAACGCTGCCATGGCACACTTGATGGCCGCCGACGCGCTTCAACCGGGCTCACCCGTATGCGGCAGTGCTTACTTTTTGTCTCAAGACGAACCTGTCAACTGTTGGAGCTGGATCAATGACATATTGCAGCTGGCGGGCCTGCCTCGAGTTCGCAAGTCGATTTCGTTTACCGCGGCTTATCGACTGGGCTATATGCTGGAGTGTTACCACGAGATCTTCAACATCGAATCCGAGCCTCGAATGACTCGCTTTTTAGCGTCGCAGTTGGCAAAGAGTCATTACTTTGACATCTCCCGAGCCAAACGAGATTTTGGTTACTACGCCAAGGTCTCGACTGAAGAAGGGATGCGCCGTCTCTCATTTGGCGGTACGCGAAATTAGTGGATCTAGTAGCATGGACCCCGGTCCGTGGTTTCCTAGTGCAACGAGCCAGCTGAGAACTTGGCCTAGCCTCGCAGCGATTTAATTGAACACAGATAAAATTGAACACAGATAAAAACGAGCATGCCATCGGTGTCCATCTGTGGTCCTAAGCCCCATGAGCAATACCAGTTCGTCCTTGCGTTAGCGAGGAACACGCTGGGTTGCCAGTACGTATCTCGCCTCGGGCGAGCATTAACGCCTCCGAGAGGCGTGCTAACTTTGTGCCATGCTTATTGGTTGGTAACGTTGTGGAGAGTTGCGGCTTTTCGGAAAACTTTGGCAAACCTACCCAGTCCTCATCTAAAACTGCTCGTTTTGAGGCGAATTGCCGCAGCCATTGAAAAGGGCATCTTAAAAAGTTAATGTTCTTGGGCACTGAGAACTCTTTTTTCACCTTAATATTGCGGCATTTCGCATGATCTCCCAACCTCGTTACGACGAACTGCCGGACAACCAAAGGGTCGTCATCACTGGACTTGGTCTCACCGCGCCCAATGGAAACTCGATCGGCGAGTTTCGTGAAGCGTTGCTGAACAAGAAGAGCGGCGTTCAAGAGTACGAGATTCGTTATTTTGGCAAGACGCTGGCCGGCGTTTGCGACTTTGACGTTCGTCGCCATCAAACTCGTAAAGACGCTCGCCGCGGGACTCGCGCTGGTAGTGTCGGTTGCTACTGCGCCAACGAAGCGGTTCTTGATAGCGGGCTGGATTGGGAAAACGTGGACCGGTCTCGCGTCGGAATCTATGTCGGAGTCACCGAGCATGGAAACGTCGAGACGGAAACCGAAATCTACGAAATTAAAAACTACGACTACGACACTAAATTTTGGTCACACCACCACAACCCGCGAACGGTTGCCAACAATCCAGCGGGCGAAGTCGCTTTGAATCTTGGCGTCACCGGCCCGCATTACACGATCGGAGCCGCTTGTGCAGCCGGGAATGCTGGGATGATTCAAGGGCTGCAGATGTTACGTTTGGGTGAGTGCGATTTGGCTTTGGCCGGCGGTGTTTCAGAGAGCATTCACACCTTCGGAATCTTTGCAGGGTTTGCCAGCCAAGGTGCTTTGGCTTCTCACGAGGACCCGACAAAGGCTTCTCGTCCGTTTGACAAAGATCGAAACGGGATCGTGGTTTCCGAAGGGGGCTGTCTTTACACGCTGGAGCGGTTGGATGATGCGAAGAAGCGGGGAGCCAAAATTTACGGCGAGATCGTGGGATATGCGATTAACACCGATGCGACCGATTTCGTTTTGCCCAACCCTGAGCGACAAGCTCAATGTATGAACATGGCTTTGGGCCGAGCCGGATTGAACGCCGAGCAGATCGACATCGTCAGCACCCATGCGACGGGGACCGGAATGGGTGATTCGCTTGAGTGCGATGCGGTCCGGCGGGTGTTTGGAAAAAGTGATAAGACTTACATCAATAACGCGAAATCGTACATCGGCCACTCGATGGGTGCTGCGGGGGCGTTGGAGCTTGCTGGCAACTTGGTTGCTTTTAAGGACAAAATCGTTCATCCTACGATAAATGTGGATGATCTGGATCCAGAATGCGATTTGCCCGGTTTGGTAAGTAACGAGCCTCGTGAAATCGAAAAAGTCGAATATATTTTGAACAATTCATTTGGTATGTTGGGAATCAACTCAGCTTTAGTTGTTAAGCGAGTTTGATTTCAATTAAGGAGTAATGGAGCTCATGGGCCCAGAAGAAATAAGAAACGCGATCCTGGAAATTTTGGAAGACATCAGCCCCGACGAAGATCTTTCGAAGCTTGATGATTCCCAGTCTTTCGCTGAACAACTGGAAATGGACAGCATGGACTTTTTGGACATCGTGATGGAGCTGAGAAAGCGATACCGCGTTCAGGTTCCCGAAGAGGATTATCCGAAATTGAATTCAATGGCCAGCACCGTTGAGTACCTCGGCCCCAAGATGGCCGATTGCGTCGCTTCCTAGACCACCGACGCGTTAAAGTTGCAATCGTTCGTTTGGACGTTGCCACGCACTTTGATCTTGATGGATCAAGTACAGCTTAAAAAGTATAGAAGCCCAAGGTTAAAGAGCCTTGGGCTTTTTTTCTTTATTGCAGTTGGTGTGAGCGTCGCATCAGCGTCAACATCCAAAAACGAATCAAGAGCTTTCGCAGCGCGATCCATTCTTGCATTGATTGTAACGAAAAGGTGCCCTCAGTTAGCCAACTTTTCAAGTTGCCTTTTTCGTTTATCGGTTCTTTAACCACAGATAAACGCTAATGAACACAGATGAAAACGACCACGTCATCTGTGTCCATCCGCGTTCATCTGTGGTTCCAAACCAAAAGCCTGGGCCTTGGAAACCCGATGCGTTAGCGAGGAAGAGGAAACAGCCTGGTTACCATATCCGCGCTTATGCGCGGACCATTTCTAGACGGCTCGTGTTGAACCTCCTTGGAAAACCGTGCAACACATTGTTGGCCTAAACCGACAACGTTGCCCCAAATGCCAGACTCGAATTCAAACGTGGCAACCTAATCGTTCATATAAATCGCCGAAGAAAAAACATCGTGAAAATTATCACAAGCCCTTGGTTTTGAAAGTTCATTAGTACAATCGATCTATCGAGGTCAGGTACAAATCAATTCAGAACTTGGAGTCAAGAAATGGTTGAGCCAAAGTCAGCAAAAGAGTTCATGGTCACAAAACTGGTGACGTTGTCCCCCAATGAACATGTTTACGATGGAATCGCTGGGCTGTTGAAAAATAATATTACCGGCGCTCCCGTTGTTGATCGTAATTCTAAGTTCCTTGGCGTGTTTTCTGAAAAATGTTGCATGAACGTCTTGGATGTCATGGCGCGCAACGCTTGCCTTGGGAATTTGAATCCAGAGAACTCGATTCCGGTCTCGCAGTTGATGGCAACGAACTTGGTTACGCTTTCACCCGACTCGGACGTTTTTGATGCGATTGACAAACTTTTGAGCCATCGAATCTCAGGCGCCCCCGTCTTGGACTCAAACGGAAGATTTCTGGGAGTGTTTTCAGAAAAAGACAGTATGCGGGTATTGATCTGGGCCGCTTATGACCAATTGCCTTCGACCAGTGTTGGCTTGCTCATGAACCAAAGTCGCGATCGAGTTATCTCGCCGGACACCGATCTTTTCGAAGCCGCCCGCATTTTCTCAGAAACACCTCTTCGCCGGTTGGCGGTTGTTGATGACGATGGGATGTTGGTCGGTCAAGTCAGTCGCCGAGATATTTTGCGAGCCGAGGCGGATAGGGCGTTTGCCGATAGTATGCAACATCCGGTAACCAATCTTGCAACTCAAATCTCGGATTTAATCCGATCAGGCGACGGCTCCAGCGATCTGGAGGCTCAAGAAGCAAAAGCGTATTCCGATTTTGAAACCAGCCGTATCTCCTATTTTATGGATCGAGAGGCCAAGACGATCTCGGACGAAACCGGACTCCTTGGGGTCGCGCAAATCTTTCTCGACACCCCGTATCGCCGTTTGCCTGTACTAAACGGTAATGAGCTGATCGGACAGATTAGCCGTCGCGATCTCCTAAACGCGGCAAACGAGTTGTTCCCGACTCCCAAGGATCGTGGCAAGTCGTTGTTGTACCTAAGCTCGCTGGTAGAACGGGACAAAGCCCCTTTTGGGTAAGCCAGAACAGCTAACGGACGACGAAGTTACAACTACGGCTACGGCGGTGGTTACTACAATCCTCGTGCCCAGCGCA
>CAZDBA010000006.1:44845-55866 GCA_964503615.1 uncultured Pirellulaceae bacterium
CGAAGTTACAACTACGGCTACGGCGGTGGTTACTACAATCCTCGTGCCCAGCGCATACGTCGAATCGCTACCGTAGCGATTGTTGCGGGGGTCATTGTGGCGGCTGCGAATAGCGACGGTCGAAGTCGTAGAAGACGATTTTAATCCAAATTGGAAAGGGTTCGGCTTGTCATTCGTTGCGGCAAGCCCTTCCCTGCTCCGTAATTTTGTTTGAGCACGACTCACTGATACATTGCTTATACCGGACGGATTTGGCCGTTGCCGCGTACTCGGTATTTAAAGCTGGTCAGTTGTTCGACGCCCACAGGACCACGGGCATGCATTTTTCCCGTTGCGATACCGATCTCGGCACCCATTCCGAATTCGCCTCCGTCTGCAAATTGTGTAGATGCGTTGTGTAGCAGAATTGCCGAGTCGATTTCGTTGAAGAATCGTTCTACGGCACCGGCATCGTTCGCGATGATCGCTTCGGTGTGGTTTGATGAATAGCGATTTACATGCTCGATCGCACCGCTGATTCCGTCTACTATTTTGACTGAAATGGTTGCAGCTAGATATTCGGTCGACCAATCTTCTTCGCTGGCCAAAGTTGCTGCGTCGAAACGGGTTTTGACTTCTTCTGTTCCGCGAATTTCGCAACCGGCTTTCGTCAGATTTTCCAAGATAGGTAACAAGTGAGAATCGGCAACGGCTCGATCGACCAATAACGTCTCCGCAGAGCCGCAGATACCGGTCCGGCGCATCTTTGAATTGTTTACGACCTCGATTGCCATCGAAAGGTCGGCGCTTTTGTCAACGTAGACGTGACAGAGTCCTTCCAGGTGAGCAAACACGGGAACACGAGCCTCTGATTGGACTCGGCCAACCAATCCTTTGCCTCCACGGGGGATGATCACATCGACGTTTCCGTTCAGGCCTTTAAGCATTTCGCCAACGGCAGCACGGTCGGTGGTAGGTACAATCTGGATTGAGGCCGTGGGTAGATCGGCCGCAGCCAGTCCCTCCAGCAGACAGGCATGGATCGCTTTTGAGGAGTGAAACGAATCAGAGCCACCTCGGAGGATGACGGCATTTCCCGCTTTCAGGCACAACGCTCCCGCATCGGCCGTTACGTTGGGGCGGCTTTCAAAGATTACGCCGACGACGCCCAGCGGCGTGCGGACTCGTTCGATATTCAAACCGTTAGGTCGATCCCATTGGCTGATCACGGCACCGACCGGATCGTCCAGTTCGGCGATCGCTCGGATCCCATCACAGATTCCCTGGACGCGCGATTCATCCAGTTTCAATCGATCCAAGAACGACGCTGACAACCCTTTCTCGCGCCCCGCTGGCATATCGATTCCATTGGCGTCCAAGATCGCTGCCCGATTTTTCCAGACCGCGTCCGCCATGGCGAGCAGTGCAGATTTTTTTTGGGCCGAACTGGCAAAGCCCAATTGATGAGATGCGGCCGCAGCCGATTGACCAATCTTGGCCATGATTTCGGTAACGTTGGAGTCAGTGGACATGGGTGGTTATGGGTTCAGTTTTTTTGTGAGCGCCATGCGTTAGCATGACACGCCAAAACGTAGCTGGGCTCGCCAGAGTTCAGGGCTGTTGATAATTCTCCCGAAGTCTGGCGACATCGGCTACTTGTTTCCTTGCTTACGCGTCGGGTTTCCATTGGTTGCTCATGACATTTAACGATAGTCACATTTTAACTCTTTCGAAGGACTAAATAATCTTTGTGAATGATTTCGCTGCGGCCTTCGTAACCTAACAGCTCTGCAATCTCTTGACTTTTTCGACCCTTGATCATGTCCGCTTCGTTGCTGTCGTAGGCGCTAATGCCTCGACCAATTTCGTTTTCGTTTTCATCAACAATTGCGATCACGTCACCTCGCTCAAATTCACCCGTCACCGATTTTACTCCAGCCGGTAGCAAGCTGTTCCCCTGCCCTAACGCGGAAAGCGCTCCATGGTCGATATACAATTTGCCTTTGATTTCCAACTGGCCCGCGATCCATTTGTGTCGCGAAGAGATCGGCGTGCCGGAGGTCTCGAACCACGTCGCTTGTTCGCCGTTGCCAAGGGCAGTTATCGGGTTTAACTTTTTTCCCGAAGTGATCGCCATTTTGACTCCGCTACCGGTCGCGATTTTACCCGCTTCGATCTTGGTGACCATGCCGCCGCGTGAAAGTTCGGTTCCGACGTCGCCGGCCATCGCTTCGATCTCTGGCGTGATCGATTCTACGACATGGATAAACTCGGCTTGTGGATTCTCGTTCGGCGGTTGGGCGTAAAGCCCGTCAATGTCCGATAGCAGGATCAGCAAGTCGCAAGCCATCATCGTCGCCACCCGGGCTCCCAGTCGATCGTTGTCGCCATAGCGAATTTCGTTGGTCGCAACGGTATCGTTCTCGTTAATAATTGGCACTGCGCCCAGTTTCAAAAGGGTGTCGATCGTGGCGCGAGCGTTGAGGTAGCGGCGACGATTTTCTGTGTCCCCCAAAGTCAACAGGATCTGACCGGCTTGGATGTCGTGTTGACCAAGCGCTTGGTGATAAGCTCTAGCCAGAGCAATCTGTCCGATCGCAGCAGAGGCTTGGCTCTCCTCCAGTTTGAGGCTTCCCGACGGTAGACCCAACAGCCCTCGTCCCAGTGCGATCGAGCCTGATGAGATAACGAGGACTTCGTGGCCGTTTTTGATCAGTCCCGCAATGTCTTGGGCCAGTGATTGAAGCCAATCTGCTTTAAGGCCTTTTCCACGGTCGACCAACAGAGAAGAGCCAATTTTGATGGCGATGCGTTTGTATTCTGCAAGCTTGGGGAATGCCGCATTGGTTGCTTCACCATTCATCGGCCAGGTAACGGTTGTTCAATGTGTGTTGGGAGTTTCTAGCCGCCAAAGTCAACTCGACTGTTTCAGATCGGACAACTGTTTGGCGTTACAGGTTCAATGGTCATCAAATTCGATCCTGAACACAAGACCGCTGACCGATTACGGGGAATCTACTGCGCAAAGAGATCGAGACCCTTGTCGGCAACGGTAGATCGTTTTAACCTTGGGCTCCACAGGTTTGGGCAGTTACTTGAGCCTTAAGTCGTCCGTCGGGCAGATCTATTCATTGATGTTTGA
Organism: uncultured Pirellulaceae bacterium; assembly: GCA_964503615.1. Taxonomy (GTDB): domain Bacteria; phylum Planctomycetota; class Planctomycetia; order Pirellulales; family Pirellulaceae; genus CAZDBA01. The sequence goes on from CAZDBA010000006.1 coordinate 47,967, forward strand.
CTGAAACAACTTGGGCAAGACCTCCAACTTTCACAGGATCCCTTTCGAATAGATGTACGATACGATCATTATTGGCGCAGGAATGTCTGGATTGGCGGCTGGAATCCGTCTTGCGCACTACGATCAAAAGGTATGTATTCTCGAAAAGCATTACACGATAGGCGGACTGAATTCGTTCTATCGTTTGAACAAGCGGGACCACGACGTGGGCTTGCATGCTGTGACGAACTTTACTGAAAAAGGAGCTCGCCGCGGACCCTTGGCAAGGATCCTTAAACAGTTGCGATTCAAGTGGGACGATTTCGCATTGGCTCCTCAACGTGGGTCGCGAATCGTATTTCCGAATCAACAGATTAAGTTCGACAACGACATCGAGTTGTTGAAGTCAGAGATTGCTCGCGAGTTTCCACAAGAGATCGACAACTTCCAACGGTTGCTGGACAAGATTGTCGACTACGACGATTTGGATCAAGAAGCGTTTGAGCTTTCCGGCCGTAAGATTCTGAGTGAGACGATAAACAGCGAATTATTAATCGACATGATTCTGTGCCCTTTGATGTGGTATGGAAACGCCCGTGAGCATGATATGGCTTGGGGGCAGTTCAGCATCATGTTTCGAAGCATCTTTATGGAGGGTTTTGCGCGACCCTACAAAGGCGTGCGATTGATTTTAAAAAACCTGGTTAAACGTTTCCGTGGTTTGGGCGGTGAGTTGTTGCTGCGTAAGGGTGTTGACCAGATCGTGACTGATGGTGAGCGTGCGACATGTGTGAAACTTGAAAACGGTGATGTGCTTGAGGGCAAGCGAATTCTGTCTTCGGCTGGTCATCTGGAAACGTTGCGGATGTGCGATAACTCGAGCGAGCCTGATCCTCGTATGGCGGGACAATTGTCGTTCATCGAATCGATTTCCATTCTTGATCGCCAACCGGATACGCTGGGACTGGATGACACGATCGTTTTCTACAACGATAGTGACACGTTCCATTGGCAACGTCCCCAAGAAGGTTTGTGCGATGCTCGCACGGGTGTTATCTGTTCTCCCAACAACTACGTGTACGCTGATGATGACGGGCAGTTGGCCGAGGGCGTGGTCCGCATAACTACGATCGCCGATTTTGATCGTTGGAACGAGATGGAAGATGATGAGTATCGTCGAGCCAAATTGAGGTGGTACGACAAGGCGATCGAGTCGTCCGTTCGGTTCGTCCCTGACTTTCGCCCCTACGTGATCGACACCGACCTGTTTACACCCAAAACCATTCGCCGCTTTACGTGGCACGACAACGGAGCGGTTTACGGGGCTCCCGATAAAAAGTTTGATGGAACGACCCATTTGAAGAACCTGTTTCTCTGCGGAACGGATCAGGGTTATGTGGGGATCATCGGGGCAATGATGAGCGGTATCGCGATGGCGAATTTTCATTGCTTGAGAGATTAAAGTCTCTTGTAATTTCGCGACAGCACGGTCGCCTTTTGCTCCGTGAAAGCTGCGGAAAGGCTGCCATCTTTTCAAACGCTCGGAAGCGTAAATGGTATCCCGACGCGTTAGCGAGGATGAAGCTGTTTCCTCGCTAACGCGTCGGGTTTCCAATAAAATAACAGCCGCTCTGCGAAAGGTGCGTAGCCGGTTTTACTTTCGCCGAGCGAAAGACGACTGTGAGATAATAGATGGCAAAACATCCGATTCCAGAAACTCAGCCTCTGCAAAGCGGTCGGCCGTTGAAGTCCTGTTATCGAGCTGTTATCGCGCTTCCCAGTTGTAACGAACTCGAATCGCTCCCGGAAACTTTGACCAGTCTTGAGCAGACCGGTTCGCAGTATTTCAACGAAACGTTAGTGATCGTCAACGTAAATCAACGTGAGGGAATGGATCGGCAAAACAACTTGGCCACGTTGCAATGGTTGCAGGATCTTGAAACGCCGTTGGAGCTTGCTTGGATGGACCACGCTAGCCCAGGCAAAGCTTATCCAGAAAAATTCGGCGTTGGTTTGGCTCGTCATCAATCTTGCACCAGCGGTTTACGTTTTATTACCGATCACTCGCCCATCATAAGTTTGGATGCGGACAGCCCGGTCAACACTGACTATTTGGCCGCGATATTTGGCTATTTGGAATCTCGCCCCGACTTCAGGGCGGGCCATGTCAACTTTCAGCATCGTTATTGTGGCAACCAATCGGAAAAACTCGCGATCAAGGTTTACGAGCTGCACTTGAAGTTGCATCGTGAGCGACTGGCCGGTGCCAACTCTCCACACGCTTGGTACGCGATCGGCTCTACGATCGTTTGTACCAAATCGGCCTATCTAAAAGCAGGCGGGTACAGTTGCCGACGGATGGCCGGCGAAGATTTCTATCTGTTGCAACAACTTAGTAAGACCGGAAGCAAGATCGAGATGATCAATAACGCCTTTGTTTATCCGTCCGATCGCGTCTCTGATCGGGTGCCGTTTGGGACCGGCAAAGCGGTTGGCGAAATCGTCCAAACGGGAAGGTGGCTTACCTACCATGAGGATTGCTATCGAGATCTTGGCCGATTGTTGCGTGTGGTCAAAGAAGACCTGGGTTCGAACGCAGCTGAGATTATGGAATTGGCTCCGGCCAGTTGTCGAGGTTGGCTGCAGCAGCGAGATTTCGAGACGGTTTGGCCCAAGTTGCAGACCAACTCGCGCGACGAAGCGATGTTGTGGCAGAAGTTCCACGAGTGGCTGGATGCGTTTCAGACTTTGAAACTGATTCACTGCTTGTCAGATGAGTACTATCCCCGAGTTGAAATGCCGATCGCTCAGGAGCTTTGATTCGCCAACGTTTTAAAGCTCAATCTTTCCAAGCTTCTTTTGTGTGGCGTCGATTTTGAGGGTGTCGAGATGGACTGCTTTTTTGGCTCGCAAGTTCTCTACCGGAGAAAAGTAAGTGCTGATCGCTGCCATTTGTCGTTTGGACAGGGCGGTGCCACCTGGTTTGTTCTTTGAGATCACAATCAACTCGTATTTGGCTGGCGAATCGACTTCGAAATTGAAACTTCCCGCACTGTCCGTACGGGTGATCGCACCTCCCAATTCATGAATGGTTGTGATTACATCGTTTTCCAGTGGAACAAAACTGTCTGGATGAATCGAACCGGGGTTCAGTCGCTCCGTGGGGCGATTGACGGTAGAGATCAAGAGAACAACCGCGCCTGAATCAGAGCGTTCGATTCCGTCGTCGTTATAAACGACTTGACCACTTACACGACACGATACGATTTCAGGTTCGTAGCCGTTGTTAGCCGTTAGCGACCCCACCATCAATCCAAAGATGAAAAAAGTGGTGGCGATCAAGCCCAGCATCGCAGCTTGGAAATAAACAACTCGTCGCGGCAACGTAATGATGTTTGATGATTCGGACGTATCTGTGGAGTCACTCAGTTTTGGCGAATTCTCTGAGGACATAATAGCAGCTGCGGTTTTGAGTGATCAGCGAAAGGAACGACCTGCCAATTTTGTTGAGCGAGCGTGGGAAAGTCAAATCGTTTAGAGAAGTGGTTGGGAGACAATTCCCGCAAGGCAGCGTAGGCAAGGCTGTTTTTTCGCTAACGCGTCGGGTTTCCATCGAAACCTTCTAGCGGTTTACGACTTCGGGGGTGAGATCGGCTGATTCTGCTTTCGCCATGAGCGTCTGGATGGGCCCGAGGTTGGCCGCGCGGGCCGGCCAAGTTGCGCTGATCGTGTTTCCCTGTTCGTTGGTAACACCACCATCCCACCAGAACCATCCGCCTGAGATTACGCCGACCAAGTGGTTGTTGCTGTTGAAGACGGGTCCGCCGGAATCGCCGGGAAGCAGTGGGACGTCTGCAAAGATTTTTTCTTCTGACGAAGGCAAAGAGGCAGTGGCAGAGAAATGGCGCAGGCAATGAGTGAGTTCGCTTCCTCCACCCAAGCCGGCAAACTCCAGATTGTCACCGCCGGATATTTCTTCTTCCGCCAGCATGGCGGGCTCGATACCATCTGGGATCCAAACCCACACAATCGCGAGATCGGCGTCTTCGTCATGAGCGACGACTTGGCAATCTTTGGCTTTACTACCATCGCGAAACAGCACGCCGATTTCACCTTTGTCCTGGTCGTTGGATACCACATGCCAAGCGGTAACGCAGAATCCTTGGTGTCCGTTTTTAATTCGTTTTTCTTTGTCGACGGAGACGACCACACCCGTACCAACTCCATCACCCGAAACGATCTGGACGATCGAGTCATGATGATCAGCAATTGGTGTGAACTTCCAAAGTTTGGTGTCAGCACCAACAGGAAGCGGAATGATCTTTACTTCGGGATCGGAAGTACGAAAGTGTGTAGAGGGGGCATCGTCCTGCCCGGAGCAAAGGTTCGGACCTAAAAGTAGAATTCCGAAAAGTAAGAATACCGTTGGTTTTAGAAAATCCACGACCGCTCTCCTTGTCTTCAAGGTGCAGGCTCGTGTAAGAGAAAGATCAAGACGTACTTATTTTTCTTCTTTGTCAAACAACGCAACCAGAATCCTTGAGCTAAATCTAAGATCGGCAAAATGTCACACCATTATTTGAGAAAATATTCGCCGTCTATGCGCGCGATAGGGTGCTAAGCGAAATTAGGCGCGGAAACACTGGTCATTGCTGGAGTTCTGGAGCATCGTAAAAATTTTCACGTTTGCTTGCACGTGAGACAGTTGAGAGCAAAGTGTAACGATAAAATCGGCTATCAGTTTTCGTTAGGGCGTGTTGGTTTGTGTCTCAAGTGGGCAAACCCGTTCATGATTTGCGCGGTAAAGTAATCGCCTTTTTTGGAAACGACTGAACGCGATTGTTATAGGAATCCAGAATGTGGATTTGACCGTTTTCGTCCAGGCAAGCCGCCCAAGGTTGGTGGACTTGCCCGATCTCTTTGCCTGCCGAGCCCCATGTACCAAGGACTTTTCCGTCTGGGGTGAATTTTTGGATGCGGTTGTTGCCGAATTCGCTGACAAACAAGTTCCCTTGATCATCAAAGAATAGATCGTAAGGGTAGTAGAACTGGCCAGGTTCGTTTCCCATTTCTCCCCAAGTTTTGACAAGCTTGGGAAGTTCAAGACTGACATCAAACACCTGAATGCGATGATTTGAAGAGTCAACGATCCAAAGTTGATCCTGGTCGTCGATGGTCAATCCCTGCGGGCGCAAAAATTCCCCCGGTTGTTCGCCGTGCCCGCCCCATTCGCAGAGAAAGTTCCCGTTGGGATCGAACTTTTGTATTCGATCGTAATCACCGTATTCGCTGACGTAGTAGTTGTCTTTTGAATCCTGAACGATGTCGGTTACAAAACCAAATTGGCCAGGACCAGTCCCATTTTCGCCGCCGATCGTTCGACTTTCATCCAACTCTCCGTCCAAGGAATAAAAGAGGATTCGAAAATAGTGCGTGTCGGCGACCATCAACATGTTGTCGTTTGAGATACTCAATCCACAGGGTTTGCCGATTTTGTACTCAGGTGTTCGCCAACTACGAACAAAGTTCCCCTCGGTGTCAAACACTTGAATCCGCGCGGTCATGTCCACAATGTAGAGATTTCCGTCGGGGCCATAAGCGATCGCACGGGGCTTTTGGAACTGTCCGTCACCCAGTCCACGTCGCCCCCAAGTCTGTATTTGTTCCAGATTGCCGCTAAAGCCGCTGTCGATACAGCCCGGCAGGAAGATGATGGCCAAGCAAACCAAAATACGCGCCGATGCGTATGTCAAAGTGTTGGGCGGAATATTCCAGCGGTTTGGCATCTACTTGACCCCATGAATCTGCGGGCGATATAGTTGTACGACATAAGGGAATGCGACACGGCACGTTCTGTCACAGCGACTTTTTGTCTTGATGGTTTTAAAGCCATACCTTTGTACTGACTCGCATTCTACGCCCTACCTTGTTCGGTAACATTCGAAATGCCTACTGTAATTGATTTAAAGCAAACCAGCGATGTGCGGGACGCTATTCTCCGTGCGGTTGAAACGTTGGCGGCAGGAAAGCTAATTGCGATTCCCACCGAAACGGTTTACGGGGTTGCGGCGAGCGCTTTGAACGAAGAGGCGGTCGAAAGATTAAACCAATTGAAAACCCGATCCGCGGAAAAGCCTTGGACTTTTGCCATCAAAAGCTGCGACGACGCTTTGGATTATGTACCGAATATGACCGCGATTCAACGTCGTCTGGCGCGTCGCTGTTGGCCAGGACCGGTAACCTACGTCTTTGATCTTCATAAAGACAGTGTTGTTCATCGACTGCCGGAAATCGTTAAGAAACCGATGATTGAACGGGGCACGGTTGGTTTAAGGGTTCCTGCTCACGAAATTACGTTGGAAATTTTGCGACTTTGCGCCGGTCCTTTGGTTTTGACCAGTGCCAATTTGAGTGGAAATGCAGATACAACAGACGGGCAACAGGTCGTCAACGAGTTGGGTGATAAAGTTGACCTGATACTCAATGACGGTCCAAGCAAGCTAGGTCAGCCCTCTTCGGTAATCAAAGTTAACGAAGATGGTTGCGAGTTTTTGCGGGAAGGGATCGTTGATAAATCGACATTGGATTCGATCAGCAACCTGATGATCCTGATCGTCTGTACCGGAAATACTTGCCGCAGCCCGATGGGCGAAGCGTTGATGCGCGAGCGGATCGCGGAGGAGATCGGTGTCACGGCGCCCGAGTTGGAAAAAAACGGTGTGGTCGTCGTATCCGCAGGGATCGCAGCGATGCCTGGTTCGTTGGCCAGCCCTCAATCCTGCGAAGTTATGCAGGGTATGGGAATCGATATCGACCATCATTGCAGCCAGCCCGTCACCCCTCATCTGATCCAGTTCTCTGATTTAATACTAACCATGACCGATGGACACCGGCAGGCTTTAGTGAACCATTGGCCTTCGGCGGCAAGCCGCACCTATACTTTGCGTCGTGATAAAGGCGACATTTCGGATCCGATCGGGATGCCAGTTGCTCAGTATCAACGTTGCGCCGACCAGATCGACGAAAATATAAAGCTGTGGACGAAGCAGCTTGTTGAAGATGGAATGATCGGAAACTAATGAAGATTTCAATTGGAAGTGATCATCGAGGAGTACAGCAGCGGGCAGCAGTTGGTCGCGCTATCAAGGCAGCTGGCCACGAGGCCTTTGATTGTGGAGCGAGCGCCGACGAGCCCTGCGATTATCCTGACATCGCGGCCAAGGTTGCTCAGCAAATTGCTGCTGGAGATTCGCAACTGGGGATTTTGCTGTGTGGTACGGGGATTGGTGTTTCGATCGCTGCGAACAAGGTAAAAGGGGTTCGAGCCGCGCTGTGTTGCGACGAACAGGCTGCAGAACTTAGCCGCCAACACAACAATGCTAATGTTTTATGCTTGGCGGCTTCCAAATCGGATGAGGAATTGGAATCGATCGTTGCCGCTTGGTTGGGTGGAGCTTTCGAAGGCGGCCGCCATGAACGGCGTGTCAGTAAGATTATGGATCTGGAAAACTGAATTCCTCCGCTTGATTAATAAGGGCAATACTTAAGTGAGGAACGAAATTTGGGAGAATGTCATCAAAGGAGTGGTCTTCCTAAAGTATTGACTGGTAGTAAGATGCGCGGATATTCAACGATTCGCCAAATAATCTAATTGCCCCGCAAATTTAAAGCTTGTGGCTTGTGAAATCGAAAATTGATCTGCTTGAGTTCAGAGACCGATCAACGCCGCTATGGATTCGAGTGGATTGAGTTAATGTCACCTGCTGCCGATTTGGCTGATCATATTTTTCTGATCACGCAAATTTGTTGGCAATGTGAACTGTCCTTGAACGAACGAGCCAGAAATTTTTGGGCTGCCCCCCTAATTTATCAAAGAAAAAACCACTTTTTTCCAAAAATCAGCGTTCCCTTATTAATCAGT
>CAZDBA010000007.1:0-3639 GCA_964503615.1 uncultured Pirellulaceae bacterium
AACCAATGAGTGCAGGCATGCTTACGCGATTGATGTGGCTGTGGTTAACGTTGCGTGAGCATGTTTTGGGTGGCAAGCTTGAAACAGCCATTGTGGCTCGCGTAAACATGGCACCCCGGCCGCCCTGTACCGCATAAACAACAACATTCAAGTAACTTGCCTCGGTCGATGGGACGTCCGACACACCGGCGAACGAACAGGCAGAACCGCTCGCATTTACTCCAGAAACTTCGTTTCTTCGTCGTGCATCTGTTCGATTTCTACGAGTTCTTCGACCCAGATTCGGATGTCGTTTTCGTATTCGCTGGCGAGATCGCCGATAATCAACTGGCGGTGGAAAGCTCCCGCGCCGTCTTCTTGGGTTTCCGCTAATTCGGCACTGGCGAAACGCGCTGAGGGATCAGGCGAAACCATGCCCTGCAAAAAGGTCATCAACAGCTCGCTGCATACGACTTCCTCGGGCAATAAATCGGGCAGTCGTTCCAGTAAAGTTTCTTTCGCTTTAATCAAGTCCGGAAGATCTTTGATGCCGCTGAAAACGGGCCGTCCCGCTAACAGTTCCACCGTCACATAGCCGAGACTGGCTAAGTCGCTCAAGTGCGTAGCCGGTTCACCGTTCAAAACTTCGATCGCAGCATAAGCTGGCGTACACGCGCGACGACTGGGTGGGGAATCGAAGTAATAGGCGGACCCGATATCGATGATTTTTGCGTGCCCACTTCGCTTGAGCATAATGTTGGCAGGTTTAATGTCGCTGTGAACGATGCCTTCGCGATGCAGTGCGGCCAGAGCCTCAAGACAATCGCGAACGATCGCAATCGCTACGCCGGCTTTGAATCTTGGCTGTTCGGGTCCGGCCGTAACGAGGACTCGGTTAATGTGGTCCCAACGTTTCTCACTAACACGCTCTCTGACAACTCCGAACATTTTTGGGGTTAGCAATCGTCTGAGATCAAACCCATCGACCCATTCCATTACCATCATGCGAACGCGTTGGCGGTCAAGGAAATTGTGAACGACGACCAGGTTGTCATGTTGGATGCGAGCCACCCCAGCAGCAACTGATCCGATGCGACCCATATCTTCGTCGTAGTGTTCCGGCGAATTGTATCGCTCGGGCGAAAAGATCTTCAGGGCGACAGGCAAAGTAAACCCATCGGTACCACGACGTTCGGTCAGGTAAACGATCCCCTGCCCTCCCGTTCCCAGCAGCCTCAGGAATTTTAAGTGTGTCGTCCAACTGAGCTTTTTTCTGGCAACGATCCGGTCGTAAAACTTCATCAGTTTCGGACATTGCGGACGTCCGAATTCGCCATAAGCGGTTCGGGTAGGCGAGATCTCATCGCCTGAGGTCAAGTTCATCGTATTGGGAAGAAAGTCGTCCAATGGTCTGATTCAAATACGAGGGTGTTTCAGGAAGCTTTATTTTATTTGCGAATCGAGGTTGGGGTCTATACCAACACTCGCAGAATCAAATTAACTCAAAGATTTTGTTCGCCAATCCAAAGGTACCCTGTTTTCGGGCCTGGGAAACCCAAGTTTTTTGTCAACCAAATTCAATAGTTTTTCACCGGCTCGAAATCGAGCCAGATTTTCGCAGAAAACGTCGGTCGTGTCGGTAAGTCGCCGTTTCGATTGTGCACCGATATGCGGAGTGATGACCACGTTTTCCATTTCCCATAGAGGCGACTCGTAAGGTAAAGGTTCGGGATCAACCACATCAATCCCCACACCGCTGAATTTTCCCTGTTCGATGGCCCGGATCAGTTCGTCCGTATCCACCACCGATCCTCTGCCAACGTTGATCAGGTAGGAGCCCGGTCGCATCGCATCGAACTCGTATCGCCCGAAAACGGAATTGGTTTCTTCGGTTAAGGGTAACGTGATAATGACAACGTCCGATTGATTCAAAACCTGGACCAGCGCGGAGGGCGGGTAGATCTTGTCCACGCCCTCGATCGTTTGGTCGTCAAAGACGTCGGTGCCCACAATTTGTGTTACCCAAGGCCGCATGACTTGTGCAATTCGCTGGCCATTGCCGCCAAGTCCGATGATTCCCAGGCTTTTTCCGGTCAGGTCGTCCGTGTATTTCCGTGAGTAGATTCGCTGCTTTTGAGCGTCGTGGAACGTTTTCATGTTCCGAATTAGGCCGAACAGCAAGGCAGTGGCCGTTTCAGCGACTTGATTGGCAAACAAAGCCGACGCTCCGCTGACCGTGATGTTGGATTCGACCACGGCTGGATGCATACAATGATCCAGCCCAGCTGCTGAGGATTGAATCCATTTGAGATTGCCCGCGGCGACGATTGCTGGCCAATCTACGGGGACTTTGACATGCCCGCAAAACAGGTCCGCTTCGGGCAGCAGCTGCGGAAGTTCCTCCTGCTTGGCCAAGACAACCTCGTACTCGCGAGCTGCCGTTTTAATTTGATGAACAAGCTCGTCGGTGGCCGGAAAGCCTAGTACGATTTTTCCCATGACGTGGAGGACTCGTTGTTTAGATGGTTCATAAATGATTCGCCACGCAGGCAAATCTGCTCAATCGATATTTGAACATTATCGAAGAAATATCCAAGCCGGGCAATTTCGCCGCTGGGGCTTTATTAGTCTCGGTTGTAAAATACGGGCTTTCCAAATTGCAAACCTCTTGCGTGACACTTCTTGGACTACTCTTTAAAGGGAACTAATGAACACGAAAGAAGTCTCACTACGGAGCGCCCAAGAGACGGTCGATGAGTGGATTCGCGATATCGGCGTCACCTATTTTTCCGAATTGACGAATCTTGCCGTGCTGATGGAAGAGGTCGGTGAACTTGCACGATTGATGTCGCGTCAGTTTGGGGAACAAAGCTTTAAAGAATCGGATAAAAATCGCGACTTGGGCGACGAAATGGCAGATATACTCTTTGTGTTGATCTGTCTGGCTAACCAAACGGGCGTCGACTTGACTCAGGCATTTTGCGAAAACTTGAAAAAGAAGACTAACCGCGATTTCGATCGACATAAATCAAACCCAAAGCTCACCAAACCGCAATGAACATTTCCCTGATGCGACGAATCTCCTTTTGTGCTGGCCATCGGCTGTTGGGGCACGAAGGCAAGTGTGCCAACCTTCATGGCCACAATTACGTTGCAGAAATCTATGTGTCTGGCTCCGAATTCGATTCAGTGGGCCGCGTCGTCGATTTTGCCGTGATCAATAAACTCTTTAAAGGGTGGATTGATGAGAACTGGGACCATGGCATGATCCTCTTTAATGAGGACGTCCAGGCGCTTAACGCTTTAGCGGCCGTGACGCCGAACAAGGTGTTCCCGTTGCCGTTTAATCCGACGGCGGAGAATATGGCAAGGTATTTGCTGACTGAGGTCGGGCCTAGCCTGCTTGATTCTGTTAAGGGATACAATTTGCAGCTGACCAAAGTTGTCATCTGGGAAACGGAAAAGTCTTCGGCGACAGCTGAACTTGGTTCGCCTACCGGTTCAGATAGTAGCTGGTCGCAAAGCGAGTCAACTTCGCAGAATTAAACGCAGCACAGCTGATGCGTTAATAAGGCTTGCGCTCCGTTCCTCGCTAACGCGTCGGGTTACCATGCCAGACCGCTTCAGCGTCTGGCAACTGGAAACCCGTGACGGAACCCG
>CAZDBA010000007.1:3739-29959 GCA_964503615.1 uncultured Pirellulaceae bacterium
AACCCGTGACGGAACCCGCGGCGTAAGCGAGGATGGAAGGCAAGTTCCCTTGCCAACGCGACGCGTTACTGATGGTTAGAGGTTGCCGGCTACTGCTTTCGATGTAAAAATAGCGTTAGCAAATTAGTGGTTCAAAGGATTTTGTTGTCGATGCCAATTTACGAGTACCAGTGCGAGTCGTGTAAAAAACTGTGTGAGCTGCTTGTCCGTTCAAACGAAACTCCCGCGTGCCCAGAGTGTGGCAGTGTAAAGCTTTCCAAGCAGTTCAGCCTGCCGGCGACTCCCAAAGCGGGCGGAGGCAATCCTGGCAGCATGCCGATCATGCCCAGCGGCGGCGGATGACGACCCGACTGCGGCCCGGGCGGCTGCCACTAATCTAAAAACGACCTGGTTGAGAACGGCAAGAGAACGGCAAGAGTTTTGAGGCTTTACTACTCAGACACCTTCGAGTTACCGTTGCCTCAGCGCCATCGTTTTCCGATGGCAAAGTATCGCTTGCTGCGCGAAAGGATCGGGCAGAGTGAGCATCTTTCTCATTGCCAGTTGTTGATCCCCGACGCAGCGACGGATGAACAGTTGTTGACCTGTCACACCGCAGACTATCTTGGGAAAATCAAAACGGGCGATTTGAGTGATCTGGAGGTTCGCAGGATTGGATTTCCTTGGTCGAAAAAACTGGTGGAACGTTCTCGTCGTTCAACCGGCGCCAGTATCTCGGCTGGACTTAGTGCCTTGGAAGATGGGCTGTCTGTAAATTTGGCCGGTGGCACCCATCACAGCTTTGCCGATTCTGGGCAAGGGTTTTGTGTGTTCAACGACGTTTGCGTAGCGGCCCATGTGCTTCAGGAACGGTCGCTGATTCAGTCGGCTCTGTTTTTCGATTGTGATGTACATCAGGGAAATGGAACGGCCAGTATTGCTCGCAACAATCCGAATCTTTATGCCTGCTCATTACACGGTGACAAGAACTACCCGTTTAGAAAAATGGAAAGCGACTTGGATGTGGCGCTGCCGAGTGGGTGCGATGACGATCAGTATTTGGCCGAAACAGAATTGGCTTTGAGTCGAGTCACCGCGGAGTTTGAGCCCGATATCGTTTTCTATCTTGCCGGTGCAGATCCGTTTGCGGGCGATCGCTTGGGGTTGTTGTCGCTTACCAAAGACGGATTGCGACAGCGAGACGAGTTGGTGTTGAACTTCTTTCGCGCGCGAAACGTTCCGGTAGCGATATCGATGGCGGGTGGTTATGCGCCCGAGATTTCGGATATCGTCGACATTCACTTTGCGACGGTCGAAACGGCTGCAAAACTTTCCCAAAAAACGAAAGTGTGAGTTGCAGGATTAAAATTCGAACCTTCTTTCATCGCTTCATCTTCTTAATGGGGGTCAGTACGGTCCCGTTCGGTTTCGGCGATTGAAAATGCAACGCTTGCATTTAGGTTCATGTCGCATTCATCTCGATCAAGACAGCCAGATGGACTTAATTGGCCTCCGTTGTCCTTTCGATCACAACCGATACTGTAGAGGGTAAAGTTGGATCGTGAAGCCGTAGTTCGATAGCTCAACTCCCTTGGATGGGAGGGTAAGTCTTCATCCGCAAAAGGATCTAGAGGGACCTCGGATTATCTGAACACTTTGGAAATCGATTTGCGCATGATGGTTAGGTGTTCGCATATCGTATCAATTTCTTAACCCGTTTTGCTCGATTTCCAAATTTTGGGATATTTTTCGGGTTAGGTGATCAAAGGTTCAGGTGGCTTCAAATTTTAATGGGTGGCTATATAATTCTGCTGCTGGTTATCTCGCTGCGAAATTGAGATCGAAGCATTCGATCATTGCGAGCGACAGGGGGCTTGCCGGTTCGTTGCCTGCGGAAACCGGCGGCTAGCGCACTGCCGCTCACTGGATTGAGAAGTATTCCCAACGGTGATACTTGAAATTAGCCGAACATCCAACCAATTGAAAAGGAAATCGAATGAGTGTTGTTGCAATGGAACATGTGATGGTAGTTCCGACTTCGTTGTTTCATGAGATCGGTTATTTTCAGGGTTTCTGTGACGACACACAAAAGTACCTTGATCGCTTGCTGGATCCGGAAGTTACAAGCTATTTGCCTCGTAACGAGATGGAAGAAGATCCCTCGTACAAGCAATTGATTCCTTACTGCATTTTTCGTTATACCGATGACCAAGGAGTCACAAGCGTTTTTCAGTACACGCGAGGTTCTGGGCAAGGCGAATCCCGTTTACACGATCGACGTAGCGTCGGAATCGGCGGGCATGTTTCGACACTTGATTCTGGTAGTAGTGAACCGTATCGCGAAGGGATGCGGCGGGAACTGGACGAAGAGGTCGAAATCAAAACGGAATATTCGGAAAGTTGCGTTGGCTTGATCAACGATGATGAGAACGAGGTTGGGAAAGTGCACCTAGGTATCGTTCACATTTTGGATGTCCAGTCGCCTGAGGTTCTGCCACGCGAGGAGGATATCGCCAATGCGGGCTTTGTACCCGTTTCTGAGTTGATGAACGATATCGAGGGCTTTGAGACGTGGTCAAAGATCTGCTTGCAGGCTTTGTTCGGCTAAACAGCATTGTTGCCTATCGCTCGGCGAAAAATGTGTCAGTCCCGTCAGTCCCTGTTTTCGTGGGAGCAGAAGGTGACTTTAGGGACAAAGCGTGTTGTCTAGTTCGGAATTAACCGATAAATCTCGGTCGTTTGGCCGGATTTAGCCTTGGTCAGCTGAAATAGATCTAGACAACTGGATTGTGGCAGCGAAAAATGACGATTGATAGAAAGAGGAATGTTATTCTTTCTGGGCAGGCGGAATTAAATCACCTGACCAAAAATCTGGATCACGGAGTTTAAAATATGGCAATTATCTTGACTGAGCGTGCCGCCAAAGAAGTCCAACGGTTTTTAACCGAAGGCGACTTTGAGGATGGTGCTGCTCTGCGAGTTGCAGTAAGCGGCGGCGGCTGATCAGGCTTCAATTACAGCTTGGATATCGCAGCAGATTACGACGAAGCTAAAGATAACAAAATCGAACAGCACGGCGTCGAAGTCATTGTAGATAAGAAAAGCGACTTGTACCTGGATGGTACAACTGTTGATTATCATGACGGTCTTGAGCAACGAGGATTCAGTTTTACGAATCCCAACGCGAATAAGACTTGTGGATGTGGGAATTCGTTTAGCGTTTAACTCGTATGAGTTTTAGCTAACGTTTCAACATCGGACTAAACAAAAAGGCTGGGTGATCTTCTGATCGCCCAGCCTTTTTTTCGTGTCGAACTTCGTTGCCGATGTTGCTGATTCTGAACCAACAGAGATTGCGAAGTTTACTTTTTCGAGGGTAGTTCTCCACTCTGAGGCGCTGGGTCCACCTTCACGATTTCGATCAATTCCATTTCGAATATCAGTGTGGCATGAGGGCCGATAGGTGAATTCATTATAGGCATGCCTCGTCGGTCACGTGGGCCTATTTCGCCGTAGGCGAGTTCACTGGGCAAGTAGGCTTCGATTTTGCCGCCCACTTTCATCTTTTGCAGGGCCTCGCTCATACCGCGAACGACTCCGCTGACAGCGAAGTCTGCAGGAGGGCCATCACCGGTTTCATCAAAAACCGTTCCGTCAATCAAGCGACCTCGATATCGTAATCGGACTCGGTCGGTAGCAGTGGCCAACGGTCCTTCACCTTCAGCGATCACTTTGTATTGAACACCGCTTTCCAGCGCAATAACCCCTGCTTTGGTCTTGTTTTCGGCAAAGAACGTTTCGGCTTCGGCGATGTTCTTTTCCGAGGCCGCTTTACGTTTCGCAAGAATCTCCTCTCGCATCTTGGCGTCAAACGCTGTGCCAACCGATTGGATTTCTTCCTGCGTCATGCCAATTTCTTCATTTGCAAAAGCCATACGTGCACCTTCTCGAATCTGGTTCAGATCCAATACGGCCCCCTGTTTAGCGAGCTGTGAAAAATAGCTATAGGCGATCAGCCGACTGGCTTTTTCGTTAAGGCTCAGCTCACCTTCCTGAGCCGCTCCGGCTACCGCATCCTGGGCTTGTACAATTGAACAGGTCAGCAAGCTGACCATCAAGAAAGTAAAAACACGTGTCATCTTTTTTAACTCCTGTTATCGTTCCATAAACCGGAGTTTCCAAGACTCGCATCGGCTTCGGTAGAATTAGGTTGGGTGGATAATTTCAATAGATTATATGGGTGGCCCCGACGACAAACTACGCCAAATAGAAGAGGCATTCTAAAAGATTCGCTTGGATTCGTTGGTGAAAGTCCTCGCAAAGCCTCGTGTGGATGACTCTGGTAGTCAACAAAGGTTGGGCAAATTTCAGAAAAACGAACCTGGCTGAATCTAGCCTTCTAAAGTTCGTTCGAGGTGGTCAATTTGGGTGCGTACGCTTTCTAGATCTGGATTGATCGAGAGCGAGATCCGAAAGAACTCTAACGCAATCACGCTTTCGTTCATTTGCAAATAGCAATTGGCCACGCCCAGAGATGCGCCGAAATGAAAACGATTGAGATAAAGTGTTTCGCGACAGTCTTCAATGGCGTCCGAGTATTGCTGTAAACCGTACTTGGCGATGGCGCGTTGGTTCCAAGCTTCGGAGAAGTTCGGCTTGAGTGTGATCAGCTTGTCAGCCAGCTCGATAGATTCTTGCAAACGACAGCGGTTATTCAGTTGCATGATCTTACGCAGCATTGTTTGCTGGTGTTGGCTTCCATCGCGTGTCCAGAGGTCACGAATTCCGTGATCGGCGAGGACTCTTACCGCCCGATCTGAATCGCTTAGGGCCCGTCCCATCGTCTCGTTAAAGCGAAAATCGCCTAAAAATCCGATTGAAAGGACTGCGGCTCGACGGGAAATGATATTTCCCGCATGAGCAAGTCGTTGCAAAGTACCCAAGGAGTAGATGCGCGAGACTGCACTGATAAACGACGCGCTATTCTCGTCGTCCAAGTACTGCTGGTAGTATCTGTCCAGCATTGGAAATCGTTCAAATTCGTCTGACATATTGGTCGACGCAGCAGTGCTATTTGATATGTTGTCGGGTAAGACCTTCGAGTTTAGTTGCCAGCGCGCAGCTACTCAACGAGTTGTCGCTGATTTATTGGATGTGAAAGCTTGTAATACCAGCACAATTACACTCTGGATTTCAAATGGTAGCGAATATGAGGACTGGGGCATGATGAATTTTCCCCGAACAAATTTGCTTATCTCAATTTTGGTGCTATTTTGCGCGCGATCCGCCTTTGATTCGCCTGCACTTGCCCAAGAACGAACTGAGTGGCTGAGTGGTTCGGAGCTGACTAAAGCCTCCGAATCTCTGGCCGTTTCCGTTAATTGGCAACTTGCTCCGCTTCGGCAACGATTGGGGAATTTGTCAAATCGACAGCGGATCGCGATTTTTCTCGATCGACGCGTGGACGGCTCTCAGACGCTGGATTTTTCGGTAAACAACGTTTCGTTCGAGGAATGCCTCTGGCGTCTTTGCGACCAGCTAGAGCTGGGTATGTGCCGCATCGGTGATGTCTATTACGTGGGGCCTCGTGAGGCTGCGGCAAATCTACCGCAACAGGTTGCGTTTCTGAAAGACAAGGTGGATCGGGCTGAAAGACAGACGCGGCGCCGGTGGGAGCGAAAGGAATCGCTGACGATTCCGCAATTGGCTCAGCCACGCTCTCTGGTGCTTTCAACGTGCCAGAATATTGGGGCAACCCTTGAGGCAGGCGATACGATTCCGCACGATTTATGGGCCGAAACGCAATTACCGCCGTTGGAGGTAGTTGATCGCCTGTCGTTGTTATTAGTGGGATTTGAGAAGTCGATTGAGCTGAACGATCGTTTGGATCAGATTCGTATGGTTGAAATGCCCGTTCGAGACAAGGTGACTCGGGTTTTTCATTTGGGTGAAAACGTCACGAAAGGAGCCGAGCTGGTAGAGGCTGAGATGCCAGAGGTGCAACTTGAGAAGGGTAGACGTGGCTTGACTGTGAATGCGTCTGGAGACGAATCGTTGCGAGTACACCGATTGTTGGTTTCGATGCAAAAACCAGAGGTCGCAGATCTTTCACGGCAGGTTTTTACTTTGACTACGATTAACAATCGTGGCACCGTCCTGAATACGATTGCTGCGCAGTTGGGCCGTGACTTCAAATATGAGAAACACCACTTAGCGATTCTCAACGGTCGGATAGAGCTTAATTTGAAAGACGCGCCTGTAGACCAGGTGATCGGAGCTGTGCTAGAGGGAACCGGTTTGCAATACCGAATTACGGATGAGCAGTTGATGATCCTTGGTGGTTCAAGCGACGAGCCAAAAGACGAAAAAAAACGCTGATCACTTGGATCAGCGTTTTTGAACATTCAGTATGCAATCAAATCTTAGACTTTAGTAGGTCGAGTAGAAAGCGTGCAGCCATGCCAAGCGGTAGGCCAAAGCAGAGACGATTGGCAAGTCAACGTCTTCGTATAGTTGATCGGCAACGTCGGCGTAGGCCTCTGCATAGTGTATGAAGCAATCGTGGCCGCCATTGGCAATCGCGTATTCAATTTCGTTGTCCACGATGCACTCTAACAGGCCAATAATGTCATCGATAATAGGATCAATACCAGCATTGCCGCTCGCTTCAAGCCATGCGATCGTATAGGCACCACCGAGGAAAAAGTTTGATCCGTAGTAAGACAAACGTGTGAAGTCATCTTGCCAAAAGATTGGGTCTTCCATGATGCACAAGCATGCAAAAGCGTTTTCAAGCTTGTGCAATTCATGGGCATTCCCATCTGAATCCGCAATCAAAGCAGCCAAGTCAGCTTTTATTAGAGCGATCTGATCGAAGCAACTCGGTTCAGCGATCGGTTCACAATTACCAGCTGAGATGTTTGCGAATACAACATTAGCAGCTATGTTGAAACCGTCACTAGTGGTGACTCTTACCTGAGCAATCTCTTCGGTTCCTGTAAAGCCCCAAAAATTTGGTAATTCAGGCACCAGTTCGGATACAACGAGGTTGTCGGTCACGATTATGTTTCCGTCGGCATCGAGTAGCTCAATAGTTGCCGGTACTAGCCCCAAATATCCAAATCCAAACGAAGTCGCTGGACCATTCAAATCAAAAGTGTATGTCGGATTGAAGGCTTGAGATGAAAACGCGATTGTTGGGATGTCACCATCGGGTACTCCATCAAGGTCAGCGTCCTGGAAGGATGCAAACACTGAAGGAGGAAACTCATTTTCATCAGTGACGTTCAAAGAAAACAGATCGAAATCATCAGGCTCGGGGCTAGCAGTGAAAGTTGGGATCTCTATACCTGCATTATCAAAAAATTCAAAATCCAAATTACTAAACGTCTCAATAGGAAGGCCTGGGCAGGTCGTTTCGAATTCTGCTTGGTCGGTAAAGATTTGAGCACTCAATGGCGAGGCCAAAAACGTTACCAAGACTAGAAAGTACTTAAGAGATCGATGCATGCGAAAAGTCCTCGATGGTAGATAGTGAAAGGTTTAGAGCAGCCAAAAATGGCTGGCAGCTTCGGAACATTGTAATCGCAACGACCTGTTAAGAAAAACACAATTTCTAGTGTGAATTCTGGAATTCGTTCAAATATTACACCTGATTACGAATACGACCTTTGTGAGTGTTGACGGCACCGCGAGTGTCCTGCCGAACCTCGCTGGGGCCAGCTACGCAAGTCGCCAGCTACGCAAGTCGCTTGCCAAGTCAGAATCTGATGGTTTGTGATGTTCCTTGGGCCAGTTAGGCGCAAGGTTGCGTTCTAAACCACTGCTGCTTGGTGACTTTGCTGCTGACATTCACAAAAAAAGCCACTTCCCAGATTTGAGAAGTGGCTTCATTGCTCAGAATTTTAGAGGCGACGCCGGGATTCGAACCCGGGATGGCGGATTTGCAATCCGCTGCCTTAGCCACTTGGCCACGTCGCCATACGTTGAGAAAGGTATATGAACTTACTTTGACGGTCAAGTGGTCAAGGTAATGCAGGTAAACTGATTCGCCCTACCTTGCGCGAAACTGCTTTCAACGGAATAACCGGCACAACAGTTCATTCGGATTATTGGCTGGCAAACTTTAGCTTGCGGCGGGTTCTTCTTTGCCTGCAATCCGGTCTCTGCGACCTACGATTGCGAAATCTCCCATTTTTCGACGGTTCAACACTCGAAAACGTTTTCGAACGGAAAGAGGCCCGACACGGAATTTGTTGGAGAAAAATCCTTCCTACTCAAAAACTAATAGTCTCATGTCACGAAAAAACAAACCGGAACGCCTTGTTGAATCAGTTGCCCAGCAGAACAAAATCGTGGGCCGATCTATAGATTCGATCGTTGAGAATATCGCCAGTCAGCCTGGCGCGGAATCCCGTTCTGATTGGAACGAGATCTGTATCACCGCTGAGCTGGTTCTGGTTCAGGACCTTTTGTTGGGTGACGCAGACCAAGGCCATCGTAACCAAGCTGGCAAAGTTCACGGCCACAAGAACTCGAACGAATCGAAGTCAAAAACGAATAACAACGGCTAGGTTGGTCGGTTTTCGCCAATTGAGGGTGGCATTTACACGATTGACACATTGATTGCTAAGGTGGGCCAGAAGAGAAGTGAACTCCGAATGGACCTTCGAGCTCGTCGAGCCAGTCGAGCAGTTCTGACGAAAGCATGGGTCTTTCAGGGCACTTTAATCCGCGTCGACTAATTTGCCTTGCCAAGTATCACGGCGTTCGAATTCCTCACGAACGCAATCAAAGACATTGGGTTTGTTAAGGCACCATTCAGGGCCGACGAAATACTTGGGCGGTGCCTCGCCGCTAATCCGCTCGACAACCATATGGCCGGGAATACGTTCCAGAAAGTCGATCAAGGTCGTGATGTATTCTTCTTTTTCCATCAACACGACTTCGCCATTTCGAACTTGTTCCGCCAAAGGTGTATTTTCGACCGCGTACAAGTTATGAATCTTTACCGCGTCGATATCCAATCTGGCAATTTCGTCAGCGGTTGCCATCATGTCCGCATGTGATTCGCCTGGCAAGCCGAGCATGACATGAACGCAAATCTCAAATCCACGGCCAACACTACGGTTCATGGCGTCCAGAAAAGCATCGTGATGATGGCCACGGTTCATCCAATCGAGTGATCGGTTATGAATCGTTTGCAAACCATACTCAACGGTCAGATAAGTCCGCTCGCCAAACTCCTGCAGTAAATCGAGAACATCGTCTGGAACACAATCCGGGCGAGTCCCGATTGCCATCGCCACGACTTCCGGGTGTTCCAGCGGGATATCGTATAACGCACGAAGCTCGTCA
Organism: uncultured Pirellulaceae bacterium; assembly: GCA_964503615.1. Classification (GTDB taxonomy): domain Bacteria; phylum Planctomycetota; class Planctomycetia; order Pirellulales; family Pirellulaceae; genus CAZDBA01. The sequence goes on from CAZDBA010000007.1 coordinate 13,076, forward strand.
ACCGGCGCATAGGTATTGGTGGCCGGTTGGAAATAGGCCATAAAGTTTTCCACTTTACGATACCGAGTCTTTAAGCGTGAGATCCCGTCTTTCAGTTGTTGCTCAATCTGCAAACGCCGGATTCGGCGGCTGGGGCTGAAGCTGCGATTGTCACAAAACGTACATCCGCCAATCGCTACAGTCCCATCAACATTGGGACAAGTGAACCCTGCGTCCAAACTGACCCTCTGTACTCGAAACCCAAATTTCGATTTCAAAAAGTGGTTATAGCTGTGATAACGGAGTCCTGCACCTCGCCAATTGTCCATAAGGGCAGTTCGCCGCGCATGTTCGTTTGGAGGAGCTTTTCCGCTTGAGGGGGTAGAAAACGGCATTAATTTGACGAAATTTGGGTTGAGACCTACAGTATTAGTAGACCAAATTAAACATTTTTATTCTATGGTCTTTATTTCTTAACGCAATTTTTATGGAATCATATGTTTGGAGAATTAGTACCCACAGGGGGAGGTGATCCGATCCCTCTGATGAAGAAGCGACTGCGCATCGGCCGTCGTGAAGGATGTGACATCATTTTGAACTTTGCCAATATCTCATCTCATCACGCATTGATGGATATCGAAGAAGGCTATTGGTTTATTCGTGATTTGAATTCGAAGAATGGCGTCAAGTTCGATGGCAAGCGAATAATGGCTAATGTGCGACGTCGACTGGATCCAGGCGTTATTCTCTCGATCGCCAAGCACGCGTACGAAGTGAATTACGACCCTTCTGCACTGGGAGCTTATGGTACGCCCCCACAAGACGAGCAGATTGAGACGATGTTTACTCAATCACTTTTGCAACGTGCAGGATTGACCCGCCGCAAGAAGGGCTAATCGACGAGCCCTCGTAATACGGGCGAAATCTAAAACGACAACAATTAAAAACGGGCTTTCTGTCATCAAGATGGAAAGCCCGTTTTTTGGTGTAACTAGCTCAGGCTAAATGGCTTAGGCTGCCGCGCGTGACCGTAATTCAATTCATTGAACGAATTCGGAAGCCCTCAAAACAGATAACTCCTCAATCAGTGTCAAAATGTCAGACAGACACACCTCATTCGAAAACCGTTTTTTCACCACGAATTCGTGATATTTGGTTGTCTCAGCTTCTGGCACGCTCTTTGCATTATGTGTGGCAAAGCAAATTTCTCTGCCCAAAAGTCAGGCGGGAAGATTGCGCAAAAACTCAAATAACCAGCTTTTAACGATCATATAAAATCAGGAGCATCAAAATGGCTCAAGGCGAAAAAATCATCGGTATCGACCTTGGTACCACTAACTCGTGCGTCGCGGTTATGGACGGCAACGAACCTACCGTTATTGCCAACCAAGAGGGCGACCGGACGACACCCAGTGTTGTCGCCTTTACCGACAAAGGCGAGACGCTTGTAGGAGCACCTGCCCGCAACCAGCGAGTGACCAACCCGGAGCGTACCGTGTATTCGGTCAAGCGTTTTATGGGGCGACGCCATAGCGAAGTCGCCTCTGAAGAAAAAATGGTCCCCTACGGTGTTGTTGGTGCGGCCGAAGAATACGTGAAAATTCAGGTTGGCGATGACCAATACACGCCACAAGAGATCTCGGCAAAAACGCTTCGCAAACTGAAAGAAGCGGCCGAATCCTACTTGGGCCAAACGGTTCACAAAGCGGTCATTACGGTTCCTGCTTATTTCAATGACGCTCAACGACAGGCGACCAAAGACGCTGGTCAGATTGCCGGGCTGGAAGTCGCACGAATTATCAACGAGCCAACGGCGGCTGCGATGGCCTACGGCTTGGATAAATCGCAGAGCGAGCAAAAGATTGTCGTCTTTGACCTTGGCGGTGGAACGTTCGACGTTTCTGTGCTTGAGCTGAACGACGACGATGGTATGAAAGTTTTCGAAGTGATCAGCACCAGTGGCGATACCCACTTGGGCGGCGACGACTTTGATGACGTGCTGATCAACCATGTTGCGGACGAATTCAAAAAATCAAACGGTGTTGACCTGCGTGAAGACACCATGGCGTTGCAACGGCTTCAGGAAGCTTGTGAAAAGTGCAAAAAAGAACTTAGCACCATGCCGCAAACTGACATCAACTTGCCGTTTATCACTGCTGATGCTTCGGGGCCCAAGCACCTTCAGATGACCGTGACTCGTGCGACTTTCGAAGAGCTGATTGATCCTCTTGTAGATCGTTGCCGTATCCCGGTTGAAACTGCGTTAAAGGATGCCAAACTTTCTCCAAGCGAAATCGACGAAATCGTTTTGGTCGGTGGTTCGACTCGTGTGCCTAAAGTTGTCGAGATGGTCAAAAAGATCTTTGGCAAAGAACCTCACAAGGGCGTAAACCCGGACGAGGTGGTTGCCATCGGTGCGGCGATTCAGGGAAGTGTTCTGGCGGGTGACCGCAAAGACGTTTTGCTGCTGGACGTTACACCGCTGACGCTTGGCATCGAAACCGAGGGCGGTGTCATGACATCGCTTGTCGACCGTAACACTACGATCCCAACCGAAAAGAAGCAGACGTTCAGCACGGCTGCGGACAATCAAACAGCAGTCACGATCCAGGTTTTCCAGGGTGAGCGAAAGATGGCGTTGAACAATCGTCTGCTCGGGAAGTTTGACTTGACCGGAATTCCAGCTGCCCGACGTGGTGTGCCTCAGATCGAAGTTAAATTCGATATCGACCAGAACGGCATTCTCAACGTGTCGGCTAAAGATCTTGGATCGGGCAAAGAGGCGAATGTGTCGATCAATGAATCTGCCGGTCTTTCGGACGATGAGATCGAAAAGATGAAAGCGGACGCCGAAGCCAACGCGGAAGAGGACAAGCGTATGTTTGAGCTTGCAACAGCTCGTAACGACGCCGACCGAATGTGTTTGGAAGTCGAAAAGACGATGGAAGACCATGCGGACAAGCTTTCCGGTGACGACAAATCGGCTCTTGAAGCAGCAATCCAAAAAGTGCGTGATGCAGCCGGCGGCGAAGACGCTGACGCCAACACGATTAAGGAGGCAGTGAAAGAGCTTGAGCAAACCGCTCATGCCTTCAGCAAGACGATGTACGAGAACGCAGAGCAAGCATCTGCGGAACCGGGCGCCGAAGCTGCTGAACCTGCTGCGGAAGAAGAAGACGACGCAATCGACGCTGAGTTCGAAGTCAAAAACGACTAAGATTGCTTGTCAAAGTAGCACGTCTCTCCGAGGCGTTAACACTTGTCTCAGAGAGACGACGTTGCGAATAACAAATTCAAAAGCCTTGGGGCCAAACCCCAAGGCTTTTTTTGAAGAGGCTAATTAACAAGCTTCCATTGGGTAAAAGGAATTCTGGCGAATCCCACTACGAACAATCAATGCTCCGTTTCTAGCAAGATATCAATTAAAAACAATTCCGGAAAATCAATGTTTGGATGGCCTTGGGAGCGGGAGACCGGGAGCTTCGAACGCAGATGTCTTGGTAAAGACTTCGAAAAATGCTCGCAGCTCCTCATCTTGGGTCCGTGCCAGTCCTCGTTTAGCGGTATCGGTGAGTTCGGAATCCTCTTCAATCAACTGGGAATAATACTTCTCGGCCTTCTCGAATTCTCCGAGACTTTCCAGCGAATAGGCCAACCCAAAGATGGCTCGTCGTTGCAACATCGGCGTCTTGGTAAATTTTGATTCCACAACTCGTTGGTACAAACGCTTTGCTTTATCTAATTTGCGAATCGCATTTTCGCGAATTTCAAAAGGTGTGGATAAACCTTCCCGCAAGGTAATGTCGCCAGCAATCATCAAGCCCCAGTGACTGGCGATCGCTTTGGGGAATTGTTCCGCCAGGTCCGTCAAATCCGAAGTTGTTCCATTCATCAAAGTGGATTCTAAAGAATAGCTAAGCTCCTCCCACTGAGCGGGATTAGTTTTGATCTCCCCTTGTTCCAGATTACCAACATTGTGGTCAGCCAAAAGCCTCCAATATTCAGATGCCACATCGCGAACCTGGCGATCCATCACTTGCGTGATTGGTTCGGGAAAATTGCGAAATCTTTTCCACTCCGCGTTGAGTTCGGCATAGAATTCCGAAGCTGGCTGTCGGACATCAGCGATTTTTTGAATTACGTAGACAATATTTTCAGGTGCGTTCAGCGCGACTCCCATTTCATTGAGCGCCAATCCGAACGCGGTGCTCATAAAGTCCTCGCCGGGGCTCTCGACACCCTCGGGGCGAAGACCGGCAATCGAGTACCCTGAATACGACATCCATGTGAACTGCCCCGTTTCAGCGCATTGGCCCTCTTTTCCGAGTTTAGACTCTTGGAGTGGAATATCTCTTGAACTAACAAAAGCAGCGATCTTTTTTGCGTCGGCCACTGCAAATTCACGAGCTTTTTGAAATTGCCAATAGGCTCGCACGTCTTCTTCGGCCTCTGCGAAAGTTCGAACCCGTGGTTCTTCCTTTTCAGTCAACCACCAGATGTATTCGACTCGCGTCATCGACTCCTGTAATCGGTCTGTTTCTCCAATCGCAAGTTTGTCCACGCGATCTGCGATAGCCACTCCGAATGGTATGGAGTATCGCTGACCGTATGAAGTTTTCTCAACGTTTCCGATCTTTGAACCAAAATGTTCATCATCGAGTAATTCGACAATAGTAAGTAAATTCGTTTCACCGAAATGCATGTTGAGCTTCAGAGCCAAGCCTTGAGCATCCTCGCCACGTTGAATCGCATTTAAAGCATCCTCTATCAATTCGCGGGTCGTGTTAAAGGCTGCTTCTCTCGCTATACTTTCTCGGATCGCTAAAGATAGAGAATCGTCTAATTCTTTGACTCTCATCAAACCTGGGGCTGTGTAATCTCCTTCGATGTTCAGTTGTAAAAGGCCAGGAGAGATTTCCAAAGGCTCTTTTTCATTATCGTCGTTGTTTAAGGGGACTGCTTCGTCGTTTGGAACTGCCTCGTTTGGAACTGCCTCCATGACCAGCGGGTGTTCGTCCAATGCCAAACCGTCGTACGTTTTCTGAACCTCGGCGTCGGTCACATTTTTAATTTTGTTTTCAAAGAGCAGGTTAGGGTCTAAATACAGATATTGGATTTTGAACCGAGGTGCCAATTTGAATCCCGGCTTCTGAAATAACCGGTCAGAATATTGATACTTGCCTTCTTCGAAGATCTCTTTCAGCTTTTCGTTTGTCGGTTTATCTGTAACTTTTGATAAGTAATTGCTGACAGCCAGCGGCAGGACGTTGCATTGAATTCGTTGGTTGAGCTTCTTGTAAATACTCGCAGCTTCTGTTGGGTTGGGGGTCGATTGTATGCCAGAATAGAGCATGATCCGGTAAATCTTTGCGGCCAATTCGATCTTCATGTGATCGCGAATTTCATCGAGTCCAACTTGTTCACCGTTGATAGGGCGGTTGATCGATTGTAAGTCCGCTTCCGAGAAGTTTTTGTTTCCGGCAAGACGATCCAGGTAACTATTAACCACGCCATCGTCGATTGTGACACCTTGCCGTTGGGCTGCTTCCGCAAACAGCACCCTTTCCATAACGATCGAGTCAATCTCGTCGGGGTTGTCAGTGGATGAGTTGGCAGGTGAAATCTTGAGACCTCGTGGAAGGTAAGAAGGAAAGTCATCCCCTTTCATTTGGCTCGCTATTTTTTCCAGATTTTCAAGGAATTTCATTGTCGCGAAATGGCGGGTCCGAACTTGATCCAGTTCAATTCTTGAAAATTCTCTGTCGCCAAACTTGAAAACGATCTCCTTGAGATCTGAGTCCACTTGCTGGTGAGCCTGACCTATTAGACGGTTCTGATCAACAACTACGGCAACAAAAACGAAAGCGCACGTGAAAAGAGTCACGGTCCATCGCAATTTGCGATCCCCAAAATTTCCAAAGTAAAACGTCGCCATTTTGTTACCTCAATTTTGTATTGGATTGGAAGCCCGCCGCAAGCGAGGAAACAGCCCAAAAAGTTACTCCACTCGAACCGCTAATTGAAGCGGCGTATTTTTATCTCGATTGTTACGATTCTGAATTGAATACGCAATGAAATATGCAATGTGGAAACTTCAGCGCTTTGATCGACCGTTTTGCGATGATTTCTTTCCCCAAGCTCCACAGCTACTCAAAGTAGATGTCGAACTCTTCCTCGAGCTCCATGACCAGTTCAACGACATCCAGAGAATCGACACCCAGCGCCGAAAAATCCATTTCAACAACGTCGTCAGGGATCTTGTCGACGGTTACGCCTAATTGCTGTGCGATGAAATCCCTGATCCGAGATTTTTTTGTTTTCGCATTGGTTGAATCGTAAAACACTGCCCCTTCGCGTCTGCGCGTAAACCAGAGGAGTTGTCCGCATGATGGGCAAGGCGCTTCCCCAAATGGCTGTGAAGGCTCAATGATAATTCTGCTGTCGCAGATAGGGCAATGATTCGGCTGCCCCTCTGGTGTTCGCGACGAAACGGTCATTTGAATTAATCAGTTTGGATTAGGAGGCAGTACGATTGAGTCGCCAGACTTCAAATAATTCCATCTGGTTCAATGGAGTTGAATTGCTGTTCCAATCCAACCTCAGCATTTCGAATTCGTCTTGCTAAATGGTCCAGCCAGTTGTTCACCTGCAAGCACTGCAAGTTGGATGTTATATGCAGGCGGAGCGTGTCCAAAACCGAGGATCGCGATCTTTATGAGGGATGAATCAGTAAATTAAAATAGCAGTGAAGGTCAATCTTCAAGTAGATGGTCGAATAAAAACCACATACCTAGTGGACCAGCAAACATCAAATAGGCCACCAATATCATAGGAAGTTGTCCAACATTAAAGAACATAATGCATTGGCAAGAGATATAAAGAAAACTGCCGATTTGTCGCTGATACGGTATCGACTGGGGAACACACCGCGCAGCGAAGAAAGCCAGCTTTAAAACGAAAATAGTTAGCGCAGCTAACGTGATGTGAAACGGAAGCCAGATCCACCAAGCTGCAGCATTCGCAACGAAAAGCCCGGCGAACATCAAACCAACGTCAGCCAACACCAGGAACGGCATCCAAAACCGGACACGTTCCTCAATCGCGTTTGTGGTTTGGTGTTGGTCTGACATATTTAAGTTCGATGGTGATTAGCTCTATTTACCAAGTTGATCAGCCAGAAAATCGGCGTTGTAAACGTGGCGAAGTGCTTCACGGATAACGTTCGAATGAACACTTGTTGCTCGACCCTGACGATCATCGTAAACGTAATCGGCGCTGAGCGATTGAATGTTGCCATCGAAAATCAATCCGACCAGTTCCAGATCTTTGTTGACGACAGGGCTCCCTGAATTCCCTCCGATAATGTCAGCGGTACAGACAAAGTTGAACGGAGTCGAACCTGCGATCTTTTTGCGAGCATCGTGCCAACTTTTAGGCAAAGCAAAGTCTGTCTGGCCCTTGTGCGTCTCTTCATGCTCAAACGCGCCGTCCACAGTCGTCCAAGCCGGAATCTTTTCGCCCTTTTCTTCGTAGCCCATGACCGGACCAAACGCCAATCGCAAGCTAAAGGTCGCATCGGGATAGCTCGATTCGCCTTGCGTCGCGAAAACGGCTTCCGCAATTTTGGCGTACGCCTGACGCTCAATCTCGGAAATCTCTTCCGAGCTTTTTCGGTCCTCTCGAACACGGGAATCGACCGCCCAAGCGAGTTGGATCATAGGGTCGTCGCTGTTCTTTACCCCTTCCATACCGCCTTCCACCAACTGCTTGCGAAATTCAGGCTTGTCCAAATTTGTCTTCATCAGCTCAGCGGCTCGTTCGGTCGGGCTTTTGCCATCAAGCAACAACTTTGCCAGATCAGTGTCAGCTCCGTTGAGCTCGACCGTTCGCGCGATCGAGTCGGCCAGGATAACCAGTTCCAGATCTTTGTAGACGGGAGCTGTTGTATAAAGCTGTTGCAAAAACGATTCGCGCGCCGATTCACGATACTCGCTAAGCCGCTCTTCCGATGGTTTCTGGTCTTCAACGACCATTTCCACGATCGACTGGGCTGTGTTGAACGAGCCAACATTGATGCGAACGCCTTTGCCCAATTTTGCCTTTTTCAACTCTTGCATTTCGGCAATCGTTTCAAAAGCCGATTCGAACCCTTTCAATTTGGGGTCTGACTTGATCGCCTCCAGCAATCTGGATTCTGATTCCTTCTTGCCGTTCATGATCGCCGGGTCTTGCAAAGCTGCTCGCTCTCCGGTGTAAGCTTTGCGACCATTCTGAATTCCCAGCAACATGTCTTTGGCACGTCGCGCCGCTTCAGGGCCGCCAAGACTGAACTGTTGCAGCAAGACTTCTCGCCGATAGAAGAAATCCAACACGTAGGGTACGAGATGGTCGCGTTGATACTTCATCGCATCGTAAGTGTAAATGCGACTCGTGCGTCCCGGATTGCCCGATACGAAAACGAGTTCATTATCGGCCGGCCCGTTGTTGGACCATTTTAGAAAGTGCTCGATCTTTGCCGGTTGGTCCTCTTCGTAGACGCGAAAGATGCACGCATCCAAGCAGAAACGCGGGTACTCAAAATTGTCAGCGTCGCCACCGAAAAATGCCGCCGCACTCTCGGGTGCCCAAACCAAACGAACGTCAGTGTATTTTTTGTATTGGTACAAGTGGTAGCGCCCACCGCCATACAAGGTGACAACATCGGACCGCAAGCCGCTTTCACCCTTTGCTGCCTGTTCGATCTTTGCAATGATACCTCGGCGAGCTTTGGCAGCGTCGGCCGGTGACATCTCGTCGGAAACGGCTGCGTTTACCTCGGCTGTAACGTCCTTGATGTTGATCAACTGGTTAAGTTCAAGGTCTTTTGCTTTCAACTCCTCTGCTGGAGTCTTTGCTAAAAAGCCATTGGCGAGGATGTCGTTGCCTTCGCTTGACAGTTTGAAAAGTGTGTCACGGCCCACGTGATGGTTGGTAAGCACTAGTCCGTTGGAAGAAATAAACGACGCCGAACCGCCGACATTAAAGCGAACGCTCGATTTCATTAATCGCTCGGCCCACTCCGCGGTAGGCTCGAAATTGTGCTGCTCTCTCAAATGCTTTAATGGCAAATTGTTGAACAGCCACATGCCTTCGTCAGCCGAAGAATTTTCAAGGGTGCTGGGGCTCAACAAAAAGCATGTCAGGACCATGGCGGCAAGAAGTAAACGCGTCTTCATATCGTCTTCCAGATCGAATAAATGTTAAATGGCATCAATTAACATTTTGCCGAAGACGATTGCAACAAGCAAGCACTGATCATCGTTACAACAGGATTCGAGTCAGGCTTTGCACCAAACCGCCAGTTCATTGCCGCTTGGGTCTTCAAAATGGAATCGGCGACCGCCGGGGAACTCAAAAATTTCAGTTGTGATCGCGCCGCCTGCATCGGTTACCGATTGGTAGCTTGCTTTGAGATCTTCAGTGAGCAGTATAACCAGTGCCCCACCCTTCTCACGTGGGTAGCCTTCGGTCGTGACGCCACCCATTTCTCCGTCTTTGCCATCCTGAATCCCAGAGTAAGTTTCGCCGTAGTCAGTGAACTGCCAACCGAAGGCATCTGTGAAAAAGGCTTTCGCCTCCGCCAGATCGCGGACGTAAAACTCGACGTAGTCGATTGGGGCAAACATGGCTACTTACATTTAGTTCGTTTGATAACGTCTATCACTCTCGTCGTACGGGGGATTTTTAACTTCGTTCAAGAATGGTCAATCTCTTTTTTTAGCTGTTCGATCAAAGTCCAGTAGTTCTTTGCGGCCAGAAACCCCATAGCTGCAGCTGCCAAAACGCTAATCCAGATTGGATAAATGAGATAGGGCGTCTCTCTCAGGTTGAGTCGTGGAAGGACAACTACGTTCGCCGCGATCGCAGCCCCTCCAGCCAACGCACTGAGTACAGCGATTGTAAATGTGTCTCGGCCCAGCTTCCTCAAACGGTGACTTGCGAAATATTCACCAACGGTTCTAAGGTAGGTTAGAAAGCAACCGAACGAAGTTGAACCGGCCGCAAACGCCGCAACTGCGTACCACAAAAGTTGGCTATACAGTCCGGGCTTGGGGGCAATTAGCTGGCCATGGTACAAGCCGTTTAGCATCACAACGATCGCGGCTATGCCAGGAACGCCGAAAACAAAAGACCATATTAACCACCTTTTCTGACCCATGTTTTGATGACAAACCAAGAAAAGTACTTGTGCCGTGAACTGGGTAAACGCAACAACGACAGCCAGGAAAAAGGCATAAAGCTGGATGGTGGGTTGTTTGGTGAAAAAAGCGAGAACAAAAATCACGGTAGCAATCGGGAAGAGGGCCGACGCAATTCGAGAAATCTTCAACGTGAAAAGAGCAAGGCCTTTTTTTGTAAAGGCCGTATGCAATTTAGCCTTCCTTGGCAATTCGACAGCCGAGGGATGCTGCAAAACTTCATGTTTTGAAACATCAAAGTCGGGGTTAGGTTTGTGGTTGATCGTAGCCATTTATCCTTCTCCAATAAAAATTGCCACCTTGGCAACTTGATCAAAAGAGTGTGAATTTCAAACGAAAACCGAGGCCGTGGCAATTATCTGGCAAGTACCGTTTTAGTACTCGCGAAGCCCTGTTACCTACACCCTGCCACGGGTTGAGCAGGTTCTTATGGCCCTAGCATGGATCGTTCTGATCGGCGTGTCAGACCTCCCAGCGATGATTGATCTGCAAAGAGCTCACTCCCCCTGAGAGCTTTGCAGCCCTAATCTCAACAATTGTGTTGTTCATCGAGAATTATGCTGGATTTGGAAAGATAGCCGTCGTCTCATTTTTTTCGGTGTGCCGTGCCAGCAAACTTTACTTTTAGTGGCAATACTGAGCGAAGTTAAAAGAAGAGCAGCTTCCGAATGAAGAAAAACACCGACCAATTCAAACAACTGGTCGGTGAAATTTAGAGTTCCGCGATTATAGCTCGTCAAAATCTTAATGAATACTCGAATGTCGGCGCCGTCAATGTCACCATCACCATCAAAGTCAAGTTTCACCGTAGTCAGTGAACTGCCAACCGAAGGCATCTGTGAAAAACGCTTTCGCCGCCAGATCGTGGACGTAAAACTCGATGTAGTCGATCGGAGCAAACATGGCTACTTACATTTAGTTCGTTGGATAACGTCTATCACTCTCACGGGGGATTGCGAACTTCGTTTAAGAATCGTCAAGCTCAGTTCGATCTTTGAGCTCATCGATCAAAGTCTTGTAATTCTTCCCAGCCAGATAACCCATCGTTCCAGCTGCCAAGACGCTGATCCAGATCGGGTAAATGAGATAAGGCATTTCTCGCAGGTTGAGTCGCGGCAAGACAACCACATTCGCCGCGATTGCAGCACCTCCAGCCAAGGCACTGAGTACAACGATTATATAAGTGTCTCGGCCCAGATTACTCAAACGGGAACTTACGAAGTAATCGCCAACAGTTCTGAGGTAGGTCAAAAAGCAACCGAACGAAGTTGAGCCAGCCGCAAAAGCGCCAACTCCGTACCACAAAAGCTTGCCGTACTGTCCGGTCTTGGGCTCAATTAGCTGTCCGTGGTAAAAGCCGCTAAACATCATTACGATCGCAGCTATGCCCGGGACTCCGAAAATAAAAGACCATCCCAGCCACATTTTCTGACCCATATTTTGATGACTAATCAGAAAAAGTAATTGTGCTATGAACTGGATAAACGCAGCGGCCGTTCCCAAGAAAAACGAGTAAAATTGAGTAGTGGATTGTTTGGTGAAAAAGGTGAGAACAAAAAACACGATTGCAAACGAGAAGAGTGTCCCTGCAATTCGAGACACCTCGTATGCAAGAAGCGCAAAGTCTTTTTTGATAAGGGGCGTGCGCAACAATTTAGGCTTTTCTGGAAATTCGGCAGGAGGGATGCTGCAAAACTTCTTGTTCTGCAGAGTCGGGTTCGTGGTCGACCGTAGTCATTTTTTCTCTCAAATAAAAATTACCACCCTGATAATTTAATCAAAAGAGTGTGGATTTCAAAACGAAAATCAGGTCAAGTGACAATTATCTGGCGGTCGCAGGTACTGGATAGCGTTTGCCTACTGCTCGGATTCCCAGTTTCATTTTATCGCGGAGCACCCATTGAATAAACGTGTTGCTGTTGGGACCTGGCCAATAGGCGTAACGTCCGCAGAAAGGGTAGGATTCCGGTGACGATTCAATTATTTCAATGATCCCAATTGCCTCATCATCTGCCCACCGTTTAAGTGCTCGCGATGGCCCATTACCTACACCCTGCGAGGGGTTGAGCAGGTTTTTATGCAAATGTCCCCAGCAAGAATCGTTCAGGTCGGCATGCTGCCAGACCTCCCAGCGGTCACATGATTGAAACCGCCTGCCGTCGACTCCGCGAAATACAAGCAACCAATGGTGATCCGCAAAGAACCCCGGCCACCCCGGGATCCTTGCAGCTCTAAGTTCAACAATTGTGTCGTTCATCTAGGACTAAGCCGAATAAAGAATGATGAATATCGTTTTACTCCCAGTACGATTCCCAGTCTTCACGAAACGCTTCTTTGAGTCGCAACATGTAAGCGTTGGTTTTTATTTTTGCCATCCATAGTTTATCAGGCCTGGTACCGCCTTTGCAAATAACCCCCTCAGTGACGTCGTAACGTCCTTCGCGAATGTCGTTGACGAATTTGCCAGTTAGTTTCCCACGGTAAATGACTCTCGCAATATTTAGATCCAAAAAATCGCAAACAAATTGTTCCGATGGAACGAATCCCGCTGCCGTTTCGACATCAAAAAGAACGAGTTGTTTTTCGTCATCCTTTTTGTGCAAGCCTGCAAACGAATTGCGACCCAAGTACTCCGTAAACACGGTAAGTTCAGAGTGTGAGTAATATGTATTATTTACAAATATCTGTTCCAGTGGGTTAGCCAAGTCGCGCAGGAAAATATCAGCAGCGTCGGGTAGACCGGAATGGTTCTTGTTGAATTCAGCGATACCCGTTTCATCAAGGTCATAGCGGTTTCGGCGCATACCAAACGCATACCAACCTAGTTCACGATCCCATACCCAGTGAAGGTTCGTGCCATCATATTTCTCGAACGCCACGCAATGCTCGAGCGGAGCTGCTGAACTGCCATCGATTTTAGGATATGCAAGTGAGATACGAGCCATTGTTACTTCCGAATACGAGACTTGACCTCCGATTTGACAACAGTACCGACAATAGGTTCGTCTGCCAATTCTCGTCTACGTTCATTGAGCTGTAGGCGATGATCTACAAGCCGAGAAATTACTTGATAGTGATTCAGTAGGAATGCGTACCATAAATGGCGTTTTGAGATTTTTACTTTTCCCAGCCACTTAATGTTCCCGTTTCCTGACCAATCAATGGTATTCGAGTTTTTGCAAAACATGCGCTTTGGGCAATTGGGGGTAGAGTAATTGCGAGGATTGGCTACGATTTGATGTAACTTCCATACCCTTGCTACTTGATACCACACACTCTTGATTGAAGTTATGATTCGCGCCCTCCAGGGTTCCTTGCTGCTGTTCTTTTTGTTCCTGACGACTGCCGCCCACGGGCAAGTCCTTAACAATGCCAGTTTTGAAAACTCACATCACTGGTGGTTTCCAGTTGGCCCCGTTCAACTAACGACGGTCGAAGGAGGTTATGACTCAACGCCAGCAGTACTGGTCGAGCGTCGAGATGTCTTCTGGAACGGTATCGGGCAAAACATTACAGGAAAGTTGACCCCGGACACCGACTATCACATTCAAGCTTGGGTTAAGACCCAAGGGGCTCCAGAGGGTGTGGTCAGGCTGCAAATTAATCAGCGAGACGATCGAGGGCTCACCTTCATCATTGCAGGTGAGGTGTTGGCTGTTGAAAACGAATGGACTTTGCTGGAAGGTGGTTTTCGTTACCAGGAAAATGGTGAGGTGACCGAACTTCATCTCACCGTCAACGGATTGCATGAAGATACGTCGTTACACAGCTTCCTATTGGATAATGTTTCTTTTACCGAGAACGATTGGGAAGCAGCGGCCAATGCACGGATTGAGTTGCACCGTAAAAGAGATGTGCAATTGAACTTTGTCCGTTCCAGTGGAGCACGTCGCTCTGATTTGGAGTTCGAAGTTCAACAGATCGGGCACCACTTTCCATTCGGATCAACACTGAATCACGAAAGCGTCACAACCGAACCGTTGTATCAACATTTCTTTGTCAACAATTTTGATTGGGCGACAATCGAATGGCGCGCTCAATGGAAACCGATCGAAATGATTCGTGGAATTGAGGACTATTCAAAAACTGACATCTCAGTACAGTTCGCCAAGGAAAATGGAATCAGCCTCCGTGGTCACGGAATTGCTTGGGCGAACGAAGACTTTTTGCCGTGGTGGATTGGCTCGCTCGACGCTGCGGAACTACAGGTTGAATTGGAAGATCGGGTCGATAATGTGGTCAGTCGTTACAAAGGCGACTTGGTGCACTGGGATGTGAATAATGAGATGCTGGATTTTTCGTTTTTTCAGGATCGACTGGGAGCCGGAATTCGCCCTTGGATTTTTCAGCAGGCGAGATTGAACGACTCAAATGTCAAGTTGTTTACCAATGAGTATGGGATTCACCAGTCTGCCTACAAGGCGGCGCGGTATCGAGACATGGTTCTCGATTTGGAGTTGGCCGGTGCCGAAGTGGACGGGATTGGACTTCAATCTCACTTCTTTGAAGGCAACACGTCGCCCAAGTCGCTTGAGATTTCGTTGAAGGAATTGACGCCGTTAGGAAAGCAGATTTGGGTCACCGAGTTTGATTCGGTAAACCCCGATGACGATGAACGAGCAAAGTGCCTTGAGACCTTTTACCGTTACATGTTCAGTCGACCGGAAATCCATGGAATCATCATGTGGGGCTTTTGGGAAGGCTCCCATTGGCTTGGTGCGGATGCGTCTTTGGTTGACGCGGACTGGACGGTAAATGCCGCCGGTCAAGCCTATCAAGATCTCAAGACTGAATGGACGACCTCAGAGACAGGTAGCGTGTCGAATGGGAAATCAGAATTCGACTTTCGCGGATTTCACGGTCGGTACTTGGTAAAAGTCACCGATCCTGCGACAACAGTTTCCAACTGGCATTTGATTCCAGTCGTGCCAGACGAATCGGGCGATATGCAGTCGGTTGAACTGGTTGTTTCGGGAGTTCAGGATTCATTAACAATCTATGGTTCGGACGAAGACGATCTCTTTGAAATGGACTTAAGCTACCCTGGCATGTTTGTTTTGAACGGAGTGCGCCAGTTCCTGCCGATTTGGGAGCAGGTTTCTCAAGTGAATTTTGAAGGTAGAGCTGGAGAAGATCAGTTGTGGATTGAAAGTGAATCGGATTCCGACGAGTACTTTCGGCTATGGCATAATCGGATTCAAGATTCGCAAAACAGATTTGCTATCGGCTATTCAAACTTGGAGAAGGTAAACCTGAATTTAACCGGCGATAACGAAACGGCTCATTTTCTCGATTCAGCAGGCGATGACCATTTTGAATTGCGGAGCGATTCGGCAACTATGAGTTTCGCAAATGGTGTGCAAGTCGAAGCCACAAACTTTAAAACTTGCGTAGGGCGATCAGTGGTAGGCAACGACACGCTCGAGATGTTTGATTCGTCAGGTGACGACATCGTGCAAACCAATTTTTCCACGATAACCATCAGAGACGCCTCGGGCACGGTTCGCCGCGCCGACCAATTCAAGCAAAGCAATTTTGTCTCAGAATCTGGAAGCGACCGTATCGTCTATGGAGCTCCTGTAAATACGTCGACGGTTTACTTAGGAGCAGGTGACGTTTCAGCCACGGTAGGAGAACTGAATTTCCACTTCGAAGATATCTGGTATACCAATTTTTTTCTGGCGGAAAACAACAATGCGCAGGTCACTCTGGGCGATTCGATGGGTGACGATGTGTTCCGAATCAACGTTGACCAACTGGAAATGTACGGACCCGATTCACGTATGAAGTGTAGCGGAATCACATCGGCTTCGATTTCGACCGACAAGGGCGGAAACGATCTTCTGATACTTCGTGATAGTAATGGCGATGATCAACTGACTGCAAACGCATCCACCGTAACGATTGCAGGTGACAGTTATGATTTTTCGTTGCAGGGATTTGATACCGTCAGATGTTTCAGCGCTAACGGCGGGACGAACTCTGCTACGATTCTGAACCCCGAATTCGATATTCGACTGATTGGTGATTGGTAGAGGGTAAATCAAGAGAGCTTTCGTGTCTCGCCAATCCTAATCGCGGGTGTTTGTCGTGGACACGTCGGACCAGCCAGTCAATTGGTCTCGATTGATTACTTCGGACTAATTTGAGTTGCGAAATCTCAAGATGTCGTATTTTTGCAGTTTGATGTAATTGTAAAGATTGGTTCGAAATGCGATCTTCCATTTGCCGTTGCGAGGGTCGTTGGAACGCTCGACAGATGTAAGTGGCACGTTCAAGATCACATCTTCAAAAGGTTGATTTCGGTTTCGTCCTTGAATATCAACATTAGTTTCCTCCATCGAGGAAGTGGAAGCTAGGGTCTGAATGCCGTCACAAGTAGCTCGGTATTCGACGGGTACGAAGTAGACGACAATCGCCGCAAGCGTCGACAATAGAAAAATAGCCTTAAGTGAAAACCTTGGATTTAGCTTCACATTCAAATTCTCGTTTACGTTTTAAAAATGCGATTCGACTTTGAAATCAAATGTTCCAGATTTACTTGGTTGTCTTCGAAAAAGACTATTGTTATCGCTGAGCTTGCGGGTTGCAAACTGGAGTTGGCTGGATTCGAGATATAAAACCCACCTTCAATTTAAGTTCGAGTCAAGCGAGCGTGCCGCTCAAA
>CAZDBA010000007.1:30059-33096 GCA_964503615.1 uncultured Pirellulaceae bacterium
TTCTTTAACCCGTCAGTGAATATTTGCCGCCAGCCATCTGCGTAGGATGTCATATCGTCGATGTGGCCATGACGGGCATCGGTAACTTTCATGATGCACCCCGTGCTCGTTTTTTCAAGGGCCAGCTTGAGGTTGCTTGTCTGTGGGCCGCCCCATTCGGGGGCGATGTGTCCGAAAAGATAATTAGTCCTCTTGTGGTGCTTCATGCTTCGTTACATCAAAATTGGGGAGGCTGCCATTCTGTTGACCATAAAAAATCTTGCGAAGGACGACTTTTTCTGTCACAAAGGAAATTCGGGCCTGTATAGGTTTGGTTACGAGTTATTTAGGGAGAACGACTTATGCCGCTTCGACAACTTTCAACCGCTCTTTTATTGTTGTTGGCCGGAATTTTCAGTTGCTGGCCCGTCCCTTTGGCAGCACAAGAAATCGCTGAGGCGGAACCGATCGTTGCTGACACAATCGGCAGCAATAAACTGACTGCCCAGGATCTTCAAGGCGAATGGTATCTAAACGGGCAGCCGGAAAGGATGTATAGGGAGTGTAAATATTGCAAGTTGGTTTTCGACGGAGCGGGTGGCGTCGAAAGAACGATTAGCGAAGCGCTGTATAGAGACGAGAAAACAGAGACTGTGTCGGGAACGTACCACTTGTTGGACAACACGCTTGCGATTGCATTCGAAAAAGGAGAATCAAATTCAAAGCGTGTCTATGACATCGAAATTCGCGATGTCAAATGCTTCGATGGTCGCGTAACTCAGCTCAGCCTGAGCTACGAACTAGAAGGCAGTCACGGACCGTATGAAGTGAGCAAAATCTACTACCGGTTTGGCGAATTCGTCGCTGAAGATGTTCAAGGTAATGAGATTCCCCATAACTTGATTCGCGAGAACAAAGAGCCTGCGGACAATATCGAGCTAACGGTTTTGGGTAGTTGGATTCGATGTACTCGGGTCGGCGTAGAAACATATGAGTATTCGACATATAAGTTCTTCAATGACGGGCGATACGTTTTCAACTACGTACGTAAGGATGAACATTCGCTCTGGAGTTCCGTTCCTCGCCAATCGACCGGTTCATTTGAACGGGAACAGAGTAACCTCGTATTTGAAAAAGAAAGTGGCGAGCCCTCAACAATTCGATACGTTCTCCTTGAGAACGAACTGTTGTGTTTGTTTCACAATAATGTTCCGCAGTTCTACAAAAGGCACAATCCGATCGTTGGAAACTGGGTCGGTATCAACCGCGACCAATCGCAGTACCTTTACTTGCAATTCAACAAGAACGGCTCGATGTCGTTCGGTCAAAAACCGATAACGGACGATCATAATCCCAGCATACACGATCATGATCCACAATACGGCGCAGGCTTCCGGTTAGAAAACGAAGCTATCGTTCTTACGTCCAAGGCCGATGCGACTGCGCCTGATTTCGTCGAAGGCGATTCGACAACTCTCAAGTTTGAGATCGATTCCGACGGAAGGCTGCTAATCTTTTTCGACGAAGAACCGATCCGATTCACCCGTTCATACCAACCTATCAAGTGACCCCAGGAGCCATGTAAAGAGAATCCAATGTGCAGGCCCGCAACACGTTTATATGCGGACCGCAGATTCTGCCTCGCCTCGGGTTTGGATTAGCTACGGCCGATTGAAGTAAGTCCGTTCCAGAATAATACTACTCCCAAGGTTAGCATGCCCAAACCGAATGGGAAGGAGAGAGAGGGGCTGAAGTCGAGCTTGAAGAGATTAAGTAGATTCAGGTATGTCAAAACCGCACCAAAGCTGCCTAGCAGCAATCCAAGAAGCATGAAAACGATAGATCCCCACGTTGGTATCTTAGCGGGAAACTGCTGCTGGCAATCCAAACACCGAAAATCTCTTGAAAAGGCAATGGAGTTTTTGGGTCTTACGCGAGTGAGGTTCGTGCTTTCGCAGTTAATGCACTTTACTTTTTTGGTCATTGTTTTTGTAATCCCGCGAATTCGTAAGACGGAAAATCCAAACGATCAATTTCTAAGGTTAGATCGTTCCCGTTGTGATAAAGACTAATTGTGGCGAACCACGCACAGATTGCAATCAACTGAGTTTATGGCTCAATTGGGAAAAAATGCCTGTTTTGCTTTGCTACTGGTAAACAAAAAGCGAGCTTTGAAGTTACGTTGTAGCGGAGCTTGCTTGGGACGAGGTTTTTGATTTTCCTCGCAGGCGGATGTTCAAGACTTCTACGATCAGCGCGAACGCCATTGCAAAGTAGATGTAGCCTTTGTCCATGTGAGCTCCGACCCCTTCGGCGACAAGCATCACGCCGATCAAAATCAAAAAGCTCAATGCCAACATCTTTAACGTCGGGTGATTCTCGACGAAGCGACTGATCGGCTCCGAGAATACCAGCATGACAATGACGGCGATGATGATCGCCGCAATCATCACGTTGAGGTCCTGAACCATTCCGACTGCCGTGATCACGCTATCCAGCGAAAATACGATATCCAAAATAGCGATTTGAATCAGCACTCCAGCAAACACCTTGTTGCCCGCTTTCACCTCGTGTTCTCCGCTGTGGCCAAGTTCGTCGTGGACTTCCCACACACTTTTGAAAATCAGGAATAGTCCGCCTAAAAGTAGAATCAGATCTTTGACCGATATCCCATTGGCGACTTCGAAATGTTCTTCGTCGATGGTTATCTCTTGTTTGTGCTCCTCGTCCGGTTGCGAGTGTAAACCATGTAAGTCCCCTCCCCCGCTGGTCGAACCACTCAATTGAACAACCACGGTTTTGGGAACTCCGACGTCGGTCAACTTAAAGAGAGGCTTCTCAAAAAATTCGCCGCCGTGCACGATCGAGAATAATGCCCACAGCAGAGCCAGGCGAGTCAGCAACGCCAATACCAACCCCAGTCGACGAGCCAACGGCTGTTGAGCCTTAGGGAGTTTCGAGGAAACGATCGTAATAAATACGATGTTGTCGATGCCGAGGACGATTTCCATTGCGGTCAGCGCTGAAAGTCCAATGATCCATTCCGTCATTTTATTGT
>CAZDBA010000007.1:33196-54079 GCA_964503615.1 uncultured Pirellulaceae bacterium
AAAGACGCCTTCTGTCCGTAAACAAAAAGCGTCTTTGATGATTAGCGTCTCAATAAATGAAGACTCAGTTTTGGTCTGCAAATGATTGAGTCAGGCGATTTATATTGGCTTATTCGGAGATTACTTCGCCGCCATTTCGAGTCGACAGGGACTGCCAAACCAACAGGTCGACATTGTCGCTTTCAAATGCAACGGAACCATCGCATCGGACAACATTGACACCACCTGAGTGGAAACTTCGTGCGGTTACGGCAGCAAACGTTCTGGCTGTCGTACCGATACGACCTTCTTGGTTGTTGGTCCAGTCGATATCAAAGTTTGTACCCCCATCTGAGTGCGAAACTTGAGTGTTGGGCGTAAACACGGAGGTGAATGAGGTTTGGTGAGCTCTTCCATCTACCCATTCAGTATGGCCAGTGGTCGCCTTAAAATCTCCGCCCATTCCTGCAACAGAACTTGGGTTGGTTGGTAACGGTAAATCACCAGAAGTCGCAGCGTTCCGGAAGTATGGAGTGTAGGCTTTGACTTCCCCGAACATCATCGTATTGCTTTGGCCGTCCGTAAAACTACCTAGTTTGTTTCCTCGCCCGACCAACAAAGCACCGCTACCCGTTGCCTTGGTCACTGGGTCATAAACAAACCATGTTCCCGCGTTCGCTGCGTAGTTCAGCGGATAATGTTCGGGAGTCGTTCCATCCAACCGGACTATATCGTTGATTTCGCTTGGACAAATGTAGGTCGGGATTCTCGCCGAGGCAAGCAACTGAGGAGCCCCACCACCAACAGATACCGTTTGCGATGAATCAACGTACTCGAGATCGAAATTAATGTTGGCAGCAAGGTTCCCCTGTTCGATAAACTCGAGAATCAAAGCTTGCGCGGACCATCCACGACCGGTCGGAGCCGATGAGGGCTGGCGATAGACTTCGGGAAGCTCTCGAAACGCAGACTCGTAATTCAAACAAGCGATTCCAATTTGCCGCATGTTGTTTTGACATGCGGTTCGGCGAGCTGCCTCACGAACTTGTTGAACGGCAGGCAGTAACATCCCGATCAGAATTCCGATAATCGCAATCACGACTAACAGCTCGACCAGAGTAAAAGCGGCTCGTCGCGAATTATGTTTCGGTTGAATTCGAGGCGAACAGGTGGCTAGATCATTTGCGCAGTAATGGCGCACTACAAAAAATGGATTCACGAAATGGGTCTCCTGACCAGAGGTGAACATTGGTAGCCCAGTACGAGAGAAGTCTGACGAAGATTCAATCGCGTTGATCTGGGATGTCCGAGCGTGGCTGGCTAAGGAGACCGCTAATCAAAAAAGAAGATTAGCGACGAATCGTGGCTTGCTGCGTCGTCGGTAACACGTTAAGAATTGCTGTTGAGAACGAATCTCAATTAGCTCAGCGAGAATTTTATTCTCTTTCGCCATTGAAACAAGAGTATCTTCGGACGATTTCCGAGATTGAGCCAATTTGTCCCAAGCAAGTATATGAACGAACTAAATTCAGCCAAAAACGAGCCTCAAGAGCCGGCGGCCAGTGATAAAGCTAATGAACCTGTGCTGCCAAAGATCATCAGCTTTGATTCTTTGGCACGTTGTGGGGACGAGATCTGGATCGAAAACGTGGGTCAGATTTACCGTCTCAGGCGGACTCGGCAAGGTAAGCTGATCCTGACCAAGTGAATACAGGCAAGAAATCGCAAACGAGTCCGATTTGGTGAGTCCAAGTATTTGCGTTGCTGCTACCTGATTGTTTTCACTAAACCGTAAATTCGGATAATTGGTTGGGCATTGAAGCTCAAACTCCACCAGCAATCCATTAGTGGCGTGGACTATTAATTATATCGCCGGTAAATTGAGGGTCGAATCTACCTTGGTTAGTCGAAGATAAAGAAGATCGCGACCACTTCGTTGATCTACTCGGTTAAGCCCGCGGAGTCCGCTAGCTTTCCCGATCTCATCTTTGCTCTGTGTTACAGGAAGTGAACAGCGAAGCGATGGCAGAAGACCAGTTTTTTTCAAAACGAGTTCCGCTATTCAACACTGTTGCAATGTTGATTCTTTGCACAGTCTTTTTCCTGTTGCCCTTTGCGCTGCGTGGAGCGCGGATGGCAGTCACTGGCATCAAAAACAACGTTGCCGACTGGTTACCTAGTGACTATCCCGAGACTCAAGATCTCGAGGAGTTTCGCAAGTACTTTATTGGCGAACAGTTTGTCGCGATCAGCGGCCCTTGGTGCTTTGAGGGCAATCCCAACTTCGAAGACTTCAAGGAAAAACTCCGTGAAGAATCTCTCGATTACGAATCGCAACTCCGTGACTCAAATCGGCTTGAAGAGATTCGAGCGCATCGTAAGGGAGACGAGCTCGGTTTGATGTTCGCCAATGACTGGCATATTGGCTGGGGTGAGCACCAAGAGAAATGGCTGCAAGGTCGCAACGGCCAATGGTACTTTATCAAGAAGAATGGCCAGCTGTTTCGTTGGGAAGGTCAAAACAACGTTGTCGACGGCTTTAACCGGTTAGTCGAAAAAACGGTACACGGAAAGAACAAAGCGATAGGAAAGTTCGTTGATCAGTTCGGCGTGCCGCCCAAAGGCAGTGAAGTCAGCGAGTATTACAAGGACCCCAAAAAGCTATTCGCGCGACCGTTCAAAAGTGTCCTGACGGGGCCAGATGCAATCGAGCAGATGGCCGGTGAGAACGGCACCATTCGAATGGGCGACTATTCCGAAGATAGCCAGTCCGCTTTTGAAGCAAAAGTCGAAGCTCACCGACGCTTGACAGGATCCCTGTTTGGACCAACGCCTGCAACTTCGTTCCGTTGGACTTACGCTTCCCTGCTACAGCACGTCGACAAGGACAAACGCAGCATCCTTGAACTGGATGATATGAGGGTTCGGTTTGATGCGGTGATCAAGCATATTACCGACACGATGTTCGAGGGTGATTTTTCCAAGCTTCAATCTGCTGGTCCGGATGCCCGATTGACAGCTTGGTATGAGATGTGGGACCGACTTTCGATCGAAGCTCCACCACGTCAAACCTGCTTGATCGTTACGTTGAACGAGCCGGTATTGGAAGAACTCAGCCGTGCGATTGGACGTCCGTTGTTCGGTAAACCTCGCGGGCGAATTTTGGAACTTGCCACTGGCGAGTGCGGGATTTCGACCGCAAACGTACACATGGGCGGCCCACCTTGTGACAATGTGGCCATCGATGAAGAAGGGACCAACACGTTGATGCGTTTGGTCTCCCTGTCGGCGATCGTGGGTATTCTGCTTGCCTATTTGAGTTTTCGCAGTATCCGAATTACTTGCATGCTGTTCTTTGTGGCGGGTGTTTCCGCCATCAGCAGCTTGTCCTACATCTGGTACGCAGGAAGTACTCTCGACGCGATTTTGCTTTCCATGCCCTCGCTGGTTTATGTACTCGCGCTTTCCTCTGCGGTGCATCTGGTGAACTATTATCGGGACGCCTGTAAAGAAACGGGCGTCGAAACGGCTGTCGAAAAAGCGTTCTCCCATGCACTGTTCCCTTGTTCATTGGCTGCGTTTACGACCGCGCTTGGCTTGATCTCGCTGTACACCAGTAACCTGATTCCGATTCAAAAGTTCGGTCTGTTTTCGGCAATTGCGGTGTTGGCGACTGTTATTTTGTTGTTCACCTATTTGCCGGCGGCGCTGAGTGTTTGGCCGACGCCGGGTGATATCGGCTCCGATCCAAAGTCACCCAAGAAGAAAACGTTTTCTCAGTCGATTGGTGACACTTGGTCGAAAATTGGAGATTGGGTAATCGCACACAGTTCGTTGGTTGCTGTTTGCTCTCTATTGCTGATGGGTGTCGCTGCCTACGGAATCACTCGCGTCGAAACATCGGTGCATTTGTTAAAGCTGTTTGGTCCGTCGGCCAAGATCCTGGGCGACTATCGCTGGATGGAAGAGAACCTTGGCAAACTTGTACCCATGGAGATGGTTCTGGTTGTTGACCAATCATCTCAACAGGAAATTTGGGAACCCGAAGTCGAATCGACCCCGGACACGGATGAACCGAGCGATGACGATTTGGCTGCCAATAACGAAGACGGTTCGGAACAAAACGACTCAGATCAAGAAGCAGTCCCTGATAATCCGGAGATTGCTGAAGCGAAACAAGAGATTGCAGAAAGAAAACCGAATTCGAACTTGGAACCGGAAACCGATCCACTCAAGCTGGACCTCAAGTACCTGATGTTGGACCGGATCGAGATGTCACGCCGGATCAGGATGGCCTTGGAGCGATTTTTTGGTCCCGAGTCGACCGACATTGTCGGAAGAGGTACTTCGTCCGACATATTCGTACCCTTGCAGGGAGTTCCGCAGTTGTATGCTGGCGGACCGCTTTGCAAACGACGGGTCATTAACCGTCAATTGATAGCCAAGAAAGAAGCTTTGGAATTGCAGGACTACTATGCGACCGCCGGCAAGCATAATACTAAGTTGTCCAAGGTCCAGCAGGAGTTAGACAACGCCATCGAAAACGGCGATGAACTATGGCGAATCAGCATTCGTTTGGCCGCTTTGAACGACGTTGACTATGGCGATTTCATTAACGATTTAAAGACGGTCGTCGAACCGATTATGACCGCTTATGAGTTTCGTACCAAGATTCTGAAAACGCTGCACCAGCAATTGGGTGACCAGGCGCTGAGCGATTCGCGAATTCTGTTTTTAGGTAAAGATCCAAAAAAGGTGGCGGACTTTGATTTTGAAATCGAAGAAGGTCAGCCTATCTCAAGTGTCGTCGATCAGACCTATCTGTTCGCTGATACGTTGCGGGACTTGTTCGAGAACAAGGGGTACGAATTTAAGAACGCCAAGCCGGACAAGACAGGTGAGTTCTATCAATGGATCGATCCAACGGTTTTCTACGACCGAGAAGGCCCCAAGCCAGCCGATGAGAAAGCGATCCCGTTTCCCACCGACGAGCAATTCGCAGAAGCGATCGAAAGGTTCGACTGTGTGGTTCTACTGGAAAATTCTGATTTCTTCGACGTTGAGTTTATCAAGTCGCATTCAGATTCGTTTGTGGATGCTCGAGACCACAAATTCGATATCTTGCAAAAGGACGAGGGCAAGCACCTGACCGCCATGGAGCGTAAGGAAAAAGGCGATGACGTCGATGTGGCGGCTATTTATACCGGCATTATTCCGATCGTCTACAAATCTCAACGGGCTTTGCTGCAAAGTTTGATTCAGAGTATCTGCCTGGCGTTTGTGATGATCGCGGTTGTCATGATGATTTTGCTGCGAAATTGGCGGGAGAAGTTTTCGGCCTACAATTCGCTCAATTTTTCAGGCGGGATGATCTCGATGATCCCCAACGTCTTTCCCGTCGTGGTTGTGTTCGGTGCAATGGGATTGTTGGGTGTCAAAGTCGATATTGGGTCGATGATGACCGCCAGCGTTGCAATGGGTGTTGCTGTTGATGATACGATTCACTATCTGAACTGGTACCGCAAAGGCTTGGCGATGGGCTTGACGCGAAAGTCATCGATCAAGATGGCTTACGATCGTGTTGCGACGGCGATGACTCAGACCACGTTGATTGGTGGATTCGGCTTGGCCGCATTTGCTTTCAGTACATTTACTCCGACTCAACGATTCGGCGTGTTGATGTTGATCTTGCTGATGGCCGCTTTGGTGGGTGACTTGATTCTATTGCCTGCGATCCTGTCCGGTTGGTTTGGACGCTTTTTTGGTAAGGAAAGGCCTGATGCGGTCGATCAGTTGCCTAAGCCGAAGCCTGAAGAAAACCTTGATCCTTCTCTCACACAAGAGGACCCTTCCCTGCTTGAGCTTCGAGTAGCTGGTGCAGGAGAAGGCGGTTTTCAGAACACTGAAAAACCTGACGACAAAAAAGCTGCTGATGGTTGACGAAAATTCGGCCAGCTCAGACGGCTCTGAAACTAATTCTGAAATCGATCCCGAGCAGCCGCCCATCCGCTTGGACCACTTTCTGCAAATGTGTGGTGTTTTGACTGGCGGGCAGGCAAAGCTGATTATTCAGTCAGGCCAAGTTGTTCTCAACGGTGAGGTTGAAACTCGACGGCGAAAGAAGTTGTTTCCTGGTGACGTCGTATCGATCGGTGGCGAAGAGTTCGAAGTCAGCCTCGAAGACGAAGAGGAAGAAGAGTAGAGCGTTCAGAACACAAATTTACTGAATGTTCGTAGTGGGATTCGTCAGAATTCCTTTCGCCGGCCTCTGATGCCTATCTCCAATCACCGGTGCACAGCCAACGGTGAAAAGATTACACTATTGGGTTGAAATCGGCGCTCATTACAAGGGTTCTCACTGCGTTTGGCAGCCTGGCCGCCCAATTCTTAAGTCCGATTTGAATCGCCCTCGCAGTATTCAGCGTGGCGAATTTTGATCTTTGAGCTGTTTGACTTTTTTTCGATTGAACCTTTTCATGAATCCACTTGGACAGAACATTCGTTTGCTTGGCGACCTTCTCGGCGAAGTTATCGTACGACAGGCCGGAACGCCGATTTTCGACCTTGAAGAGGAGATTCGCCTGCTTGCCAAACAATGGCGTGACGGGGATGAGTCGGCGGCAAAGAAAGCGGCCCAGAAAGTTGCCGAGATGGCCGGTGATCTGTCACTGACTGGCGATATCGTGAAAGCGTTCTCGACTTATTTTCAGCTGGTCAACCTTGCCGAAGAGCATCAGCGGATTCAGATCCTCAATCAACGCGAGAACGACGCGTTTCTCAAAAAGGAGCCGATGGACGAGTCGGTGATTTCGGCGGTACAGACATTGGCGCGTGAGGGATTCTCGGCCCAACAAGTTCACGAGATGCTGGGTCAAATGGTCATCATGCCAGTCTTTACGGCACACCCGACTGAATCTCGTCGTCGAACGCTTCGCCAGATTCTTGAATACGTCTCTGTGGCTTTGCGCGAATTGGAAAATGCGCCGGAGGTGCGGCAGGATGAGATCAAAGCAAAAATTTCTGGTTACATCACGTTGCTATGGCAAAGTGATGATAGTCGTAACCGCAAGCCAACGGTGATGGACGAAGTTCGCAACACGGGTCTCTACTTTTTTGAAAACACGTTATTGGATGTCGTTCCGCAACTTTACAAGGAACTTGAACAGGCTCTGGCGCAAACTTATCCTGACTTTGATTGGGATGTTCCGAGTATCTTGAGGTTCGGTTCCTGGATCGGTGGTGATCGAGACGGAAACCCGTTCGTGACCACCGAAACGACCGAGTCGGCAATTCGTGCGCAGAAGCAAATGATCCTGGAGAAATACTCCAAAGATATCTATAGCCTGTACGAGATGCTTTGCCCTTCGCGTACCCGGGCCACGTTCAATGATAATTTGCTGGAACAACTGAACTCCGAGGTGGCCCAGCTACCTGAGCAAGAACTGGAATCGGTAAACCGTTTTGACCAAGAGCCCTATCGGCAAAAAATGATTTTGGTCTACCGGCGTTTGTTGGCGACGATCGAACAGAATAAATCGGGGTGGGAGGTCGAATCGACCAACCCGCGAGTCTATCAATCGGCGGAAGAATTTCTGGCGGACCTGGAAACGATCCGGCAAAGTTTGATCGAGAATAATGGTGAGGTTCTGACGCGGGGACGACTGGCAGAAGTAATCCGTCGCGTTAAGGTCTTTGGTTTTCATCTCGCTTCGCTGGACATCCGTCAGCATTCAGCGCGGCACGAAGCGGCGATTGCTGAAGTGTTTTCGGAGTACGGTATATGCCCGGACTACACAGCGCTGGACGAGGATGCCAAAGTTGTTTTGTTAGCCGAACAGATCAGCAATCGAAGACCGCTGACTGCGGAATTAACTTTTTCAAAAGAGACGAATGAGACGATCTCTCTTTTCCGCATGATCGCGACGGCTCATCGCAAGTCCGGTGAGATGAGTATTTGCAGCTATGTGATCAGTATGACCGAGAGCGTGAGCGATATGCTTGAGGTGCTGTTGCTGGCTAGCGATGCGAAGTTGTTTGGGAAAATCGACATTGTGCCCCTTTTCGAAACGGTCGAAGACCTGAACCGCGCGCATGAAACGATGGCAAAGATGTTTAAGAATTCGGTGTATGAATCGCACCTCAGCCAGCGCGGTCGAGGCCAGCAGATCATGATCGGCTACAGTGACAGTAACAAAGACGGCGGTTTCCTGCGGGCGAACTGGATGTTGTTTACTGCACAACGAAATATCGCGGAAACCTGTGCCAAGTCGGACGTTGGATTGACTTTGTTCCACGGTCGAGGTGGTTCGATTGGACGTGGTGGTGGCCCGACCAACCGCGCGATTTTGGCTCAACCGCCCGAGTCGATTCGGGGACGGATTCGAATTACCGAACAGGGAGAAGTGGTGTCGTCTCGTTACACGCAAAACGAAATTGCTCGTCGCCATTTGCAGCAATTGTTCCATGCAGTCATTTGTTCCAAAGGGAATCGACCTGACTTTCCCGATCTGGAACGATGGTCAGCGGTCGTTGAAACGACCAGCCAGATCGCTTTTGAAAAATACCGTAGCCTTGTGGAGAAGAAGGAGTTTATTGGATACTTCCAAACGGCGACGCCGATCGATCAAATTGATCAGTTAAATATCGGATCACGTCCATCGAGAAGAAAATCGACTCAATCGATTAACGATTTACGGGCGATCCCATGGGTTTTCGCTTGGACCCAATCACGCACGAATATTCCTAGTTGGTACGGAGTGGGAACCGGTTTTTCCAAGTGGATCGAATCAGGTAAAGATGATTGCTTGGCTGAGTTGCAAGATATGTATTGCAAATGGCCGTTCTTTCAAACGGTTCTGAACAACGTGCACTTGGGGTTGGGCCGAGCTGACATGGACATCGCTCAACTTTATTCAGAGTTGGTCGCCGAGGATTTCGGTAAAGAGATTTACCAGAATATCAAGGATGAGTTTGAACTGACACGAAAGTGGTTGCTGGCAATCACTCAGCACGATGATATCCTCGATAGCGAACAGTGGTTGCAGCACAGCATTCGAATGCGGAACCCGTACGTTGACCCGATTAACTTTATCCAGGTTGCGTTGCTTGAGCGATTCCGTGAAACGGAGGACCAAGAGGAGCGAGATCGAATTCAAAAGGTGATTATCGAATCGGTGAACGGTATCGCCGCCGGTTTGCAAAATGTGGGATAGCCCAGTTAGGGGAAGCATCGATGTCACCCGTTGGTCACTCGCTCGTTGGTCTCGCATTCGCTGCACTTGCGCTGCCAAAATCCAGTAGCCGAAAACGAATGGTTATTTTGCCAATTGTTTTTGTTGCGCTGGCCAATCTTCCAGATTGGCCGTTCCCGAACTGGGGGCACGATCAGTATAGAATCAGCCATAGTGTGTTTGTAAACTTGCTGTTGATTGCGATCGCAATGCTGG
The DNA here is from genome assembly GCA_964503615.1 of uncultured Pirellulaceae bacterium. GTDB lineage: Bacteria > Planctomycetota > Planctomycetia > Pirellulales > Pirellulaceae > CAZDBA01. Next base: position 42,622 of record CAZDBA010000007.1, read on the forward strand.
TTTGGAGCATGATCCCCTGGTTTCGTTCGCAGGTGCCTGTTCGTTTTTTGTGGATGGGCGCGGCTGCTTGGCTAAGTCATCTTTTGCTGGATACGTTTTACAACCACGGTCGTGGCCTTGCGATTTACTGGCCGTTTTCAAGTGGCCGGCTTAACCTTGCGATACCTTGTTTTGATACGCTCGATCTTTCGCAATCGATCGTTTCACGGCACAACTTAGCGGTGTATGGGATCGAAGCTGTGGTTTATCTTCCGGTACTATTTATCGCTTTGGTAATTGCGAACTCGATCAACCGATTTAATATCGCTGGATCCTCCGAGCCGAAGATGTGAGTGGTTTAAATCTCGTCCAGCTCTGCGATTATTGCTCGTACTTGTTGCGTACGGCCGATAGTAGAATTTCGAATGAGTTGGGTGTTGATACCCAAATAGTCGGCTAAACGGTACGCGATCAGTAAATCGGGTAAACCGTGGAATTGATTAACGAGTTTGTTTTCGTAATAGATTTTATTCTGATCGGTATCGAAACCGGATTCAAAACAATCTTGAAGTTCTTCGATCCAGTTCGCAGGAAGCCCCTCTGCCCTGCATACTTCCAGTGACCAAATCTCATCGCCTCGGCATTTAAGCAGCAGCATCTCTGCCTTGATTCTGTCCATTGCTTTTTTGCTTTAGTCTTTTGTTGGTTGGCAGTAGCGGTCAAGCCAATCGAAAAAGAGGCGTTGCCAGAGGACACCGTTTTGTGGGGTCAGGACCCAATGGCCTTCGTCAGGAAAATACAGGAATCTTGAGGGAACTCCTTGGATCTGTGCGGCTGAAAACGCTTCCATGCCCTGAGTCACAGGCACGCGAAAATCTTTTTCACCATGGATTACCATCAAAGGTGTTTTCCAGTTTCCAACAAATCGGTGCGGCGAAAACCGTTCGTATTGTTTCTTCACCACATCATCTTTCCAATAGGCTCCGCCCATTTCCCAATTCATAAAGAACAGTTCTTCTGTCGAACCATACATCGATTCGAGGTTGAATACGCCGCAATGAGCGATCATGGTGCAAAACCGATCGGCGTGATTTCCCATTAGCCAATAGACGCTGTAACCGCCATAGCTGGCTCCGACTGCGGCGACTCGTTTTGAGTCTACGTATGGTTCGCGAACCATTTCATCGGTGGCCGACAGCAAGTCTTGCATCGCTTGTCCGCCCCAATCTTGGCTGATCTGATCGTTCCACTCGCGACCGAAGCCAGGTAATCCACGTCGGTTGGGGGCGACCACGACGTAGCCTTGAGCTGCCATCAAGTGGAAATTCCAGCGATATGAAAACGACTGGCCAATCTGGGCTTGAGGCCCGCCTTGGCAATAAGTGATAAGCGGCCATTCCTTTTCCGGGTCAAAGTTAGGCGGGTAAATTACCCAGCAATGGATCTTTTTGCCGTCGGTCGCGTCGACCCATCGCTCTTCGACCGTTGGCACTTCCAAGTCGGCAAAAAACTCGTCGTTGATATTTGAGACGACTTTGTCCGCTTTGTCAGACAACGACAATACTGAAATTTCGTTGGGCCGAAGCATCGAGCTTTTCGTGCATAGCGCCGATTTACCTTCTTCGCCCAAGAGCTGGACAAGGTTCCAATTGAAACGACCTTCGGAAACTTGTGTCACGCTCGTATCGTCTATCTGTAAAGAAAAGAGTTGAGTGGTTCCTTGGTGTTCGCTTTTAAAGAAAATTGATTTCGAATCGGTTGACCAGATCGCTCCATGAGTTGTCTGGTCTAAGCCCGTAGTGACTTCTTTGATCTTTCCTGATTCACGGTCCAGCAACATGATTCGATTTCGGTCCGCTTCGAAACCAGCTCGTTCCATCGAATGAAAGGCGAGGTATTTCCCGTCGGGAGAATAAGTCGGATCGTTATCGAAGCCGGGATTGCTCTCGGTGATGTTTTTCGCGGGCTGGTCGCCCTCGATGTCCTGAAGGTAAATATTGCTGTCGGTCGATTCGGCTTGGCTGGCAGAGATTTTGGTCGTATAGGCGATCTGCTTTCCGTCGGGGGACCATGCGAATTGTTCACTTCCTCCAAAGGGCTGCAGCGGGCAATCTCCATGAATGTCTGCCATCAGATCACGCAACTCGGTAGCACGACCTTCCTCGTTCAATTCAGCTACGTGTAAGTGTGTATATTTGTAGTCGTGCCAACTGTTCCAATGTCGATACATCAAGCCGTCGATGATTCGAGCATCGGCTTTCGGCAAGTCCGGAAACAGTTCGTTCACGTTCTTGTCCATTTTGATTTCGGTCGTGAAGGCGATACGTGTGCTGTCGGGGCTGACCTTTAGATTCGCAACACCCGATTCGACATTGGTCACTTGTAGCATGTTGCCGGAATCGGGGTCCAACGACCAGGCTTGTGGATTGGTCGCGATATCTGTGATTCCATTTTCGTCGACGGGGGTATTCTCATCGACCACAATCTCCCCACTGCTTTGTCCAACCAGAAACAACCGGGTGCCGGTGGCGGTCTCTGACCACTGAACGGAATCAACACTTTTCCAGTTGTCGATCAGGATGATGTCCAAGTTGGAGGTAAGATTCAAAAGGTGCAAACTGGATCGCCCCGAATTTTCAGCCAGGTCATAGCTTCGCACGGTGTATGCAATAAGGTTGCCATCAGCGCTAGCGGCAACGTTGCCCAATCGGCCCAACTGCCACAGCAACTCTGGGTTCATCCGTTTTTTCTCCGCGGAGGTTTGATCTTCTTGCCCATCAGCACGATTTAATGCGCAGAACAATATCACCATTGTGATGAGTGTAAAAACAGATCTACACGTTAAGTTCATTTTTACCTCTTGGTCGTGTCTCACGATTGTCGAGCGTAAATATAGACGTTATCCATTTCAGAATCACCCGCCCCCGAATCAAGTTTGTGCCTGATAAGGTGCTTCGGCCCTGTAATTCGGCCCCTTTTTTATTCTCTCGATTTCAGTAAGGTCCTGATTTCGTCATGTTTCAATTCCCGCCAAATTTTATGGGGAATGGATAGTAAAATAAGGGCAGTTTTGGGTGACCTATTGAACATTTCTCGTCTTGGCTTTGGGGGCGTTAACTGACTTTCTACCTGCTTGACTTTGAACCTGAATGACGATCAACTTTCTTCGACTTTGATAGTGAAAGTAAAAATGAATACCTGCATGTCTTTAAATAGTATTTTTTTATCAGTGGTTTTTGCGATCAGCTTGACCGCCAGTCTTGTTGCGCAAACGAAATCAACGGAATCAAAAGAATCTGCAGCGCAAGAACCGGAAGTGGAGCAGGTCGAACAGGATGATGACCTTGCAGCGGCTTACGAATCGGTTGAGTTGCGAGGTTGGACGTTGATGGTCAATCGGCAGTTAAAGGCGGACAAGCCGGATTTGACCGCAACGTATTTAGAACTGATGGATGTTCAACTGAGGCGGGTGGAGGACGTCGTGCCTGCCGAACCGCTGCGCCATTTGAAAACGGTCCGGATTTGGGCAAACCCTGTCTATGAAAATGTCAAACCGACTGCTGAGTACCATCCCGGTCTCGAATTTTTAAAGAAGCAGAACCGAGTCACTGCCATGGTTAAGTGCATTGAAATAACGAACGTCGATCGGTTCAGGTTCCAATGTAAACGGATGCCTTACATGGTCCTGCACGAGCTTGCGCATGCGTATCACGACCAAGTGCTCGGGTTTAATGATACTCGAATCCGTGATGCGTTCGAAGCGGCGGAAGCCTCCGGCGGTTACGACGAAGTTGATCGTTTCAACGGGAATAAGATCGTTAAAGACAGAGCTTATGCTTTGTCTAACCACAAAGAATATTTTGCCGAGTCGACCGAAGCGTACTTTGGCAGGAACGACTTTTATCCATTTACTCGAAAAGACCTTCAGCATCATGATCCTGGAATGCTCACGCTGCTGGAAGAAGTTTGGCAGGTCAACGCGGAAGAGTAGCTCTCTTCGTCGGTTCCCGACGCGCAATTGGAAACCCGGCGCGTTAGCGAGGATACAGCTTGGTTTCGTGTCCCGCAAAATGTAGCTGGACTCACCAGAGTTCAGGCGCGCTGGCAATTCACCCGAAGTCTGGTGGTATCGGCTACGTTGATTTACGTGCTTTTTAGGCCAGCCAATAATCTAAGAATCGTTCAATCTTTCACTAACTTGCCGATCACCCTCTCGCGCGTTGAGACTTAGAGCTCTACGGTTTAAATTGTAGGGTCTTTGTGCGGACTTCGCATCTTATCGCCCTTTTCTAATCAGGCCATGGCAACATGTTTCGCAACCCTTTGCAACTTTCCCTCATCATTTGCTTTATCGGAATCTGCTTTCCGTTACACGCTTGGCAACTGAACCCGGCTCCAGACCGACGAGATGACGAGGGGCAAGGCCCATTCCAATCGCTGGTCATCAAAGGTTGTATCGTGATCGATGGAACGGGCGCTCCACCTCGCGGTCCTATAAACATATTGGTGACCGGGAACCGAATCGCGAAAATTTTTTCGGGTCCTGTTCCTGATGACGTCGAGCAAGTACTGGATGCGACTGGGATGTATTTGCTGCCGGGGTTTGTCGACATGCATGCTCATGCTGGCGATGCGAAAAAGGCTCCAGACGCCGAGTACTGTTACAAACTTTGGCTGGGGCATGGTGTAACGACGGTGCGCGGCGTTCCTCTCAGTGGTGACAACGAATGGGTGATTTCAGAGCAACAACGGAGTTTTCAAAACCAGATCGTAGCGCCGAGAATTATCAATTACCAACGGCCTCCTTCCGATTTGCGCACCGCAGAGGAAGCGACTCGTTGGGTTGCTGAAGCACCAGGGCGCGGTATCGAGGGTTTGAAATTAAACGCTTACCGCCCGGAGATTATGAAAGCTCTGCTTGTTGAAGCAAAACGATTACGTATGGGGTCGGTAGCTCATCTTGCTCAAACCGGTGTCGCCAATATGGACGCAATGGACGCGGCGCGGCTGGGGTTGGGCACGGTCACCCATTTCTACGGTCATTTCGAAGCGTTACTAAAAGACCACACAGTGCAACCGTTTCCCGCCGACTACAACTACAACAACGAGCAAGATCGGTTCGGTCAGGTCGCTCGGCTTTGGGACAAGATCCATCCGCCGGGCAGCCCGGAATGGAAGGCTTATTTGCAGGAGCACTTGGAACTGGGAACCGTTTTCGACCCGACGCTGACAATCTATTCAGCCGGTCGCGATTTGATGCGTGCAAGAACCGCCGATTGGCACGACGAGTATACTTTGCCTTCATTGATGGCCTTCTTTGAACCCAGCCGAGTAAACCATGGCTCGTTCTGGTTCAACTGGACCACCGCAGACGAAATCGAGTGGAAAAATTTCTACCGCGTCTGGATGCAATTAGTGAACGACTACAAAAAAATGGGTGGTCGTGTCACGACAGGCGCAGATTCCGGATTCATATACGATACGTATGGATTTGGCTACATCGAGGAACTTGAATTGTTGCAAGAGGCAGGGTTTCACCCGCTGGAAGTGATCCAAGCTGCAACGATGAACGGAGCCGAGACGATTTTTGAGCCGAAGCGGGCACCGATCCAGTTCGGGGTGATTCGTGAGGGCTTGTTGGCGGACATGATTCTGGTCGAAGAAAATCCATTGGCGAATTTTAAAGTTCTTTTTGGAAACGGAACGATCCGGTTGGATGAGAAAAGTGGTGAAGTCAAACGAGTCGGCGGCGTTCGCTGGACAATCAAAGACGGAATTATCTACGACGCAATCCAGTTGCGTGAAGACATAAAAAAAATGGTGGCGGCTCAAAGGAAATCCGGAAACTCGGACACAGAAAAAGAGGCAACGGAAAAAGAGCCGCCTGGGAAACAGTCATCCGAAAAACAGTCGCCTGAGAAAGAGTCACCCGAAAATGAGAGTGGCAAGGAAGCAGAGAAAACTGACGAAGAAGAAACTGGCAATAATTCGCAACAGTGAATAGAGCTCAATGCCAACACTTGATTCGCCGAACATGATCGGCCCGCCGTTTCTGTTCCCGAAGTTCGACGCGGTCCCAGATCTTTTCGGCAACTGGCATTCAATTGAGAAAGTTGATTTTGGCTACAGTAAATCTTGAATCGGTTGGATGTAGAGTTTTTGATACATCATGATAATTGTGACAGCCAAAACCAAACCGACCAGCAACATCACCAGCACCATGCCGATCTTGCCAATCAGTTTAAGATTGTTTTCGGCCGTCAGTTGGAGATCTTTCGAGGCCTTGTCCATCGATTCAGCAAGTTCCCCCGCCATTTCACCGTTGGAAACATAGTGCATGAACTCTTGAGGAAAAGCACTCGTCTGGGTCATTGTCGAAGTAAAGTCCTGTCCCTGTTGAATCGCATCACACATTGGGGACCCGTGTTTTTCGTAGTAGTGATTCTGGGTACTCTTAACCGCCAGCTGCATTGTTTTCACCGCACTCATCCCGGCGTTTTCGGCAACGGACATCGTCCAGGCAAACCGCGAGAGAGCCATCGCTTGGAGCGTTGAGCCAATCAATGGAATTCGCCGGGCGATTTCCATCGGGTAGATGCCAAACCAACCGTTTTTGAATCCTACAAACAGGATACCAATCGCGGTAGAAAACAAAAGAACGACCGCGCAGTAAATCAAAAATGCACCGGTCGCACTTCCCGTCCCGAACGTAATCATCGGTTCGCTGTTGGTAAACGAAGCAACCATCCCCAACCCCAAAATCAGCAAGCCGATAATTACAATTGCAGCCAGCAGCTCAAATGCGGGCCACGATATCGACATCAGGAAATTGTTGCGAAATTTAACCAGTCCATCGTAATGAAGTGAAAGTCGACGAAACGACTCATCCATTTTTCCGCCCGTCTCCCCTGCTTCGACTACAGCAAGTGCCAGATCAGGAAAGTAGTTAACCGATTGCATCGAATCGGCCAAGCTTTGGCCAGCCTGAAGTTTCGTCGCGATCTCTTGCATTTTCGCGCGATGTGTGGAGCTGCCTATATTGCTTTCGTTTTGAAAGCTCGTGAGGATATTGCCCCCAGCTGCGTAACTGGTTGCCAAACGATGAAACAGCTTGGCCATTTGAGACTTGGAAATTTGAGCCATGGAGCAACAAGTCGAGAAAAGAAAGTGCGAAAAGGCTACGCGAACCAGCGGAGCGGACTTCCTGATTTTGGTTTGCCCAAGGGGCACTTGTCAAATCAACCAGCCAAGAACGTGACAAAGGCCACCAGGAATGGAATCCCGCGCGGCCTTTGAACACTTAGATCGGATCAAATGAATGATCCTTGTCGTTGGACAGTTTCCATTCCTCGGAAAGCGTGAGGTTCGTTGGATGGATGCCGTCGTTCAACTATTTTCAAATATTGATTATCTTGAAATCGTAAAACCAAACAGGATTTGGTGAATAAAGATCGCATCACCTTGGTTGTCCACCGCCGCTGGTCCGGCTCCAACGCCTTCATCATCACCGCTAAGGCCAAGCCAGCTCGCTTCGTAGCCAACGTATGACTGAAGTGCACCTGGCACGATATCGTGTATCACCCGTCCGCCAACTTCTCCAATAAAGGATGCAACCGTTTGATCTCGTTCAGTAAATGACGCAAACCCTGCACTGTTTGAAAAATTGTCGCTGAATTCGATTCGGTTAGCGAATCCGGCGAATTTTCCGTGCGTTCGAACGAAGATAGACTGCGAAAGTTGCATACGGAACTCACCACCGATTTGGGCGCCGATCATGGAGTTTGTTGTTCGTGTGTCATTTTGAGAAGTGAACATCATCCCGCCAACTGTTGCTGCTGTGTCGAAAACGATGTCTTCTTCCAAGCGGAAGTATCGAGGGCCAGCGAAAACCGTGACGCTTCGGTTCAACGGTCGCCTGAAGTTAAACTCAACACTCGCTAAGTCTGAGTCATAGTCGATATTGAGGCTGTCTAGTTCAGTCGCGTTGAACAACGGAGAGAACAGGTTGTCGCCGGTAAACGATGTGTCGGTGTCGAAGTTGACGATAGTGGCCTCGGCGTCCCACGCTCCAATCCTGTCACTTACTCCTCCAAAAGCGACGTTGGTACCAAACGAAGTTTGTTGGTCCGTAATGTCTTCGATCGTTAGCAGAATTTGGTTGCTGATGCTGTCTGCCAAAACCACGGTATTGTTGCTGATTCCGGGGCGATCAAAAACTGCACCGCCAACATCGACCCAAAAATTGGTATTGGGATTGGTATCATGCCACGCCCTAGGAAAGCTCCCACCCCGCTGTGCATTTGCAAGTTCGCAAATACCCATCGCAATGAGTGCGAAAGTAAAAATTGTCGTTAACAATCTCACGCCTTTTCCTCCGGACGTTGCTCGTAGCGCAAAAATCTTTGTATGCACAATTGGATCGGTCCGAATTAACCGCACAATGAAGAGGACTGATATCGGCGGAAGGGTTCGCGCTAATTACCTATTGTGAAAAAAGCCCAGTTAGTACGAGGCAAGATTCTGTTTACGTATCAAATGAGATAACTTGCGGCGGCTTTGAGGCTGGATTCGATCGAACGATCAAGGTGTTAGCCTGCTTTTGTTCAGTAACTGGCGCGAAGCACCGTGATCCTGGGCGAGGTAAAGTCGAAAAAGGCTAGTTTGCTAGCGGGTCGATCTTAGAGACAGAGTCATCTCGTTTTCCAGCGAACATGATTTGGTTTCCAACTTGTGAGCAAGCAGATCGCCAAATCTCCTCAGGAGTTTCGAATATGTCGTCGGCTTGGCAATCAAGAGTTAACCAACCGCCGGCTTGGATCTCCCGTTCCAATTGGCCGGGCCCCCACCCTGCATATCCGCTAAAGATTTTGATCGATTCGGTGTGCTCGGTTATCAACTCGCCTAAAAGATCTTTGGTGACTGACAGCCAGATTCCTGGCAAAATCTGACGTTCTACATTGCCTAGATTATTACTGTGCAAGCCCATTAGCGGCCCTTCGACCGGCCCACCGGCATGGATCGGGTGATCAGCAAACTTGCTGCCCACTGCGATGTCGTCCCAGACGTCAGCAAAGGTTACATTCGAAGGGCGATTCAGGATAACGCCGCCAGCGCCCGTCCGATCGTGGTGAAACAACAGAGAAACGGACCGGAAGAAATTCGAGTCCATTAACTCTGGGGTGGCGATGAGTAATTTTCCGGTGTGAAATTCCACGATTTCCTCACTTGGGCCGTTCTGGATCGTCGACATAATCTTACACGTTTGACAGCGATTCGGCTAAAAGTTGCCTCCCAAAATATGGGCAAATCAACACTTTTGAGCCTTTGAAGAACTCACTGCTTTCGCTAAACTGTACGATCTTTTGAGAGCCAGATTGCTGGGCTCGATCTACCATTTTGCACTGAATCGTATCAGTGTTGTCCCATTTGACAATTGAACCGTTAACGATAATGAAAACTGACATTCACCCAGAATACCGCGACGTTGTTTTTAAAGACAAACAAGCCGATTTTTCCATTCTGACTCGCTCAACTATCAAGACAAACGATACGATCAAGTGGGAAGACGGCAACGAATACCCCGTGTATTACGTCGACATCTCAAGCGCTTCCCATCCTTTTTACACTGGCAAGCAGCAGTTTGTTGACACTTTGGGCCGCGTCGAGAAATTCAAGCAGAAATTCGGCGGCAATTACAAATCAGCGCAGAAGAAAAAGAAGGTCAAGAAGTAGACCCAGGTGGTTTTCTACGCAGAAACTTGGCTGACATTTTGATACTTAAAACGCGAGTCATTCGACTCGCGTTTTTTTATGACATCTCGCTTTTCTTGAGTTGGGTCAAGAAGATTGGACACTTCGTGACCGACTCGTCGTTTAACTTTGCATCGTTCGCCACTGACGCTAATTCGCTTTTGAAAGGGAATTATGAAAGAGTATCTCGAATTTGATGACGGGAAATCTTCAAAGTTTTGGAGTATCAAAGTATCTGGGAAGACACATACAGTGACTTATGGTCGGCAAGGTACCGACGGCCAATCGAAGACCAAGAATTTCGCCACTTCTTCGCTGGCAAAATCAGATGCGGAAAAAATGGTGGCTTCGAAAATCAAGAAGGGATACTTGTCGACTTCAACAACAAAGCCGGGTAAAAAATCAAATACGAGGGTTGTTCAAAAGAAAAAGGGAGCCAAGGGTAACACTAAGAAGGCTGTGAAAACGTCAGCCAGAGGAGAAAAGAAAACAATCAAGTCTGGTTTAGCCAACCCTGTCTTTGCCACTCTCTTTGTAAGTTGGATTTTGATTTACCAGAAAAATGCTGACATCCTTTTTTTTACATTAGAAGATGATGAAATTGACGAGATGAAAGCGGGAGTCAGTTTGATTGACTACCAAAAAGACTTTCGCTTGCATCAGTATTACAATACTGAGCGGAGGCGATTCCGAAACAAAGCGGCGGCATCGCAAGCGGTCAAACGAATGCTTGAGCAGGCTCAGAGGTCCAAGTTTTTTCCACGTGTAGAAAAAAAACTTGAGTTTGACGCCGCGATCAATTTTCAAAATCCTGGCGTGAAATTCAAGCAGAATTTCCAACGGATTGGGGAAATAGTCGAGCGCAAGAATGGCCCCATCGAAGGCCGTACGTTCGGAGTTCCCAAATGGATTTATCCTCGTCCACCGATGTTGTGTAGTTGTTGCGGAAACCCTTTAGTGCATGTCGCGACGTTCTATGGAGACTTGGACCCTTTGCTGGGAAAGAAATCCTGTGTCGTAGTTTCTGCTTGTCGATTTACTGAGAATTCGGAATGCAATGCGATGGTAGAAGTTGTATTCCAAAGGACGGACCGAAAGCCGGCCTCCAGTTTTTACTACGAGAATACAAAGGCCAAGCAATTTCTTAACTTTCACATTTCAGAGCAAACTGACTTTGACGAGAAAGTCCATTTCTCGGTTGCCGTTCATCGAGGCTTGCAATCTCAACCGGGATGGGTGACTTGGCATCCATGTAAGAACCTTGAAACTGCCAAAGCGACTGTAAATAAAATGAAACGTTTGCATTTAACCGGAGAATTCAAAGAAGCTAAAAAACCCGAGCAGAACCCGAAACCTGATCTCTATGCCGCATTGTACGAATCGATGTCGCAGCCAGACGTTTTGGGAAAACCACTCAAACCATCAACTTGGGCTGCCAAACGGGTTTCAGAAGGCTATGAAGTAGAGACGGTCAACTGCTCAGGTGAAAAACCAACTAACAATAATTTTTACTATGAGCAGGAGCAATTAAAGGTAGGTGGCGAGCCACTCAATCGAGAACGTTACAAGAAAGTATCAGCTAATATGAAGAAGTGGTCTTTGAAGCCCTATGTTTTCTTTTCCCATTTGAAAGGGATGAATTCGCTGTGTGGTGTCAACAATTTGGAATTTGAAGTTTGGATTGATCCAAATGCTGATTTTGGAAGAGCAATCATTGTTTACGAACATT
>CAZDBA010000008.1:0-17272 GCA_964503615.1 uncultured Pirellulaceae bacterium
GTTTCCGTTTAGGTTGCCGACGCGGAATGCGTCTGCCATCGCTTTGGGAACTTCGGCTTCGGCCATTACCAAGCGGGCTTTGTTTTCTGCCACGCCAGCTTTCATTTCCTGCTCTTTGGCGATCGCAGCCGCGCGACGTTGTTCCGCTGCAGCGCGGGCGACACGGGTATCGGCTTCGGCTTGGTCGGCTTGCAAGCGAGCACCGATGTTCTCGCCCACATCGATATCTGCGATGTCGATGGAAACGATTTCAAATGCAGTGTGCGCGTCCAATCCGCGTTCCAAAACCGCTTTTGAGATTCGGTCCGGGTTCTCCAACACTTCCTGATGGCGGTCGGAAGAACCGATCGAAGAAATAATACTCTCACCTACCCTCGCGATGATCGTGTCTTCGGTCGCTCCACCGATCAATTGCTCCAAGTTTGTTCGTACGGTTACACGAGCTCGAATCTTGAGCTCAATACCGTCTTTGGCAATCGCACTCAGCAGACTCTTGCCGCTTCGTTGTGGATCAGGGCAGTCGATAACTTTTGGATAGACGCTTGTTTTGACCGCATCGAGAACGTCACGTCCGGCAAGGTCGATTGCAGCGGCGCGGTCAAAGTCCAAATTGATTTTGGCTCGTTGAGCTGCCACGATCGCGTTGATAACTCGCATCACATCACCGCCAGCCAGGTAGTGAGCTTCCAGACGCTGTGTGCTGATTCCGTCTCTGCGGTTAATGTCCAAGCCAGCCTGAGCCGCCATGATCTTTGCCGTTACGATCACCGAAGGCCGCACCTGTCGAAAGCCCATCCCGACTAGGCTGAGTAGTCCCACCTGCGCGCCAGACATGTAAGCCTGAAGCCATAGTTTTCCATAAGTCAGAAACGCAGCAGCCATCCCCAGCAGAACGATGACCAAAAAGATGATGCCAGCTATCGTTGCCACATACCAAATGTTGTCTGTGAACGCTTCGTTTTTTTGAGCGATCAAAGCGTAGGCGGATGTGTAGAGGTTGTCGATCACGATTTATGGCCTCAGTCTATTTGAAAATTGCTAACGGAGAATCTTGTGCATTTCTGATGCAGCTTTTCCGCCTTTATGATACCGGACCGCTAGACTGGATCCAACCACCGCCCAGAACCTGTTCACCAAAATAGCAAACTACAGCTTGTCCTGGTGCCACGCCGAACTGGGGTGAGTCGAATTCTACCGCGATTTCGTTGTCCAAAACATGGACCGTCGCCGGCGCGGATCGGCTGTTGTAGCGGATTTGCACTTCGCATTTTAGAGTTTCCCCAGGCGCGATCCGAGAGCCGTCGGGCATTTCATCGACCAGCCAATTCAAATCGTTGCCTGTTAATACCGAGCACCCCAGCTCTTCTTTGCGGCCAATTACAACGTTGTTGGTGTCCGGTTCGATGCGTACGACAAAGTACGGTTCGCCCATAGCAACGCCCAGTCCTTTACGTTGTCCGATTGTGAATCCTTCGATGCCTGGGTGTTCTCCAACGACGTCACCCTCGGTGGTCACGATACTGCCGGCGGTTGCCCGACCTTCGGTTCTGGCTCTGACAAAATCGCCATGGTGCCCCGAGGTTACAAAACAGATCTCTTGGCTGTCTTTTTTCTCTGCTACGTTCAAGCCAAGCGTTCCCGCGATCTCACGGATTTTTGGCTTTTCAAAGCTACCGACTGGCAGCAGCATTCGTTGCAGGAATTTTCGCTTGATGCCGAACAGTACATACGATTGATCTTTTGAGTCGTCGATCCCTCGCAGTAGACTCAAATTGTCCGTGGCATCGTCCTTTTGCAAGCGAGCATAGTGTCCCGTTGCAACGAACTCGGCGTTCACACTGTCTGCGTAGTCGAACAGCTTTCCGAATTTGATTCGGTTGTTGCACATTACGCAGGGGTTAGGAGTTCGTCCAACCGAGTACTCGTCGACAAAGTAATCGATGATGCCGCGAAATTCTGCTTCTAAATTCAATGCGTAAAACGGGATGTTCAGGAATTCGGCCACACGGCGACCGTCTTCGGCATCGGACGCGCTGCAACAGCCTTGTTTGTGGTCTGCCCGTTGATTGAGGATCGGCAGTAGTGGAGAACTGTCTGGGCGGCCTTCGATGTTGCAGGCTTGCACGCTTTTCTCGCCATGCCGCATAAATACACCGATCACCTCGTGGCCTTGTTCGACCAGAAGATGGGCTGCGACGCTTGAATCCACGCCTCCAGACATAGCCAAAACGACTCGTGCCATTTATGTTGTACCTGTGAAAAACCTGCCAGCGAACAAGTCTAACCGGTTTTCCAGAACCGTCCAGCGCTTCGCAAACCTTCACGATTTTCGTATACCCTTATTCGCTGTTAACGGTCGCCGGATGCCGAGCGACATTTAGACATTCCAGATACCCGATTGCTAAACTTGTTCGATCTGAGCAACAAAGACTCCTAATGCACCTGATTATTTCCACCAGCCTGAACCCTGATAGTCGCAGCCGTATGCTGGCCGACGCTGCCGTTGTGGCAATGCAAAACAACCGGCAGCAGTGCGAGTTGATGGACTTGGCGAATTTGGAGCTTCCGTTTTGCGATGGCGATCAATGTTATGGTCACCCGGATGCGCAAAAACTGGCTCAGGCGATTTCGTCTGCCAGTTCGATCGTGATCGCCGCACCGGTTTATAACTATGATGTTTCGGCGGCTTGTAAGAACATGGTCGAACTCACTGGCAAAGCGTGGACCGATAAAATTGTCGGGTTCATGTTGGCTGCGGGTGGAGCGGGCAGTTACATGAGTGTGATGGGGTTAGCCAACAGCTTGATGCTTGACTTTCGTTGCCTGATCGCACCTCGTTTCGTGTATGGTACCGGGGATGCATTCGTTGAAAATCAAGTCTCAGATGAGGTGGGTGATAGAATCGATGAACTGGTCAAGACGCTGGCCAAACTAGCGACAGTCGTCAAAACAAGTTGAGACTACTAAGAAAACCAAGCGGGAAAACTGAAGGTCATAATTCCGCACGTACTTTTCAGAACTGAAAAATTCAATTTGAGGAAGCTATTTTGTCAAACGAACACAAAGTCGACATCGAAACAATCAAGAAAGCGGTGCGAACGATTCTGGAAGCGGTTGGCGAAGACCCGGACCGCGATGGGCTGAAGGAGACGCCTCGTCGTGTCGCGCACATGTACGCCGAAATGTTTTCCGGACTGAACTCGGATCCAGCTCGCCATTTGAAAGTTGTCTTTCCGGAAACCTATGATGAGATGGTGTTGGTCAAAGATATTCCTTTCGCCAGCATGTGCGAACATCACCTGTTGCCATTTCTGGGAGTCGCACATGTTGCGTATATCCCAAACGGAAAGGTGACGGGCTTGAGCAAACTTGCACGAGTCGTTGAGGAGACGGCGAGACGCCCGCAGGTTCAGGAGCGATTGACACAAACGGTTGCCCAATTGATCGAAGAGAACTTGAATACACAAGGCGTTGCGGTCGTGTTGAGCGCGGAACATTCCTGTATGACGATTCGCGGAGTACGAAAACCAGGTGCCTTTACCGTGACCAGTGCGCTGCGAGGCGTATTCAAAAACGACCAAGCGACTCGCGCTGAATTTATGTCGTTGATCAAGTAGTTCAGGATTCAGAGTGCTTTGGCAGCGATCTTTTTTGCTTTGTTCGTAAATACGTTTGCAATAGTGATGGATTTTGAACAATTTTTTGCTGAGAGAGCGAAAGTTCGGGTTCCAGATCTGTTTCTGTTGGCTTAAAAGTAGTCGTACTGGGCCAGCGATTTGTTGGCTCAAACCTTGGTCAACGAAGGACGCATGTGAGCACCGCAGTCAAAACAAACTCCCCTGCCGGACGGTTCGGCACTTTTGGTGGAGTGTTTACGCCCTGCGTTCTGACGATCCTGGGCGTGATCATGTTCTTGCGTTACGGCTACGTCGTTGGGCAAGCGGGTGTGATCGGTGCGTTGGTTATTCTGGCCGTATCCAAGATCATTACCGGCCTCACAGGACTTTCCCTTTCTGCGATTGCGACTAATACCGAAGTCAAAGGCGGCGGAGCTTACTTCCTGATCAGCCGCAGTCTGGGCGTCGAATTCGGTGGCGCAATTGGCTTGGTTTTCTTTCTTGCCCAAGCGATCTCGGTCGCGATGTATGTGCTGGGCTTTGCGGAAGCTTTCGTTGATGGGATTCCCGGTGTTTCTGCCGAACAGGAAGTGATGGTGGCGACCATCACCAACTTGGTCGTGTTTGCGTGCGTCTTCATCGGTGCCGGTTGGACGATCAAGCTGCAGTATTTCATTCTCGCGATATTATTGCTCTCGCTCGTGTCGTTCGGCTTGGGGGCTTACGGTTTGTTCGATCCGGAACTATTGCAGTCCAATTTGCAGTCGAACTATACGATAAACGAAAAGGGTGTTAAGGAATCGATGTTCCTGATGTTCGCCCTGTTCTTTCCTGCGGTAACCGGAATCATGGCTGGTGCCAATATGTCGGGTGATCTCAAAGACCCATCGAAATCGATTCCCAGTGGAACGTTGTGGGCTGTGGTTGTTACCGCTGTGATCTACGGTGTCATGGCTATTTTGCTTGGCGGATGTGCGACCAGCAGCGACTTGATTTCGACGGAAACTTCGGTGGTTGGAAAAGTCTCCCACTGGCCGATCCTGATTACAGCCGGTGTGTTTGCTGCGACGCTTAGTTCGGCGTTGGGCAGCATGATGGGGGCTCCCAGAATCTTGCAGGCCTTCGCCAAAGACGATGTTTTCAAGTGGCTGAATCCGTTCGCTGCCGGCAGTGGTGCGGCTCAAGAACCGCGCCGTGCGATCATCGTTACGTTTGTCATTTCGCAAGTGTGCATCGTATCTGCCGATCTAAATTCGATCGCACCGTTGATAACGATGTTTTTTATGGTGACCTACGGACTGTTGAACCTGGCGACGTTCTACGAGTCGATTACACAAAACCCCAGCTACCGTCCACGGTTTCGCTGGTCGCACTGGACGACTTCGTTCTTGGGCGCGATCGGCTGTTTTACTGTGATGTTTTTGATTAACTGGTTGTGGGCGTTGGTGGCGATCGCGTTGGTTGCCGCACTGCACGCTTATCTTCGCTCGGCCGAAATCGAATCAAGCTGGGGTGATATGCAAAGCGGGTTGATGTTCCAGCGTACCCGTTCGAATCTTTTAAAGCTGGAAGACCAGCTGTATCACCCCAAGAATTGGCGACCCAACGTTCTTGCCCTCAGCGGTGCGAGTTATAACCGATTACATCTTTCGATTTACGGGTTCTGGTTTACTTCGGGACGCGGGATTTTGATGATCGGTCAAGTTATTCAGGGTGAACTCAAAGAACATCTGGAACGGCACAACAGCCAGGAACGGATGTTGCACGAGTTTATTCGCGAAGAGGGACTCCAGGCGTTTCCTGCCGTGGTGGTCGCTCCCAACGTAACTGATGGAATCGAGTCGTTGGTGATGTGTGTGGGACTTGGCGAATTGCGTCCCAATACGATCTTGCTGGGTTGGCCTCGCGAGATCGAACGCGCTGCGGACTTTGGCGGCATCTTGCGAACGCTCGACTTTATGGGCCGAAGTATTTTGATTGCGCGGTTCAACGAGTCAAAACCGGAGACTGAGGAAAAAGAATCTCAATGGACAACACCCGAGGGAACGATCGACGTGTGGTGGCGCGGAAAACAAAACGGCGAGCTGATGTTGTTGTTGGCTCACCTATTAACCTTGAACGCAGGTTGGAAGAACCGCACGGTTCGCCTGTTGCGAGTGATCGACAACGAAGCGGGGCGGGACGAAGTCCACAAGCACTTGGTTCAACTTGCCGAAAAAGCACGTATCAAAGCCGAATGCGAAGTGGTCGTTTCCGACGATTATCGCAATGCAATTCAGCAAACGTCAAAGAATGCAGCGATCGTATTTATGGGTTTTGCAGTACCGGAAGAAGGAAAAGAAAACGAGTTCTTCGAGCGTATCGAATCGCTTGCCGGTGATCTACCGCGAGTCATTTTCGCAAACAGTAACGGAAGTATGTGCTTGATCAGCTAGGCTGCCATTTATTTGCGAGCTGTGTTTGTACGGTTAGTGTTAGTAGCTCGCCTCTCCGAGGCGAATATTAACGCGTGCTACTTTGAGCATGTTTTTTCTTCTTTCGGAAAATACTCGTTGGCCGCGTCGGGGCCCCAGCTTCCGAATTCGTAAGGCAATACGTATCGCGTTGGTTCTAGAATCGGCTCGATGATCCGCCAAGCCTCCTCGACTCCGTCCTGCCTTGCGAACAATCGTTCGTCGCCGACCAGTGAATCGGCGATCAATCGTTCGTAGGCGTCCGGGGCGTTGCCCCCCAGCGCTGCTTCGTAGTCGACCGACAGATCAACGCAGCGGCTGACCATCGCCATGCCGGGAACTTTAGCCTGTAGACCCAGCGTAATGAACTCGTCCGGTTTCATCTGAAACGTCAAACGATTTGGCTTGGGAAGTTGATTTTCATCGGCGAAAACCATTCGCGGCGGCTGTTTGAACTCGATAACCGCTTCGGTTAGTGTTTCTGCAAGCCCCTTTCCAGCACGAATGTAAAACGGGACGCCCGCCCATCGCCAGGATTCGATTTCCAGTTTCAGAGCGGCGTAGGTTTCAATGTCGGATTGAGGGTCGACACCTTCCTCTTCGCGATAGCCGTTGAATTGTCCTCGGATTACTTCGTCCGGGTTGACCGATTTGATCGCTTTGAAAACTTTTACTTTCTCATCTCGCAATGCGCGAGGGTCTTTGCTGGACGGCGGTTCCATTGCGAGCAGGGCGACCATTTGCAACAGGTGGTTTTGAACAACGTCACGAATCGTGCCGACGCTTTCATAGAATTTTCCTCGCCCCTCGATCCCAAACGACTCGGCCATCGTGATCGAAACCGATTTAATATGGTTTCGATTCCAAATCGGTTCCATAATCGAATTGGCAAAGCGAAAGACCATCAGGTTCTGTACCGGTTCTTTACCCAAAAAATGGTCGATGCGAAAAATCTGAGTCTCGTGCAAGTGGCGATGAAGAACCGCATTGAGTTCCTGGGCCGATTTCACGTCGCGTCCAAATGGCTTTTCAACGACGACACGTCCTCGATCACACATCCCGGCCGCCGCCATCCCTTCGACCACGTCGTCGAACAGAGTGGGTGGGATCGCCAGAAAAGAAACTGGAACTTTCGCTCCGCCTGTCATCTCATTCAGCTTGGTAAACGTTTCGCGATCGGTGTAGTTGCCAGACAGGTAGCGAACTCGTTCACAAAGTTTGCTAATCGCATTTTGATCAGCCGAATCGCCTACACTTTCGATGATCGAGTCACGAATTCGTTCGCGGAGTTGTTCATCGGTCAGCGGCCGGCGCGCAATGCCGATCACTGGCATGTCCAAACGTCCTTCGAGAGTCAATTCGTAGAGCGCTGGGAAAAGCTTTTTCCTTGCCAAATCGCCAGTGGCTCCAAATAGCAAAAAAGCATCTGCGGGTTCGCTATAGTCGATAGAGTTGTTCATGATCACTTTTGTGGAATGGCTGGAGGCGGCTTAATGGACTCACGCACTATTGAATGTGAGGTTATCAAGCTTAAAATTACTAAAGGGTAATTCAAAAAAATAGGTTTTGAAAGTTCGTAGTCTCGCCTTTAGGTGGAATCCTTGGGTCCGGACAACCCAAAGCGACTCAAACGAGATTCGTTGTTTTGAATTCCGTGAGCGACAAGGGGCTAGCCGCGGTTCGTTGCCTGCGAATACCGGCGGCTAGCGCCTTGCCGCTCACTTGATTAAGTAGTATGGGCTAAAGCCTAAAACTTCCAAACGTCGGTTTTGAAAGGCGTTCCTTTATTGTTAAAGGTTAAATCTATTATTTGTGTACGCAAAGGTAAACTCGGGGCGAACATCGTTCTGAGTTTTGAGTCTCAATAATTTGGGCAAGTTTGCTGGCAAACAAATTTTGAACGGTAGTTATCGAGCCAACTTTTTTTCCAACGAGCGAATCAAGATCGAAAAAGTAATTGCACAAATCGCACAAATCGTTCCCGCTACCGACGCGGAAGGGCCCGGAAACCGGTTTGCCATCTGGTTTCAGGGTTGTCCTTTGCGCTGTAAGGGTTGCTGCAATCCGGAGATGCTAAGCTTTGATGGCGGAACCGAAATAGCGATCAAGGATATTTGCGAACAGATCACGTCGGCGATCCAAGTGGGCCAACGATCTGATAATCCTCGCGAGCATCTGGAGGGAATCACCTTGTTGGGTGGTGAACCGTTTTCCCATGCAGAAGCGGCCAGCCAAATCGCAGCGTTTGCGCAGCGTAGTGGGCTGACGGTAATGATCTTTTCAGGTTTTCTAATCGAAGATCTGAATGTGCAAGCTGAAACGCAGCCTGACATCGCCAATTTGCTGACCAACACCGATATGTTGGTGGATGGCCCGTATGATCGCGATCAACCCGATCGGCAACGGCGCTTTATTGGCTCGACCAATCAGCGGGTCCATTTTCTTACCCGCCGCTACAGTGCAGAAGACGAATTCTGGAACGAACCTGATACGTTAGAAGTCCGGCTTGCCGACGGTCAACTGACAGTCAACGGGTTCCCGGCCAAAGCCGCAACAGGGATCTGGAAACGCCCTAAGAAAAATCGGTAAAAAGAATCGGTGGACAAACCTCCTCGTTTTTAGGGTGGTCGAATTTCATACCAGCTCTGTAACAATAGGGAACCATTCAGGTGTAGAATTGTCATCTAGCTGATCCACCACCGTGCGGCATCGTTTTCCTTAAACGCTTATTTAGTATCGAACATGCACACTGTTAATCGCTTTGAATCCAACTTGCTCAAGATCCTGTATGGGATTCTGGAGAGGGCTCCGGCTGCGCAGACATTACCTCTGATCTTGCGAGCTTTTTCTGATGGAAAACCGAAATGCCTTTCGCGGACTTGTGTTGATCTTGTTCAAGACGCGTTGCGGAAGGGTTGTGTTTCTTTGCTGACAAAATGGGGCGGTTGGCAGAACGAATCGTTTTTGCGAAATGGCGCGGAAAGCAAAGGACGTGTCTGGGAGCGAACCTTACCGGAGGATCTGGGCCTGTCCTTTTCCGCCGCGACGCTGGATCTTTTGATTTGGCTAACGGCAGCCGAGACGGGTGACAGCAATGTGAATTGGGCGCCGCAAGACCGAGGCAATATTACTGTCGGCGATCGATTCTTTTTCTTTCTTGTGTTCAAGCTGCTACAAGACAAACTGGTGTTGGATCGGTTAAGTGGTAAGACAACGTTTTCCCAGAACGGACTGATCTGCTTGGCGTTCCCTGACCAATTGGCTGGCGCTAAGAAAACGATGCAGCCAGATTTCCAACCGTGGGTCACCGGAACGGGAGGGACAATCATCGAAATGATGCAGGGTCCATTGGTGGAATTCTGGGCCAAGGCGGAATCGAATAAGCCATACATTAGTAATCGGCAAAAGATGCAGAGACTTGGCGAAGCCCAAACGACTGTATTGAATGAGTTTGTAAACGCGGCGGTTGAGGCGGGGCGAGTCGATTTGTTTCGGTTTATGTTGGATATGATGAACCAACTGGTTTTGAATAAACACGCCGCAGATTGGACACGGGGCCTGAATGTGAAAAACCTTCGTGTGGCAGACCGTACCAAAGTGTATCGAGCCGCGTTGGCTGTTCCACTTGCGGCACAACACTTGGCGCGTCAGCAGCAGGAAAACGTGAACGTCAGTTTTGTCGACGATAACTATGAGGCTTCGCAGCTTTGGAAAAAGAACTGGGAGGCGTTCAATGGCGCACAGTCGGTTCTTCAAGCTGAAAGAATCGTTGCGGAAATATCGTTTTAGCTACTCAAACTGAGCGTAGGGCATGCTGTGCATGCCGATCCTGTTCATTTCGTCAGGCACAGCCTGACCTTCACCAGTTGGTATTTAGAAATTGGAAAGCGTGCTCGCTCTCTAATGCTTAATGCCACCAAACGGTGGCAGGAAATTGATGAATTACGCGAAACTGTCCAGTTTCGAAGGGGATTCCCGGTTTTTGCTTTGACCAAATCGAAATCCCAAAAGAGCCCGAGTGGCCCGATGTGAAATTCCCTTTTTTCTTTGAACTTACTGACCGCTTTCGTGTCAAGAGTCAATGAGGATTCTTCAGGCAACAATCGAGCGTCAAAACTTGCTAGAATGAAAGCAGCAATTTTGACGGAAGAGAGGCAGCGAACATGAGTCGAGCATATCGCATCAAGGTCAGCGAATCATTGAATAAGGTGATTCGTGCCGAGGACCATGTGAAAACGGAACTTGAGCTTTTGAACATTCTGCCAAGCGATCAGATGGGAGAGTTGTTGGCGGGAGCGCTTGAGAAGGACGGTTTTGAGCGCGAGGGTGACGTTCTTAAAAAGGTCGACGGTGATGTTACGGTTACTGTTGATGTAAAAACGGGCGAGGTCACTGTGCAAGCCAGTGACTGTGAAGAGCTTGAGCTTAAAGGGCAAGGAGAAGGGCGATACTATGACGACGTACGCGGAGGTAAAAAGCAGGCTGAAAAACAAGCGCGCGACGAGCTGAAAAGGACGCTCGAAGACGACGCGAACGCCAAGGAAGAGGTTCTGCAACAAAAAATGACAGACCAACTGGAGCGAAAGCTGAGTGACATTCGCCAGCAATTGGACAAAGCGGTCAACAAAGTTACCGCAGAGGCTCTCAAGCAAAAGGCGGCGCAAATTGGTCAGATCAAAGAGATGACCGAAGACCCCGAAGCCGGATCGCTAACGATTGTGGTGGAAGTTTAAAACTTTCTCGACTGTTCTGACTGTTCCAACATCGACTTGGTCTGCTTCTCAACCGTACGTTTTCCATCAGTAAGTTTTTACGAGCCTCAATGTCAATCATAATTCCCGAAAGCGAACTTCCTCAGCAGCTTAATGCGCAGCAGTCGGTTGAGATCGCCTACCCTGACCTGCTTGCTGACACCGCTTCGAACCTGCTGCGCGGATTGCCAGTATTGATTGAGTGCGAAAAGGATATGGCTCCTTTCGTTTATCGCAATGCGCGGAATTGGCTTAAGCAACACGATATCCGTTGTCTTTATCTCGACGGTCGTCTTCCACCCGAACAGGCTGAGGGATTGAACAGCGGATTGGTCGGGATGATGATCGCACAGCTCCGTGAAGCGGTGCGTGGATCGGTCGAACGCCGGGTGGTTGTGTTGCCCCATTTGGATTTGTTGGTTACTGGCCAGGGCGGATTGACGGCGGAAGCTCGGGAAGTGATTCCTTTACTGTACGAGAATCCAGAGCTCGTATGGTTGGGATTCAAAGACCCTTCGTTTCCGCTTCCGCAAGTGATCGAGAATCTGTTTCCGAAAAAGTTCAGCATGTTGGGCATTCCGCGTCCCAAGCTACAGAAGATGGTGACTCAATCGGAGGCCAGAAAGTTTGGGCGCGATTTCAATCCCTGGGCGTTGTACAAATACGTTTCGGGTATGAACGCGGTTCGACTTCGAAAACTGTTGTCGACGCTTGATGGCGAAGACTATCCCACCGAACCTACGCGAGCGTATGAGCAGATTCGCAACGCGACAACGGGCGGTAGTTTGGAAGTTCCCGCGATCGACCTCGACTCCGAAATTGGAGGCTATACAAAAGTCAAACAGCGTTTGAAGTCAGAGATCCTGGACGTTCTTAAAACCAAAGACTCGTACACGAACGCTGATGAGATTCGACGCTTGGAAGGATTGATCCCGCGCGGAATGATCTTTTGGGGGCCGCCGGGTACGGGAAAGACGTTGTTTGCCAAAGCGATGGCGACTTCGATCGGTGCCGCGATTACGATCGTTTCGGGACCCGAGTTGAAAAGTCGTTGGGTGGGTGAGAGTGAAGAGCGTATTCGGCAGATCTTTCACAAGGCTCGCCAGTCCGCGCCGTCGATTATCGTCTTTGACGAATTAGATTCTTTCGCATCGGCCCGAGGCACTTACACGGGATCGGGAGTTGAGCACTCAATGGTTAACCAGTTGTTAACCGAAATGGATGGGTTCCATAGCGAAGAGTTGGTTTTTGTCGTCGGCACTACGAACTTTGCCGAAGCGATCGACCCCGCGCTATTGCGACCGGGCCGTTTTGAATTCCACTTGCATATCCCCCTGCCCGATCCCGACGATCGTCGTGCGATTCTGAGCATCTACAACGAAAAGATGGATTTGCAGATGACCGACGAAGCGATCGAGTTTGCCGTCAAGCGTACTGGAGAATACGTCGAAGGCGCCGCGGCAGGAACACGCTTTAGCGGCGACCACGTGAACGCGCTGTGTCGCGCGATCGCGCGGATGCGTTTGCGTGAGAAAATCGACGGGTCGACTGGCACCGAATTGATCGACCAAGCTTTGACACAGTGGGTTGAGCTTCCCAAGCTGAGTCCAAAAGAAGAGTTCGCGGTGGCGATTCACGAGGCAGGTCACGCGATCGTTTCAATGTTCTGCGAGCACTCGCCGCCGATCGATCGTATTTCGATTCGAGGTGATGTGGCAGGAGCACTGGGTTTTGTACGCCACAAAGATCCCGCGCATAAATACATTGTGACGGAAAAAGAGTTGTTGGATACGATCTGCGTACTGATGGGAGGCCGCGAAGCAGAACAGTTGCTGCTGGACGATCTGTCTATCGGGTCGGTTGGTGATTTGGAACGAGCAACCGGTATTGGGCGGGCGTTGGTCGAAGAGTTCGGTATGGGCGGTGATGGGGTTGGTGTTTGCCAGTTCCCTACTAGAAGCCATCCTCAAGAAACGCGCCAGTATTCACCTGCGCAGTTGGAAGCGATTGAAAAAGCGGTTTCCCGAATCCTCGAAGAACAACGTCAGCGTTGTATTCAAATCCTGACCGAAAACCGGGCTCTGGTCGAAACATTGCGTGATATGTTGATTGAACACAAAGTAATTGACTCGAAATCGTTGTCAGAACTTGGCCCCAAGAAGGCTCCGGACAAAGAGCGAGTGTGAAAATGAGAATGCAGGTACACGAGTGGAAGACAGGTACCCGGCCTTGTGATTATTCTATTTGTTTTCCAGAAGGCGCTGTTATTAGTGATTTCAGCGAGGACGAAGATGGGCAGCTCTTCCTGGAACGAATGTCGTTTGATGGTTTTGGGTGTTATCGACTAGGATCCGACTCGGGAGTGACGAAGATCAGTCAGAAAGATTCAGAGCTCCTCAAGGAAGCAATCGCATGCCAACAACTTGAGACATTGGAAGTTGAAGAAGTACTGTTGCGATACTTTAGAGAGAACGCCGAAGTGATAGGGCGTGAACCTCTCGATTACCACAAGTTCATCTGATTAAAAGCTCTCCCAAAAGTATCTAACTGAAAAACAGAAACAATCTTTGAGGCAACTCATGGCTGAAATGACAATTCAACTTAAAACCAACCCTGAAACGGGCAAGAAAGATATCATCGTTTCGCTAACCAGTGATGATGATTCGCTGCCGCACGAGCACGAAGAGATGCATCGTGATTTGGTTGATAAACTGATCGAAGGGGGCAGCCTGAAAGCGACCGAGATCGGTACGATTACTGTTGAACGTGAACAGGAAAATCGTGAACCCGCGGCACCCGTTTCCCGTCCAGAGCAGGACCAACGCCAAAGTCATTCCGAGGGCTCGTAGGCTCGCTCGAATAGTTTAAGTGACTTCCAAAAAGCGTCAAAGTAATCTCGACCAGCGAGTGAAAACGCCCACACATGATCTTAGTATTTCCCAACTTTGAAGCGCTGCAGTTGGCGATCGTTTCTGCAACCGTGCCCGAAGAGATTTTGCGCCATCCCGCTCGGTCTGGAAATGAGAACGAGCTGATCTACGTTCAATCGGAATGCAAACTCAGCCGACCCGCTGCGGAGAGTTTGAAACAACTGGGCATTAAATCGATTCGAAAAGCGAAGGTTAAGCTGGCTCGTGAAGTTACTTGCTGGCACCAACTGATTCCGCTTCAGCGAGACGCCGATTCCGAAGTTATCGCCGAGAGGACTCCTGTTCTGTTCGTCACGCGCAACGAACAGCAATTGGTCGATTTGGCCAGCGAGATGATGCGACTGGGTAACGACCGGCAAAGCTTTCGTTACTTGACTGACAAGAAGACTCACTCAACCGCTTTGTTGCGCGTAATCAGTCCACCCTACTACACTTTGCTACGAGCGATCAACCCGCTGGTCTCGGGCGAGAAGGGTGTGAAAGAATCTTCAACGGTTGCGACTGCTGAACATCCGGTTGCGTTTGTGGAACAGGCAGGTCGTGTATGGGTTCAGTTTGGTTACAAGCATCCGTTGCAGGATCAGATTCAAGCTCCCGTGGGGCAATCTGTTTTGATCCAGTCCAATGGTGACTGGGAGTTTGTCGACGATGTGCCTTATCAAGACATCTATAAAACTCTCGAAACACGGTTGCCAGAAGCACCTAGTGAGTTGGTTGACCAGCCGCTGTCGAAACCGATCGAGATCACGCTTCGAATGGCGAGCGCTGGAGTTACCGATCCTGCCGAGTTGTGGGTGATTCATGAGGACGCTCTGGGGCAGGTTGAAAGCCTGATTGCCAATGCGGATGACAAACTGTTGTCGCGTCTTTCGTTTGCCGTTGCTGAACCGGGTGAACCGAGTGAAGCCGGCGAATCAACTGAATCGGGTGATTCAACACGAGTCATTCTGCGCGTACGACCATCCAAACAGGCTCCTCCCGTGCTGGTCTTGAAAGCGGTAGCGATGCGTTCCTATCTAAAGCTTCCTAATCTGTTCCTGCCTGTTGGCAAACGGGTTCATCCGCCACTTCGGCGTGATGCGGTGGCTGAGTTATTAGCCAAAGACAAAAACCAGATTACGTGGCTGTACCCGGACCCGTCCGACGAAACGGGGCGTTCGTTTCTAACTGAGCGGATTGACGATTCGGCGTTTCAGCCGCTTTCCAATTGGGTGGAGTACGTGATGGATCGTGAAGCCAAATCGCTGAAAGCCTGGTCCGACTCGTTTCAATTCGAATTCGAATCGTTTGTGTGTGATGAAGACAAACCCAAGCGGCCCAAGCCCAAGCGAGCTCCAAAGGAATCGAAGCGTAAGCAGTCCGTTAAAGAAAAAGGCACAAAATATTCGTCCACTAAAACGAAGGATGGGGCAGACGAAACTGAGACAAACGAAACGAACGAGCTGCAATTCGAATTGACCCCATCTAAAATGGAGAAAAGCGAGACTCAGTTGCAGTTGCAGCAACTTGAGGCCCAATTCTCTGAGTTGGAGGAGCCGGTTGATGGTCCCGCACGTCGAGAGGTTTGGGTTCAGATGGCTCCGCTGAACGCCCAATTAAACCGTCGCCACGATTCAACCATCTGTTGGTCCAATGCGATTTGGGAGGATTCAAACACTGAAGATTGTCAGCAGTGGCTTGCGTCCGAAGCACTTGTTTCGTCAGTCGCCAACGTTCAACCGAAACAACTTAAAAAGATTATCAGTGATCAATCGACTCGTCCTGCGGAAGGTACTTTGATCGCTTCCTATTTAGCGGTTGCTGCCCAGCAAGAAAATGCGCCGCCGTTTGTTGTTGCGAATTTGGGAGCGATTGCAGAATTCCTTCAACGCCAAGAGCAGTACATGCCAATTCGTACAGCGTGGCTTGCCTGGTATTCTCTCTACAAATTGTCAGACGGTGATGTATTGGGTTTGGCCCGTGCTCGCGACCGAATTCTGGAACGATTGTTTCAAAACGGTTTGACGCCTGAGTTTGACATGCCCAGCTTCTTGCGTGTTAAAGGAGTTAGCGGCGATGACCGCAACCGCTTGTTCGGCCAGCAGATCAAGGCAATTGGTGAGCGAGTCGAGAACTGGGTTGTTGATCCGGCGGGGGTAGGAAGCACCGCAACTACGCGAGAGTATGCAAAACTGTATTTCGCTTTCGGGTTAGCTCGATTAGGAGATTCAGCTGCCGCTACCAGTCTGATGGAAAGTGCATGTGACACGATCGTTGGCAAACGTGACCCGATCCATAGTTGGTTGGCCGAAGCGTTTGTTGAACGGATCGGTGCTGTGTTGAACTCAGAGCCGCAGCAAGGCAGTTTTTCGGAAGACCTTATGACGCGGGCGGAATCGATGGAGCGAATGGATCGGTTTAAGATCGACCGACTTCGTCAGCAATCGCGAGTTCTGGAGCCTTTGGAGCGAGTTGACCCTTTTGTTCGTTGGCATCAACGCTATGCCGACGAACTTGCAAAACGCCTGTCCGAGTTGCCTGAGATCACTGACCGTGAGCAGTTGAAATCAGAAATTCGTGATCTGCTGAAAGCGCATGAAGGCAAAACGAAGGAGCACAGCCGGGTGCTGACTGCGGCTTTGCAAATCGCGCCGCGAACAGGTGAGGAATTTGCGGGCTCGTTGGTTGATTCAGTGCTCAAGACGGTCCAGCAGTCAAAAGACGCTTTGGAGAAAGCGCTTTTGATGCAAAAAGCGATGTTCGTCTCGGCCCACTACGGTCGAATCGATGCGGTAGCGTCGTTGGTTGCTGAGTTTGAAAATTCTCTGCCAAAAATCGTCGAGGAATATTTGCAGATTCAGGTATTGCATAACCCTACCAGCAAAGAAACGGTCGACACGATCGAATTGTTGTTTACCGAGTCGTTTCAAGGGCTGCGAAAACTGGGGATGCGGGATGAGATTGGTCGCATCTATTCAAAAGTGGCTGATTTGGTAAAGACTAAAAATCCAAAGGGCGCCAAGAAGCGAGTCGCACGGAATTCGAAAGTTGAAATCGATGCGACGCGTCCATGGCGTTTGTTGCTGTGCGTCGCAGGAGGCTGGTACTACTTTGGCCAAAACGAAGACGCCAACAAAATTGCAGATTCGGTGCGTAATATTCTGTTCGAATCGAAATTGGAGCGTGTCGAGCAAAAGAATTTGATGTGTGCGTATATCAAGGCGGTCGCCATGGCTCAGCCGGAGCACGCACAACAGCGAATTTCCGAGCTGTTCCAGTTAGACGCTGATGGCAAGCCAGCTGTTGCGAACATAAAAGACAATATGACAACTTCATCACACTATTCCATTTCACAATTGGCAGTTGTTGAAACAACCGTGTTGGCTTTGGTCAGTGATGAACTTTCGTTGGATTCAGAAAGCAAGCGTTGGTTGGACGAAGACGAATTTCTGGTTCGCAGCCGGATTCACCGTGACGTAAAAATGGCAACCCAATAAAAAACAGTAGAGGACGTTTCAAAACCAAAATTCGTTGAGGGCTCG
>CAZDBA010000008.1:17372-32530 GCA_964503615.1 uncultured Pirellulaceae bacterium
AACCCAATAAAAAACAGTAGAGGACGTTTCAAAACCAAAATTCGTTGAGGGCTCGTAGTGGGATTCACCAGAATTCCTTTTATCCCTGAGACGCTTTTTGATTCGCGAAATGTTCGCAGGCAAGAAATAGAAGGACGACAGATAGACTATGGCGACTAAAACAGCGATTGCTGATTTGACTTACGAAGACCTTCAGCCAGAAGCGGAAGAGTTGCGGCAAAAGATCCATCGGTTTCGCACCGCGCTGGGCCGGTTTTTTGTCGACAAACAACATTTGATCGATTTGATGTTGGTGGCGGCCGTTGCACAAGAACCGTTGTTGATCGTCGGCCCGCCCGGAACGGCGAAAAGCGATCTGGTTTTGAAATTCAAAGATGCGTTGGGGATCGCGCAGGAAGACTATTTTGAATATATGTTGACTCGTTTTTCCGAGCCCAGCGAGATTATCGGTCCCATCGATATCAATGAACTGCGGGACGGTCGCTACATTCGACGGGAAAAAGGAAAATTGCCAACGGCCAAGATGGCCTTTTTAGACGAGATTTTTAAGTCCAATTCGGCGATCCTGAATATCTTGTTGACAATTATTAACGAGCGAAAATTCTATCAGGACGGCATGCCTCAACCGGTTGCTTTGCAAGTCTTGTTTGCAGCGACCAACGAGATTCCAGAACATGGCGAGCTGGGCGCGTTGAAGGATCGTTTCGTGTTGAAAGCAGAAAGTCTTTCAGTCTCTAACGACTATTTTGAAGAGTTGATCGATGCAGGTTTGAACTCAGAAGTTTATAAGAACTTGAATCAAACGCCCTGGATCGAAGGCCACTTGGAGCTGGATGATTTGGTCAAGGCGAATCGGTACATCACGATGTTGTTCAGCGGGCAAGGACCGGCTGCGGCAAAAGATATGAACGATCGCCAGATGTTTTTTCCCGACGACGTATTCCGCGAGTTTCAACGGCTGATCAAAACGTTGATGCGAGAGGACAAGATCTTTATCAGTGATCGAAAACTGGTAAAGCTTTACAAATTGTTGCGTGTGAGATCGTGGATTTTCAGCGGAGGGGCCGTGACCCGAGATGACCTTACGCTGCTTAGTTACTTGGGCGAGACTCCCGAAGAGATGGCGTTGTTGAGGGAAAAAGTACCCAACCTGTTGGGTTAGCTTTTGTTGGTTGGTCTGCCAGAAATTCAGTGAAGATTAATGGAAACGTTTCAGCTTCGAGATCCTGAACTTGCGCGAGATTACATACTGGAAAGTATGCTGCTGTCCCGCGCGCAGCTGGTGACATCGGAAACGTTCGAGCTGGGGCTCCGGCTTGCCATGGAAATCGCGTCTGAAGGTTCACCTTTGCCGCCGTTGGGTTTGGTTGCTGATATCGGGATCCTTGTGACTCGAACGGGAATCGAGGGAGAGGGGCCTGTCGATGTTGCTGGGTTCGATGCGGGATTGGCCAGAAGATACGAGGACTATGTGCTCGGGAAGTTCTATGCTGATTCCAGTTTTGAAAGGGCCATTGATGCGATTGCCAAATACGAAGGGCGCGACTGTGATCGAGCGATTGCCTACCTGATTCGCCAGATTTGTGATCGTTGTGACGTGGGTGGCGCTGTGTTAAGCCCGGGAGTGATTAAGTCGCTTTCCAAGGAAGAGTCAGAAGAGGTTCATTCACTCGCGCTGACATTGATCGAATCGGAAGGAATCTCGTCCGAGATGCGAGAGGACTATCAGGATTTGATTACAGCAATTAAAAGTGGTGGTGACACACTCGGTGCGGAAGATGTTTTTGAGCTGGAGCATGGGACCGCCTTGGCTGAGTTCGGACAGCGCATCGCGTTGCGACAAGTGTTGCGGTCGTCTGTTGATTTCGAGAAAGAACTTCCTAACCAAAAACCCCGAGCACGGATACGTAGTTATTCAGTTGCTTCGAATATTATGGAAGAAGACTACTATCCGATCGGCGGATTCAGCTCGATTTCCAATCGCGGAACGATCGAGAGCCTGGTGCGGAGCGAGTTGGCGTATATCGACAAAGAAGTTCGTCCCGATCTGTTCGATATCAAATTCGCGCGAGGCGAGCTGCTCTATTACTCGCGAGATGAAAACCAGTTTTTACGTCGTCGTTTGTCTTTCGTTTTTCAATTGCACCCGGATTTAACGGCTGCACGTTTCAAAGACGCTCAGTTGCAATACCAACGGATCGTTTTGGTAATGGCGATGATGTACGCAGCGGTACGGCGGTTGAGTCAGTGGCTGAGCGATGATGCTTTGTGCTTTTATCTTGTGTTCGTTGAATCCGAAGGCGCGGCGGAGTTAGACGATGAGCGAGAGTTGTTTGCCACACTTTTCCGAGAGCAGATTGCAAACGGGTCGGTCGAAATTGTGGAGCTTAAGGCGAACAAGGTTCGTGAGTTCTGTGGTGATCTGGCGCGTACCAGTCTTTGCCAGGTGTTGAGTGTTTCCCCCAACCTCCATCCGTTTGACGACAGTTTAGCTGCTGCGTCTCACATGATTCTCGATGATTCGCGCCCGACGTTGATGTTGGATGAAGATACGAGCTTTCAGTCAGAGGAATTAGATTTTGATGGCTGGCGAGAAAGCTTGGAAACGTTATTGAAATTCTGGATTTGACAATGCTGGATCGTTTTTCTGAACCGATACAGGCCGCGATTCAGATAACCGGACAGCAAAAAAAGAAAGGGCGTAGCCCGTTTGGCCACGCCCTTCTCTAGGAATTGGTTTGGTTAATCTGTAGCTTAGAAGGACATTTCAAAGCCAGCGTATCCACCGTGCAAGATCAAGCTACCTGAGTTGTCGACTTCGCTAATTTCACGAACGCTTGCGAAGTTGAACGGAACTTGGTCGCCGGCTAGAGCAACTCCGGAAACTCCGATCGCTCGATAACCGAAATTCAGTCTTAGTCGACATGAGATTTGATAGATCAATCCCAGATCCAATTCACCCAAGACTGCAAAACTGTTGTCCTGATCGTTAAAGTTATAGTCGCGACCTATATCGGGGCCAGCGTTCAGGGTTGAGAAGACTCCTGTGTTGTCGAAGATAGATTGGCGAACCCGTGAACGGTTGTTGAACAAACCAAATTTGGTGCCAGTAGCGAAACTTAGACGTTTCGTAAGACAAGTCTCTGAACGTGCGCCAATTTGGACACCAAGCAACGTATTCTGTGTACCTATATTGTAGGAATACTGACTCGGATAGCCTGCAAGGCTGGTGAATGAGTCATAACGAAGGTCCTCATCGAACTGGAACCAGCGGAAACCACCGAGGACTTCGAAACGAGATGAACTACCGTGACGGTTTGTGTAACAGCCACCATTTCGCAAAAAGTTGATCTCGACGCTGTCGATGTCCGTGTTGCGAGTTATTGTGTGACGCTCGCCGAAGTTAAAGACTTCGAATGCAGAGGCACCTACTCCCGGAGGGGCATCGGCATGAAAGACGTTTTGCAAACCAGATAGTGTTGTCGTTGCGTAGATTGGGGAGCCCTGTATCTCAGCGGTCGCAGTACCAGGAAAAACACCCAAGTAACGAGCTTCCCAGCCACTGCCTTTACTACCGCGGCTGGTGATGAATCCTTCGAAGCCTCCCAAGGTATTATGATCAGCATCGTTAGAGTAGATCGAGTCGCCCGCATTGTTGAAGCTGTATTGCCGACTGTTTTCATAGTTTCGTGTGAAGATCAGTCCGCGTGCTCCGATGACTCGGTTACGTCGTGGAGCAGCCGATACGATCGCCGCAGTCGGTGCAGCGAACGAAGGAGCTGAGTAGACAGGTGACGAGAAAGACGGTGCGGAGTAAGCGGGTGCGTAACTGGCTCCGCTTCCACAGGTCCCTGTGCTACAAGGAATTCCCGTGTCGTAAGCGACTGCCGGTTGGTAGGCGCCCACCGATGGAGCAGATTGAATCGCTGGAAATGATTGGACCGGTGCTCCTTGAACGGGCACACCCTGGATAGGGGCGCCTTGGACCGGTACGCCTTGGATGGGAGCACCTTGGATGGGGGCGCCTTGGACCGGTACGCCTTGGATGGGAGCACCTTGGATGGGTTGCTGAAAAGCGGGAGCTGAAAAGCTTGGAGTTGTACCGCTGCCTTGGATAGGTGCGTTAAAGCTCGGAGCAACACGAGTCCCGCTGCCTTGAGCAGGTGCGCTAAAGCTCGGAGCAACACGAGTACCACTGCCTTGTACCGCTGCAACTCTCTGAACAGGAGGTGACCTGTCTTGGGATTGC
Source organism: uncultured Pirellulaceae bacterium (assembly GCA_964503615.1). Classification (GTDB taxonomy): domain Bacteria; phylum Planctomycetota; class Planctomycetia; order Pirellulales; family Pirellulaceae; genus CAZDBA01. The sequence goes on from CAZDBA010000008.1 coordinate 21,622, forward strand.
TGGGCATAGGAAGAAAGTATGGATTGGTACGACCCGATCTGAGACGGGCTGCCCCAGTCATTTTGGGCGGAAGCTGTATTCGTCATGGTAAAACCCATAACCAAAGCCAATGCCGCAAACCAGAGACACTTCATTTTTTCACTCCTTCGAAAGTCAGGCAGGGACGAGCGAGCTGCTCGGTTGCCTGAGACTTTGCCGCAAATCGTCAATTTGTTCTTTTGGAAACAATCGTTCTGTTTCACAAACAGAACGTATTTGGTAAATCATCTGTGGTTGTCATCGTCCGCATAATCGAACGAAGCCGAGCAAAGTTATCGGCAAATACGGAATTGTCGAAATAACCAGCGCCGTAATCGGTAACAGCGTTACACTGCCCGTGACTTGCAAACTGGCCCTGACCCAGAAGGTTCGCGCTCTCGTCGCTGGCTCGCTAATCGCTAAAGCTTGCCTCGCTTGCCGTGGACTGGCCATGCGTTTTGCCTGTTCCGCCCAATATGCGATATAGGTGTTAAGAGATGCCGATTTGGTAAACGGCAGTAAGTGAAATACTTACTTCGGATGCACCCAAATTGAGCAGGATTCGCAATATATCTATTACGTTCTGATGCGCTGGTATTTGGATTGTGCCAGCACGCAAATCTGGTGTGGCAGCTTCAAAAAGGTAGAAATGGCCAGCATGATCCAAGTTTTGGCGGATGTTTGTTTTAGCAGATGGCTAAACGGAGACGCCAAGATCGCTGATTGTCAGCAGGGTATGCAAAGTCACCCCGACCTCGGCAAATTTTTCAGCTGCACCCTGTTGTCGGTCAACGATCGCAATCGCCCGGTCGATCACTAATCCAGCCTCACGAGCTCGTTCAATCGCTAGCACGCTACTGCCGCCTGTCGTCACAACGTCTTCCAGGATAACAGCGGTATCGCCGGATTGGATCGGGCCTTCGACCATATTGCCTGTGCCATGATCCTTCGCGATTTTTCGCACGATAAATCCTTTGAGCGGCAATTTTTGTTGCCAAGCACATGTTATCACGGCTCCGGTGATCGGATCGGCACCAATTGCCATTCCACCAACCAGTTTGGGTGGATTGGCCGCAATGATCTCCAGCATACCGGCCGCGATTTGGTTTGCCCCCTCACCGTCGAGAGTCAGTTTTCTACAATCCAGGTAAAACTTGGCCTTTTTTCCTGAAGCCAATGTGAAATCGCCGAACTTTAATGCGTCCATTTTGATCAACTCGATCAATCGTTCCCGGTCATAAGTTATTTGGCTTGCAGTCATTTTTCGCGTCGAAGCTTTCGGTTTCAAAATCAAAAGGTATATACGTAGGTGTCAGGAGACTTGGCCCCAACTCAGGTTGGGGGTACTCTTGATTGACAAAGCCTAATCTATTTTCACGTTTTGTGTAGAAGACGGACCCGCTTCGATTGCGCGGATCAGATTTCGGCTTCGTTGTTCGCTACCAACCTATCGAATTCGTTTATGTCAGAAAAGTCGGCTATTGTTTTGGTTATCGACGGGCTCAGTGCTCGCTTTCTGGGCCCCTACGCGAACACTTGGTTTGGCACAGACCAGTTTGATCGGCTGGCCGGGAATTCGATGTTGGCAGAATTTGCATTCGCCGATTCGACAGAGCTGCTAGGTAGTTACCGATCACTTTGGGGGCTAAGGCCAAAATTTGCGGGTGTAAATTCAAATTCGGCAACCTTCGAAAACGAATTGGTCGGATGTCTGAGTGATTTGGGTATCGAGTCGACTTTGTTTACTGACGATCAGGATCTAGGTGAGTGTGAGGTTCTGGTAAACAAATTCGATCGGGTTATTTCGAAACCTTCACCGCCTGTCGTTGGCCCCGCTAATTCAGAAGCTGAAACGCAACAGGCTACTTTTTTTGCTGAAGCACTTCAGCAGGCCAGCAAGCTGGGACCTGGCGAAATGTTGTGGCTACATTCAAAAGGGTTAAGCGGGGCATGGGATGCTCCCTACGAACTTCGCAACCAGTTCGCCGAAGAGGAAGACCCGGACCCGCCTACCTTTATCGATCCGCCTTCCGTCGAAACAACAATTGGTGAACTGGATCCAGACGAGTTGCTTGGATACCAACAGGCTTGCGCGGCTCAGGTCGTTTTGCTGGATCGGTTTTTGGGGATCTTGCTCGATCAACTGGCCGCCCTACCTGAGTCTGAGCGTCCGTTTTTTGTTTTGACTTCCACACGCGGATTTCCACTGGGTGCAAATCGTTTTGTTGGCCAGGCGGAGAAATCGCTTTACGATGATGCGACGCACGTTCCACTATTCGCCTGTTGGCCCGACGGAAGGAATGGAATGCAGCGCAACCAAAGCCTTGTCTATTCCAGCGTTGTCGGTCCTTTACTATTGAGTTGGTTAGGTGCAGAAGGAGTCGAAGGTAACCAATGGCTGGAATCTCCTCTGGCCGATCGAGAACACGAGTTTGTGTTTTCCGCCACGGGAGACCTTCGTAGTTTAAGAACACATGGTTGGAAACTGATCAGCGACCAGGAGGAACAACGTTTGTTCGTGAAGCCGGATGATCGCTGGGATCTGAATGATGTGGTTAGAAAATGTCGCAATGTCGGCGAGGAAATGCAGACGCTCGCCGATGCGATCGAATCAGAGATTCAGTTAACAGGCGAGCCCGCGGTTCGTGATTTGCCAGAAGAGTTAGCGTCCAACTTGCAATAGAATCGGATGGTTTCTCAACGCTATTCGGCTAACGAGATGCAAACGATCTCTTTGTCGTTTCTCGCGAAAACGCACTTGTTTGCAAATGCAGGATGGCTCCAAACGATCTTTCGGCCTCGGCTTTCAGCAGTGGGATCGACCATCTTGCCCCGACCCAACTCTTTAAAACCCTCGGGCGACATCGTGGCGATAATCAACTCACCTTGCTCAGTGGCGATGTACCAGTGATCTTCGTTGCGAACTACAAATCCTGTTGCGCTACTCGCCGGACGACCGTCGGGGCAAGTGGCAAGCGATTCCCAAATTCGTTCCCCTGAAACGAGATCGACACAGCGCATATGGCCTTTCACATCAACACCGTAGATATGATTCTCGAAAACGACCGGTGGATTATGATCCGGGTTGAGGCCTTTTCCCTTCCATACCTTATTTGCAGCAGGTTTTTCGGGATCAAGCTTTAGCAGCATTGATCCACCTTGCAGCGCCGTCAGTAAAAGGTAGTCGCCATGATGTATCGGTGCGATCACTGCCATGCCGTAAGCGGGCTTGCTGGGAATCGACCAGTAAAGTTCACCCGTAAGTGGATTCAGAGAATTGATTGCGGCGGCGTGCCAGATCAAAAGCTGGTCCACTCCTCCCGCGTTGATCAAAGTCGGCGGGCAATAGCCTTGTTCATCCGCCGATAATTTTCGCCAGACCTCTTCACCTGTCAGTTTGTTGAGTGCGACCGCAACACTTCCTTCACCGCCAGCGACGATGTACAGCATATCTCCCACAACCAACGGATGATTTGCAAATCCCCAAAGTGGCGCCTCGTTCAAACCATACTCAGCTTTGATATCTTTCTTCCAGATCTCACTACCATCTTCCACATTCAGGCAGAACAGATTCCCCTCAGCTCCGACCGTGTACACGCGCTGACCATCGACAGTAGGGGTCGTCCGAGGTCCCATGGCATACGAAATGTTGTAGTCGCATTCAAGTTCGTGGGTCCAAATCGAATCACCTGTTTTCGCATTTAGACAATGAACTCGCTCGGTGCCCTTGAGTTTGCTCCGCTTGTTGGGGTCGTTGCGTTGATCCCCTTCGATCAGTTTGTAGTCGGTTACGAACACTCGATCTTGAGAAACGGCCGGTCCGGAAAACCCGCCCGCGATCGGCGCTCGCCAAAGTACGTTTAGTCCGTCAGCAGGAATTTCAGTCAGAATTCCTTCCTCTCGCCAGACACTATCGCGCTGGGGGCCAAGCCATTGATTCCAGTCTTGTTGTGCAAAAGCCTGATCGCAGAGAACCGATAGAGAGACAATAACAAGAAGCAAAGCAATGTTGTAGCGATTTCGATTCATCGGAGTCTCTTTGAAAAATAGTTGCGAAACTGAACAGTCGCCTTTCGCTGAAAGATGCATAAGGCGACTTTAGGGTCAAAAGCCAGGAGGCATTTTAAATGCCTGTAGTGAACTTCGCCAGAAGTCCAATTCATCTTAGGGGCCAAAGGAGTTATGGCGAATCCCTACTAATGTTGGCCAGTTTAATGAAGGATTGGAAGAACTCGAGATCGCAGCGAGGCTCGATCCGTATGAATATATGCATTGGGCGAACATAGGGCTTATGCTGAAACACGTCGGACGCAATCAGGAAGCGATCGAAGCATTTCAGAACGCTGTGAAAATCAATCCGAATTGCAGTCACGTCTCCAGTTGCCTTGCCAAGCTGTTGGCAGATTCCCTGTTGGCAGATTCCCTGTTGGCAGATTCCCTGTTGGCAGATTCCCTGTTGGCAGATTCCATAAGCGAAGGGTAAGCGGATATTACCTTACCAGAATCAAGCCATCCCCAAAAAAGACACCTCAGCGCATGAAGAAACGCATCGAGGGTCGATGCGTTTTAACGACTTCGAATTTGCGTGTTATTAAAGGGTGAAGATCAAAAGCTGGATCTTACTTTTTGCGGTGCCGAATTTTGGCTCGCATACGACGCTTTTTACGGCCGACTTTGCGACGACCCTTTCCCGTTCTCTTTGTTCCCACTTTTAGGAATCTCCTGAATGATGAATTTGGACACTGAGTTTAATTTATCTGGATCGCTTTTTTCAAGGTGAAAAGCTCTACAACGGACAAAACATCTGTTTTCCGAGGTGCTCATCACCAAAACGAACGATTTCAGCACATAAATCGCCCATCGAACCCTGACTAGAACATCGGCAATCTGCTTTGGAAACTGGCCAAAAACTCGCAAAGCCGGTCATGCGGCACAGGCGAACCATTGGGCGTAGATTCTAGGTAGCAAAATCAACAGTCCGATCAACGCTGAGAAACAGCTTGCTACCAACACCGCCGCCGCTGAAATGTCGAGGGCTGCCTTGATTCGTTCGCTGAAGTTTTGAGTGACTTCGCGCGCCAGAAACTCCAATCCGCTATTGAGCAATTCAAGGGAAACCACCAACGCAATACACAACAAGAGTATGCACATCTCAATCAACGATGCCTGAAAGTAGCAACCTGTCGCAAGCACAATCGCTGCTATGGGAAGATGGACTTTGAAGCTGGATTGGCTGGTTATACCTCGTATCAATCCTCGAAACGCATGGCGGAACTTTTGAGACCACCCCGAAGGCGGTTCAAAGGGTGACTCGAATTCCGTTTCCGTGTCAGGCTCGCTCATGAATAGCTCTTGTTTTCGAACAAAGTAACTTTCGTAGCAGAACTGCGATGCCCATCCTTATGGAAGCAAAGCGTTTATTCCAGCCAACGCGAGCTGGCGGGAGCGATCGGAAGACCGCCGGGGTTAAACAATCGTCCTTTGGAAACAAAACGTGGCTCGAATCCAAATTGGAAACCGACATTGTCACGACTGAAATCGGCGTTGAATCCCAGTCGCCACAAGAACGATTCACCAATGTAAATTAGGTTAATCGCCTGACCTAGTCGCCCTGAATCACCCAAGTCAAAAGCGGTGTTGGCCGTTAGCCCCCACTTGTCACTCATGCGATAAGAAACGTTTGCATTAATAATGTTACTGCTGATCGGCCCTTCGATTGTGCGGAAACCAAGAAACAGGTTGCCAACGTCCGGCCTCGTGATCACGCTTCCGAAGCTTGCCGTACGCAGACCTTGCCCGAAAAAATCAAAGTAGCCATCGGATACCAAGCTGAATCGGTCGCCCAGATGCCAACGAAGATCGTAGTTGAACTGTCCAAATCCCGCTCCAAAGTTGTCTTCGTTCGGATCCGGATAATAAACGATTTCGGAATCGAGCGTGAGCCAGTCAAAAATTCGTTCGTCGCCAGGCAAGCCGCGTTTGGTTTGCCAGCGCTGCCTTGCTCCCAAACGTAATGCGACTTGATCGTCCGCGATTTCGGCGGATGGGCTGGTTACGTATCGTTGCAGCCCGCTTCGCAAAGCAAACACTCGTTCGTCGAATTGCAATGGAACATCGCCACCAATCGGAATCCCGAAAGTTTCAAAAGGAAAGCGGCGTCGAAAGTGTTCCTGAGCATCATCGTCCAATGGATCAAGGAGCGGAAACTCGTCCAGGCTTTTGCTGGATTCGGCAAAATACAGATCGGCGTCAAATGTAACTTTGTGTGCCAGACCGTTGACGTTCCAAAGTGTACTTTGGATTGTTGGATCGACTTTCCATATCGAAGTGCTTGCTCGAATACCCGTTTGAACGAAACCTCTGAGCGAATCGTCCCCGTTGATATCTTGTTGCCAATACGTCACGTCGCCCAGCAGATAAGGCACGATTTTGCCTCCAGCTGTTTGAATTGGCAGACTGATTTCCTGTCGTGTGCCGACTCGGAAACCTTCGGTTTCGGTTGCTTCCCAAGCCAGCCTGTCAAACGGAGCCAGATCGGTAGGATCAGTTGGGAAATCTGCCACACGGAACCGCGCATAACCGGCATGGCTGTGTGCGTTCCAGGTGAAACGGCCCAGGCGATCGCCTAGTTTGAAGTGATCGAATCGCGGCAACCAACTTGTCTGTGTATGAAAGTCATTGAGCTGCAGGTCGGCTGTCAAGTTAAAAGAATCGGTGCCTAGGTTTCTCTCCAGCCATAAGCCCGTTGTAAAGTCTTTTTGGGTATCCCATTCTCTTTGGTAAAACTGTTCCAGGAAATTCCGGTCACTCACGTAGCCCAATTCAGCACGCAAGCTAAAACCGGGTGAGAAGCGGTGACGATGTCGACCCTGAATCCGTCCGCGAAACGATTCTTCGGGAACCAGATTGCCCCGGTCGCGGCCCAGAGTATCCAATCCGTCATCGTTGATGAACCAGCTTCTGTAAGAGCCGTTTACCTGCCCGGGAATTCCAAACAGACCGTCGTTAAACCGATAGTCAAACTCGCTTCCGAACCCGACCCCACGTTCGCTAAAGTAATCTAGGAGCCCGATCCAACGTGTATTCTCCGGAGTATTTCTCAAGCCTAACAGCTTGTACAGGTTCCAAGCTGTTTCGATTCGTGTTCCAAAAATCTGATCGTTGCCAATCTTGGCTCGGCTCAAGTAGAAACCAGGGTCGTTCAAATTGGTTTGAAATTTCGGCCAGTAAATGGTGGGGATGCCGGCAAGATAAACCGCGTTGCCCTGAGCTTCTGCCAAGTACTCCTCTTTCATTAGTGGCAAGCCCGTTTGCGGGTTGAATAACGCTTGGCCCGTTCTTGGATCAAAGGCCGGAGTTTCATGACGAGTGATTCCAATCCCTTCGGACTGCAACCAGTATCTTGGTAACCCAAGCCGGCTGGAGGTGAACGCCGACCCATAGGCTTGAAGATTGTTTTCGTTAACCTGCTGAATCACATCTGCCTTGAGACGTACCAAGCCCTGATATTCGCCAGCAGGCGTCAACATGTCGGCGTTAAAGATTGTGCCCTGACTGGTGCTCGCGTCATAGTACATTTGATCTGCATAAATCACTCGCGTGCCCTGCGCGAAAACGATGTTGCCCTCCAGATAGATCTCGTTTCTCGCTTGCCCGTTGGGTTGTTTGCTATCCCAACCGATCACATTGTCGGCCAGAATTACGACTTGCTTGGCCCGCCCGCCGGCTGGCTGTCCAGGAAGTGTGATCGTCTCAAGGCCTGGATCGTCGATGACGACTTTGACTCCGCCCGTTCCCACAATCGTTTGTTCACCGGGCAAAGCTGGGTTGGGAACGATCTTGAGGTTGAAATCGACTTTTGAATCCCGCGGGTAAAAATTCACTCGGCTTTGTTGTCCTCCTACAGCCGGTCGTTGCGGAGTGGCTTGCGGTGAGGCAATCGGGCGCGGTTGCGTTTCGTTGAATGGTCGGTCCGGTAGCCGGGTCGGTTCGAGCGCGCCTTCGAAGTCCAAATCGGGAACCGAAGGAGGCGAAGGTATATCCTGACGGATCGTTTCAACTTGTCCGGTCAGCGGTGAGATCACCGACTGTTGATACGCAACTTGCTGGATCGAAGACCGAGTCCCCTCGTCGATCGCCGTCATCGCGCGTTGATAAACCAGCGGCAGCGGGTTCGGTTGCACCTCTACAGGCTCGACGTTCAAACTGACTTTGGATTGTGTAATAAAGCGGCCAAGCCATACGTCGTCGATTAGTCGGTCGGAGGGCAATTGGTTTTGATTGCGATCTTTGCGGGCGATGTCGATAATCACGTTACCCTCAAGATAAGCGATCACTTTTCGAGGCTTACTGTCAAAGGAGTATTCGTTTTGAGGTCGATTGGGATTGGTTCGTTCGACAAACAATATCGCGTCGTTAGCGGTAGCCACGATGTTACCCTGAGAAATCTTGACAGGACCACGCAGGTGGAGAACTTGCATCGCTCCCTGTTCCCAGTACGCGATCGAATCGGCTTCGGCTTTAACCGGGTGCGCCGCCTCGGGCCGACCAAACTCGATGTCTTGCGCAGACGACGATGATGTCAGTGGAAGTGTGAGCAGTAGCAACAGCGCGCAGGCGCCTGCGCAGAACCAACACTTCGCATGCTGGATACGATTCAAGTTCGAATTTCGATTCGCCGGCGGAGGGTTCAAGTTTGACCCATCCGGAAGACGAAGAGATTGATACGTGATCGTTCGCTCAGGAAATTAGGGTTTGAGTTTAAGGTCTGGGCCAAGTGGAACTTGCACACGGCCAGATTTTGGACGGCGGAGTATAGGAGCCGAGCTTTTCTCGTTCAATACAAAATGGCCGTAGGTTTTCTGAACTTCTTGGCTCCGCGAGCTTGCGTAGACTGCCAAATCACCGGTTGACTGCTATCATCTGGGCAAGTCAACCTTATGTATGACGTGAACAAGATGCCCAACAACTCACTCGCCTCCAAAATTTCGACTGCCGATTTTCCGGCTGTGGTGAAATCGCTTCTGAAACCGCTTGAGCAGATGCGGTTTGATTTCTCAGAGCAAAGCCCTACAGAGGTTCGCTCGCAGATTCAAAACTTGACGAACGAAGAGCTTTGCGGCAAAAAAGCAATCAACGATTCAATGGCCGATTGTTGTCGTTCCGGCTTGTTACTGTTGCACGGATTTCTCGAAGCTTCGCACGAACTCAGCCAGTCGATTCATTGCCCAGAAGGTTCCTACTGGCACGGCCTCATGCATCGAGCCGAAGGCGATTTCTGGAACAGCAAGTATTGGTACTCCAAAGCGGGTAAGAACCACCCTGTAGCGATCAAAATGCGAGAGTTCGATCCAAATTGGAGTGGAGATGCCTTTGTAGACGAGTGCGAACGTGTGTCACAATTAGCTTTGGGTGGTGAACTTATCGAAACTTGCAACCAGCTGGCTAGACTTGAGTGGTTCTACCTATTTGAAAGCTGCCGGCCGGCCTGATTAGGGTACAGTCGATATAAAAAACTGTGCTCTAACGCCAGACTTGAAGCACCAATATTCACACAGAAAAAGCTTGCGGAGAGTTCGAAAAGCAATTTCGTTCGTAGCGAAACCCGGTTTCAGTTTTCGTTTTCAGGGGAACGAAACGAATCCAAGACGTCGATGGCACAGACCAACTGTGAGAATGCGAGCGGAAAGTTTATACTGAGTCGACGGTTAGGTTTAATTTTGACGGGGGGATGTGAAATGAGTGATGTGCTTGGAAAGAATTTGTTTTTGGTCAAGGAACATGTCGGGATGTTCAAGGCCGCCAACAACTTTGACATCTACGATCCAGAGACGAATCAGGTTGTGATGCATTGCCGTGAGGATAAACTTGGGTTCTTTACCAAAATGCTTCGCTTTACCGACTACAAGCGAATGACACCGTTTGACGTCGTAATTCGTGAACCTGGCGGGCAACAACTGGTACGGATTTCACGCGGTGTTTCTCTGTTCTTGTCCAAAGTCAAAGTTTACGACCATGACGATCTGGAAATTGGCGGCTTCCAGCAAAAATTCTTTTCCATCGGTGGTAAGTTCGAGGTTTGCGACCCCAGCGGAAATTCGCTCTGTACGCTAAAAGGGAAATGGACAGGATGGGACTTCCGCTTCCTGGCTGGAGACGAAGAACTTGCTCATGTGACCAAGAAGTGGTCAGGGCTGGGAAAAGAGCTTTTCACATCCGCTGATAACTATATCCTGGAAATCGCCGAAGACATCCCCGCCGACAATGATCTTCGCCGACTGATCCTTGCCGCGGTCATGTGTATCGACATGGTTCTCAAAGAGTAGATTCCCGTTGTGGTCCAGTGTTAAGAATTTGAGCCCACTAGTTGGTGAGAGGATTCTGAATTAGGCTTACTTGGGATTAGAACACCCAACTCCAGCTCACGAATATGGACAAACAATTCCTTGAATTCAGAACGACCTGTGATGATCAGGCGGTCCTGAAGACGATTTCCAAAGCGTTGCTTGAATCAAAACTGGCAGCCTGTGTACAAATCAGCGGTCCTGTTGTCAGTAGATATCGATGGGAAGGCAAAATCGAATCCAAGAAAGAGTGGATTCTAGCTGCCAAGTCGATTGCTTACCTCACCCATAACGTAATGACCTTGATCGAAGAGCATCACAGTTACGACGAACCAGAAATCATCTCTACGCCGTTCACGCCTGTTTCCGATGGCTACGCGATTTGGTTAGTCGAGAATTTGGCCGAGTAGATTTCAATCACTACGAACCTTAAGAGTGAAAACAAAAAAACGGCAAGCATATCCACGTGCGACGTGGATATGCTTGCCGGGTTAGTTTGTTTCAAGCGTTCTTACGCTTCGCCTTTTCCGATACTGGCAATTTCAAAA
>CAZDBA010000008.1:32630-53584 GCA_964503615.1 uncultured Pirellulaceae bacterium
AGTTTGTTTCAAGCGTTCTTACGCTTCGCCTTTTCCGATACTGGCAATTTCAAAACCTAGATCGGTTAGCTTTGCGGCGTCTAGGATATTACGTCCGTCGAAAACGAATGCAGGCTTCATCATCGAATCGTAAATCGTTTTAAAGTCGCAATCGCGGAACTCGTCCCACTCAGTCATTACGGCAATCGCGTGAGCTTCGTGGGCGGCCGCCTCAGCACTGCTGGCAACGGTGACGTTATTCTCCAGCAAGTGACGTTGCATGTCGGTTAGTTGTCCATCTGCTCCAACCATTAGATACTCGAGATCTTTGCGAATCTGTTCGATGCTGACCTGCGGATCATAGATAGTAAGCTTGGCTCGCTCCTCCAACAGATCACGGCAGACATAGATCGCTGCTGACTCGCGGGTATCGTTCGTATCTTTCTTGAACGCGAATCCCCAGATTGCGATCTTTTTGTCCGAGACGGTGTTGAACATCGTCTTGACGATTCGCGTGGAGAAGCGGCGTTTTTGATAGTCGTTCATGACGACAACTTGTTCCCAGTATTTTGCGACCTCTGGCAGGCCAAAGTGTTCGCAAAGGTAAACCAGGTTCAAAATATCTTTTTGGAAACAGGAACCACCAAATCCTACAGACGCTTTTAGAAAGCGAGGACCAATACGTGAGTCGGTTCCGATTGCACCGGCGACCTCATCAACGTCCGCTCCGGTTGCTTCGCACAAAGCAGAAATTGCGTTGATCGAGCTTACTCGCTGCGCCAAAAATGCGTTAGCGGTCAGCTTGGAAAGCTCGCTGCTCCAGAGATTGGTACGAATGATTTTTTCGTCAGGAACCCAATGTTTGTAGACATCGGCCAGTTTCTCAATCGCTTTGCTGTTGTCGCCACCGATTAGAATACGATCAGGTTTCAAAAGATCGTCGATCGCTGTTCCTTCGGCAAGGAACTCAGGGTTACTCAGTACATCAAATTTTACACCTGACTTTGAAGACGACAAAATTCGTTTTACTGATTCGGCGGTACGAACAGGAAGTGTTGATTTTTCAACGATCACTTTGTCGCTGTCCGAATTCTCTGCGATCGTTCGTGCACACTTTTCGACAAACTCGAGGTTTGCTGCACGACCGGCTCCAATGCCGAACGTTTTGGTTGGTGTGTTTACCGAGATAAAGCACATGTTCGATTCGCGAATCGCCGCTGCGACCTCGGTCGTGAAGCGGAGGTTGCGTCCGCGAGCTTCTTTGACGACGTCGTAAAGCCCCGGTTCGTAAACAGGTAGTTCTTCAGAATTCCACGCTGCAATGCGCTGCGGATTCAAGTCAACCACGTGAACATCAATGTCCGGGCACTGGTGAGCAATCATGGCCATAGTTGGGCCGCCAACATAACCTGCACCAAGGCAGCAAATTTTAGTTTGTTCAGTAGTCATTAGCTTTGAAAAAATCTATTGGGTGAATTTGAAAAGGGTGGAATATTCAACTTCTGCGTCTATTGCTGGAAGAAGTGACCAAACGGCGTATAGCATGTCACTAGGTTACGCAGGAGTCAGGCAAGACTTGAGTCCTTTCGGTATCATAATTACGGGAACAGAAATTTGTTCACCAGAACCGAAAAATCTTCAACAGATCTCAATTTCTTCCAAAAAGTATCGGAATATCCGTACCCGCTATGGTAACGCATGGTACAAGCTGGCGCGCCGGAAACAACTCAGAAAGGCGGCTCTTGGGGGCCTAAACGGCGTTTGGTTTCACAGTGGCTAATTTGAGCAAGTTGCAGCCTGTTTCGAGGCTGGGATTGAGGCCCAAGGACCTACGAAACAAGAACTGCTCGCTACTCCGCACTATCAGAATCAGGTTCTTCAGAAGCTTCTTTTGGTTCGGCCGGCTCTGTGTCAGCCTCTGGTTTTTGCCCTTCGGTTTGCTCGTTAGCAGGGCTAGTCGCGTCGGGTGACTCGGGGCTCGAACCGATTTTTGAGTCATCGTTGTCATCGTCTTCTGGTGGGACTTTCACCACAGCGGCCAACGAGTCCCCTTCGTCCAACGCCATGATACGAACGCCCTGAGTGTTTCGCCCGATCGGTTTGATATCACTACAGGCGATACGCTGCAGTTTTCCTCGGGAGGTCATCAGCAGAATTTCGTCATCGTCGGTCACCGGCAAGATCCCGACAACTTTACCGTTTCTGGCTGTGGTTTTAATATCGCGAACCCCTTTACCGCCTCGTTTTTGACCACGGTAACGCATTGAGCTGGAGGTTTCATCGTCGCTGTCTTCGGTATTTTTGGGGCCAAAGAAAGTCCGTTTGCCATACCCGAATTCGCATACGGTCAGCAAAGTCGCGTCAGGATCGGCGACGACCATACCTACCAAAGCGTCGTCTTTGAGTGTCACCCCTTTTACGCCGCTGGTGTTACGCCCCATCGGACGCGCGTCCGATTCGTCGAATCGAATCGCCATCCCGTTGGCTGTGGAAAGCACAATGTCGTCACCTTTTTTGGCAACCGCGATGTCAATCAGCTCGTCCTCTTCGCGCAGTTTGATCGCGATGATGCCACCTTTGCGCGGGCGACCGTATGCGGACAGCAATGTTTTCTTTACCAAGCCACTTTTGGTCGCCATCATCAAATAGTGGTCGGGAGTGGTAAAGTCACGAATGGCGCGGCAGTCAGCGATCTTTTCGCCTTCTTCCAGCGTCAATAGATTCACGATCGCACGGCCACGAGATTCCCGACTGAGTTGCGGCAGTTGGTAGACCTTGCGCCAATAAACCCGTCCCCGGTTGGAAAAGAACAACAGGAAATCGTGAGTGCTGGCGGCAAAGACGTGTTCGATCGGATCTTCGTCCTCGCTTTTTGCGCCTTTGATTCCTTTGCCGCCTCGCTTTTGAGCGCGGTAGGTGCTGACAGGCGTTCGCTTGATGTAACCACGAGTCGAGATCGAGACGACCATGTTCTCTTCCTCGATCAAGTCTTCATCGAAGATCTCGGTAAGTTCCTCATTGGAGATAACGGTTCTACGGTCATTTGCGTACTTGCGTTTGATCTCCAGAAGATCCTCTTTGATCATATCGCGAATGATCTGTGGATCGGAAAGGATTCGCAGGTACTCTTTGATCTCGTCCAGGAACTTTTGGTGCTGCCCGCTTAGCCGCTCCTGTTCGAGGTTGACCAACTGTCCCAGCGTCATTTTCAGGATCGCATCGGCTTGGACCGGGGTCAGGTTGTACACCTCCGCTTTGCCGCGTTCTTCCTGAAAGATACCGAACCCTTCTTCGCCAAGTGCTTTTTCCAGCATTGCCGCAGGGCATTCGATTCCCATCAGTCCCTGCTTGGCCTCAGCCTGCGTTTTCGATTTTCGGATGATTGCAATAATCTGGTCGATGTCAGCTAATGCCAACAGTAAACCTTCGACAGTATGTTTCTGCTTGCGAGCGCGATTCAAGAGAAACTGAGTTCGCCGGCGGATCACGTTCATACGATGGCGAATGAATTCGTGCAAGAACTGCTTGATCGTCAGTTCACGCGGCTTGCCATCGACCAAAGCCAAAAAGATCATTGAGAACGAAGTCTGCAATGACGAGTACTGATACAACTGGTTCAATAGTACATGAGGATCTGCATCACTTTTTACATCGATGTGCAGTTTGACCGGGTCTTTTAGATCGGACAGGTCTTTGATGCTGGAGATCCCTTTGACTTTGTCATCTTTTACCAGTTTGGCAATTTTCTCGACAACGCCGTCGCGAGTCTGTTGGAATGGGATTTCGGAAACGACGATCCGGAAACGGTTCTTTTTGTGTTCTACGATTTCACACTTGGCGCGCAACTGGATCGTGCTGCGACCCGTCTTGTACGCTTTGCGGATTCCGTTGCGACCACAGATGATTCCGCCCGTCGGAAAATCGGGACCAGGAAGAACTTCCATGATCTGCTCGATCGTTGTGTCTGGATCGTCGATCAACAGTTGAAGTGCATCGCAGACCTCGCCCAAATTGTGCGGAGGGATAGACGTCGCCATACTGACCGCGATACCGCTGGAGCCATTAACCAACAGGTTGGGGAACCGACTGGGAAGCACAGTAGGCTCAAGCCGGCGTTCATCGTACGTCGGTACAAAGTCAACGGTATCGAATTTGATATCGTCTAACATCAAAGCCGCGATTGGACTCAAGCGAGCTTCTGTGTATCGCATCGCAGCCGCAGGCAATCCGGCAATCGATCCGAAGTTACCTTGCTTGTCGATCAAGACATGGCGCATGTTCCATTCTTGAGCCATACGAACAAGCGTTGGGTAGATGATCGATTCACCGTGCGGGTGGTAGTTACCGCTTGTGTCACCCGAAATCTTGGCGCATTTGACTCGCGAAGCGCCCGGTGAGAGGTTGAGGTCGTTCATGGCGACCAGAATCCGCCGCTGTGACGGCTTTAGTCCATCGCGAACATCTGGCAGCGCGCGAGACACAATGACGCTCATCGCATAGGTCAAGTAACTGCCTTTGAGCTCTTCTTCGATAGGCAGCTCGACGAAGCTCTCCTGGTTTTCTTCGCCATTGGGATTGTCAGGTCCGGAATTATCAGTCGACAATTGTCACGTCCATTTCGTATTTGGTAAGCAGCTTTTTCCACTTAAAAAGTGAGGATTGGCTGGAGTAGATCGCTTGCAAGGGGCTTCTGATTTCGCCGGGAATTGGGTGCGATTTTACGCTCGAAATCGGCTTAAACTGGCCCCGTTTCTTGCCCCATTAGTCTATTGTTTTGGGGCAAAATTCTCAACCGTCTGGCCAATAAAATCCACCTCGCAAACCACTGAAATTAAAGGGCTTGCAAAAAACTTTAAAAAGAGTGTTGGGGAAAATTCTCTACAATGAATAGTCGCCGAAATTATTGCATCGGAGACAACGCATTGATGTTGGTTTGGCCGTCCCAATCGATTCTGGGGCATGCTTCCCTTGCCACAGAAACCGTTCAAGAATCATCCATTGGACCAGCTGATGATCCAGATAATCGAAGATCCCAACCGGGCTACTGACACGATGATCAATCTGGCCCAAAAAGGGGTGTAGTACAAAATCAGGACCGGAAATTCCGGCCCTGATTAAGCTGTGGTGACAACGTTGCCGTGTTTTGGCTGACGGTTTAGTTGCGCTGCAATGTGTTGACGAACGGAGCAATATCTTGAAAGTCAACTATTCCATTTCTGTCAAAGTCAGCATTCGCTGAATAGCTACCGCGGAGAAGTAGATTGACAAACGGGCCGATGTCTAGAAAATCGATGGTCCCATCATTGTTAATGTCGCCAAGGATTGCATCTGCGATTGCGAGTTCGAGGTTAATGACTGCGTCCATAAAAGATTGGTCGCCACCATAGAGAAGATCTTCCCATCCAAGCTGCCATCTGTTTTCGCGAGTGCTACTTTCGCGTAGATGGTCGAAATTATCGGGGTTCGCACTTTGAATGGAAAAGAAAGCCAACGGCGTTTGGTCTGTCTCGTTTGATGGGTTGTCATTAACAAAATCAGATGTTGTAGCATTCTGAATCATGTAAAGAACGATGTTTGAACCGCCTGGGACTTGAACCATTGTCTCAGCTCCCGCACCTTCTCCGCTTTCAAAAATGATCCTGCGGCTAGGGTGGTTCAAGCTTGCTGCTGCGTAGTCCATTTGCCCTGGACCAATACCATCTACTGTTCCGTTATCCTCATCAGCAATAAAATACCCAAACTCATTGCCGAACTCGGCAAATCTCTGCGCCCATTCAAAGTTCAACGTATACGTTTCGCTGCTTTGACCCGGCACAATGAGAACGCCGTTTTGGAAAGCAGCGTTGTCTGATGAACCTGGAATGGGCCCATTGATTTTTACAAACACGTCATCGAATTGGCGAATCACTGGAACAACGGGACTGCCGGCTGCGCCACCCGAATAGTTGCCACCGATCCACAAACCTGTAGGTCTGAGTTGTTTGTCGGCTGCAAACCATTCGAGCTGTTGGTTGTCGAAGACGAGGTTATCGTCGTGCCATATCATCAAAACACCATCGGACTGTCCGGGCGAATTCCATTTCATGTAATAGCGAAATTCAATCCAACGTTCATAAGGTGGCTCAAGCGTAATCCGCTCTGCGATGACGTTAGGCGTGTAGAGATGGACAATTTCCCAATGTTCAAAGCCCTGATTTTCAAAAGCCTCATCGTATTTGTCGATTACCGTCGTGAACACATCGCCTAGCTGACCCGTATCTTCGAACACTCGAAATTGTTTCAGGTCGACCCAAGGTCGACTGTTTTCGCCGATCGGAATACCAATCGGAAGCCGGGATCGGAATCGAACTTCAATACTGTCAAAGGGTTCGCCGATCCAAGAGATGTCTCTTTGAAATTCGTCGAACTGATAATTGATCTCAAATACTTTGCCGCCTTCGGCATCGACGATATTGGAAAATTGATCGAGGGGCGGGAGGAAGTAGTTACCACTACCAGCCAAATCACTGGCGATATCACCGTCTTCGAAATCTTCGTCGAAGATAACTGTGCCTTGGTCTTGTGGAATACGGGGAGAAAGGGCTGCAGCTTGCAACGGATGTCCCAATTCCAAAGAACAGGCCAACAGGCTCAATAGAAAAATTCTAACGCTAGAAAAACGCAATTGGTTTGTTGGGTAGTTCATTCGTTTCACGATTCATTCCTTAAATTGAAAATGTCTTGCGGGTTGTCGATGACCTACTTGTGAAACAATCCAATCCTTTCTGATTAGCCATTGGTATTACGATTTGTTGAGATTTTTCGCTGGCCTCGTTTACTAACCCGCAAAACACGGGTGCTGGGCAGCGCTAAACAATTGCACCACATAGAGTTGCAATGTGTTGAGCATCGATCTAAACGGCACTAAGATTGGAGACGCTGTTCTGGAGTCAATCGGACAAAACATTCCAAATCTTCAAAACTTACAATTGGTTGGTACCTCGATTACAGATCAATCTCTAAAGGTGATTGCTGAATTCAAGCACCTGAGAACACTTGCCATTTCGTCATGCAGGCGGTTAAGTCCAGAGGCAACTCGGAAACTGGCTAGCTGCCAAAATTTGGAATCCTTAATATTTCAGGACCTAAATCTGGCGAATGACGATCTTCTATTTCTAAAACAACTCGAAAATTATCGTCTCTTATTGTGGGCAGCAATTCGATCGAGGAAGCGGGCTCAAGACAATAGAGTTCTTAGCCTTGAGGTGGGTGAACATCAACGGTATGAAACACCTTGACCAACAAGAGCTCCAGCGAGTGATCGATTCGATCAATCAGTAATTTGTGGCTTGATTTAGCCTGTCAGTAGGGGCGGAATGCACATGCAACTTGGGCATTAATCAGCCGAATTTCCTTGACTCAGGTTCGGCGAGTTTTAACAATGCACCTTGAAACATTACTGGGCGATGCCCACCAACCAGCGCGGGCAGCATGTTTAAACAACCGAATTCATTCGACCATCTGGTTGACGCCGCGTTCTCACACCGAACGATCGTTCCCGTTGATTCGCTCTCTCAGCCAGTCGATATCACGGCTTACGGCGAATCGGCACCGGTCGAAACTGAAGGTTCCATTTCCGATTTGGATCCAGAAGAAACCCGCTCACATTGCGTTGAAACGGCGACCGGCGAATTTTGGGTCGCAGGCAACACCGTTCTGTGTGCTTGCCCAGACTGCTCGGCTCCCATGACCGTGCGTATCTCGATCGGACTAGCCGATTGTTGGCGATGCGATTGTGCAATAGAACTGACCAAGGAGCAATTGACCGCGGTCCAACAAGCAGTCGCAAACCAGACAACGCCGCCCTCCCCCGCGCGGCCTCTGTTGCCAATTCTCGATCCGGGCCAGAGTATGTCGACAGACACAGGTTCACCGTTTGACTGGGAGCTGCCAGAAGAATCACTAAGTGGTGCGGAACGCGAACTGGCCGAGTTGACTGCTGGATCATCGACAGCGCAATTCTTACGCAACGCGTTTTCAATGACGCCCGCATGGCTGATTAGCTTTTTGGTGCATGTACTCCTGATTTTGATTCTGGCCTTATTCGTTCTACAGCAAACTCGTCTGTTGGACGACTCGATCATCCTTTCGACATTTACCGATGCTGAACGGAAAGAAGGTGGGGAGATCAGGATCGTGGATCTTGATCACGAATTGGTTGACGATCTTATGAACGCCAACGATATGGATTTGTCGGAGGAGGAAGCCCGTGAAGTTGTACAGAAGGCACAGGACGACGCCCAGGAATTACTGAAAGATGTAACGGCTCGTGAAAGCGTCAACGACATCAAGAAGAATATTACCACCCAGAAAGGCCCACTCGATTCCTTTGCGGCTCGTGATCCAAGAGTCCGTACCGAGGTCGTAAAAAAGGAAGGGGGAACGACGCTCACAGAGGCGTCTGTTGCACGTGGCTTGCGTTGGTTGGCAAGCGTTCAGAACGACGATGGAAGCTGGAGCCTGGAAAATTACAACCGAAGCGGTTCTAAAAATAATCGTGGTGATTCGGCTGCGACTTCCTTGGCTTTGTTGCCATTTCTGGGTGCGGGCCAAACTCATGAAAGCGGAATCTACAAAGAGAACGTCGCCAAAGGTCTGTCCTGGTTGATTGCGAATCAAGAATCGGATGGAGATCTGCGGAGCACTTCCGCGAACTGGGGCATGTACGCTCACGGGCAAGCGACGATCGTGTTGAGCGAGGCGTTTGCTTTGACAGGAGACCAGTCATTGGCCGAACCGACTCAGCTGGCAATCAACTTTATCGAAAACGCTCAGCATCAAGAGGGAGGTTGGCGTTACAAACCAAAGCAGGTGGGCGACACCAGCGTACTGGGTTGGCAAGTCATGGCTTTGCATAGTGCCAAAGCTCCCAATATTGGAATCGAAGTTGACAAAGATGTTTTGAAACTTGCAGATTATTACCTCGATCAAGCAGCTGTTTCGAAAAAGTGGTTGCAAAAAAAGAACCTCGCTTTAAGCACCGGGACCCTTTATAGCTACATGGCCAAGCGAGACGATCCAACCCATACGATGACAGCCGAAGCGATTTTGTGTCGTTTGTACCTCGGTTGGAATCGTGACGACCCAAGAGTTATGGGAGCGGTCAGCTGGCTGCTAAAGAATCACATGCCCGATGAGGACCAGGCCAATATTTATTATTGGTATTACGGAACTCAAGTCATGCATCACTTCGGTGGAACACCTTGGAAAAAATGGAACGAAAAGATGCGAGACCTGTTGGTCGAATCTCAAGTCACTCGGGGCAAGTTGGCTGGTAGTTGGAATCCCAGAGATTTTAAATGGGGGTCACGAGGCGAAAGAATCTATGTGACTTCGCTTGCCGTGTGTACACTCGAAGTCTACTACCGCCATCTACCACTTTTTCAACCGATCGAATTCGAACAATGACGGCTGCCAAAAAGGCTCGGGGGTTGAATGTTGAATTCAACTCAAGCAGCTCTTGGAAATTGAAAACTCGCACGCTTAAGTTTGGTCGATTGCCAGTCTTGATGGGAATCGTGAATGTCACTCCCGATAGTTTTTCTGATGGCGGGCAACATGCGGGAATCGAGGAGGCAGTCGCACACGCACTGCGGCTGGTAGAAGAAGGCGCGGGTATTCTGGATATCGGCGGAGAAAGCACTCGACCGTATAGTGAGCCTGTTTCAGTCGACGAAGAACTACGGCGTACGATCCCCGTAATCGACCAACTGGCCAACCGCACCGATGTACCGATTTCGATCGATACATCAAAGTCGGCCGTCGCACGGGCGGCGGTTAACGCAGGGGCCGAGATTATCAACGATGTGACTGGGCTGGAAGGCGATCCACAAATGGTTGAGGTTGCCCGAGAATCGGGTGCGGGCATCTGCGCCATGCACATGCAAGGCACACCGCAGACGATGCAGAACAGTCCACAGTACAACGATGTTGTAGACGAGGTTTTTGACTACCTGAACCAGCGGCTGGAATCGTTGGTCAAGGCCGGGATCGACGCGACGAGAGTCTGCTTGGACCCCGGTATCGGTTTCGGAAAGTCTCAACTGCACAATCTAAAACTGGTTGCAGCGGCCAGCAGGTTTCATGGATTGGGCCAGCCAATACTGGTCGGACATTCGCGCAAAGGCTTTATCGGCAAAGCGATCGGAGACCTGGAGGCCAACCGGACCGCAGGCAATCTTGCCGTAACCATGCAGTTAGCCCAGCACGGGATCCAAGTCATTCGTTTGCACGAAATCGAATCGGCCGTGCAAGCCCTCTCAGTTCTCAACGCGACTGGTGGAATCGACGGGCACGTTGAACCGAAGGCCTAGGCCGCTCTAATTGGTCTCGCCTCGTTGGATGATGCTGCTGGTCAAAATTGCTCGATCGACGTTGTGATTTGAGCCGGGTTCGAAACCTACCGGAATCGAGCGGTCAACCATAAAGAAACCTCGATAGCGTTGTGCTTCGCCGGTATCGGCACCGACTTCCTCGCGGAAAACGATATCCGAAGGAACGCCACTGTGCGGATCGCGAGACAAATCCATGTCGATTTCGAAGAACCCAACTGTGATCCAAATCGAGAACACACTCGATCGAGTCGTAACCAGATTGCCCAGTCGCTGCCGCAAGTCGTTTCGGAAAATCGGACTACGATCAGGGTCGTTGCTCGTAACATTCGGAATGTTGGCAGGCATATTGAAAAGGGGTGGATCGCCCGGTGTAGCTAATTCCGCCGAAAGGTTTTGATTGTCAAACAACGGATTGAGCCGCTCACCGGACAGTGGTCTTCGAAATAATCCTGTATTAGCCCCCCGAACAATCAGGCTTGCTTCTGGAACATAGTTCGCAGAACGACCCGAACGAAACGGAGCGAGAATAGCGGAAGGTCCAACAGTAGCTGCATTGCCGATTCCTCGAGCCAACGCAAATCTTGAAAAGGGAACCTGATCAACGTAATTTCCCGGTATACCGTTGGCTCGCATCAGCCCGTTCCAAACTCGCTGATCAAATATTGTGTTGAGGTTAATCTTGCCAGGATAGCGATAATTCGAAACTCTGTTGAAAGGCGCGTTTAAACCTTCCACATGCGCACCTGAGTTAGGTGCGGCGCCGAAAAAATTAGGGTTTAAAAACGTCTCGGTTCCAACAAAGCGCGAGGGAACCTCCAGGTAATCCATCAGGCGATAAAGGTGCATCGCACGATTGTCTGTACCAGTTACCCCTCGATCTGCATGAAAATTGAGTAGGTAGTTAAACGTTCCCGCTCCGCCTGGCCTATTTTCTCCCATGAATAAGAACTGACCGTCACCCTCTGCACGAAACGCATTAAAGTTATCAGGCTGCTTGCGAGTGGTGGCAAAGGCATACTGATGCAGCAAACGATAACTGCTGGTAAACGGCACGTTGGCCAGTTCCAAGTGGCTAATGTAGGGTCGGTTATTCCAAGTCAGCGCGGAAAATCCGATGTCTGAAGGGTTCTGCCGATAAACAAAATCCAGTTCGCCCAACGAATTTGAAAAGTTGTACGAGTGATGATGTCCGTCCGTGTCTCCAAAATCTGTAGCCCTATAAAACGAAAGTGCTGCGGTATTCAACTCAGCTTGGTCTGATTGCCAGAGCATACGCTCACCATTGGTTGAGCTGTTCGCACCACGTTCACGCGAGCCGACAACGTCCACGCTGAGCGGGGTCGCTCTCATGCCACCGGCTCCAAGAACCGAAATGCCCATCTCGTTTATACTCGCTTCACCATTGAAAACGTTGATTGGCATTGAGATCGAGTCGATCGTCAAATACGGATTGGTTTCGCGGTCGAAAGCAGCCACCGGATTGGCCAATCGACGCAAGTGAACGGTTCGTTGCAAGTCTTCGTTCAGCCCATCCCTTAGCAACAGACGCCAGATCGCAGCGTTGTCCGTTTGGTCCAATGGAGTGTCTACGACATTGGTCAGCATTTCAAAACCGTCGGCATCGGTCATTGTCGCTCCGGTGTATCCGTTGAGCGGATCGGTAGCTCCAAGTGACCGCGGCCCCGCAACCGACATTCCGACCGGAACCACAATGGCTGGCGCCGTTTTGGTTTCGATACGATTAGTTCCTGTATCCCAATAGACTTGCTCCACCGTCGAGTTGGCGGTGTCCAAAGTGATTCGGCGTGTTTGGTCTAAAAGGCCATCGGTTCGGCGCCCGAGGTAGGTGTGAAACTGGTCACCATCTTCGATTCCTGCTGATCCCAAGACTGCATGAGCACCCGGCGCAAGTTGCCCGATGGGAATGTTCTCATCTGGGTAGTAAACTTTGTTGCCTGTGAATGGCGCTGCTGGTGCGGTGGGTCGGACAAAGTAAACACGACGAAGTATATCTATCTCGTTGATCGAGTCGTACCTTGGATCGTTACCATTGTCATGATCCAAATAGGCGTCGTTGCTCGATTCAGTAATCACGACTTGCCATACCGGACTCGTACCAGCTAAGTCCATCCTGGTTAGGTCGATTCCATCCGGCGTTCCATCGTTATTCGAGTCACGCAATCTCGTAATGTTACCCTGGTTTTCCACCGCATAAAGCTCGGCTGGGTAAGTCTGATTGATGGTGTTGACCGCATCGCCCGTGCTAATCCAGGGATTGTAAAATTCTATGAACACGCTGGAGCGAGGTACGAAACGACTGTCCAACGAGGGATCCATACCTGGGTCGGTTGGATGGTTGGATGTGTGCTCGCCTGAACCAATATCGGTATTTAGATCTTCAGTAGCACGGTCATGGTTGCCCATCACTTCAGAGATCAGCATCTCAGGACGCTCGACGCCCCAAGCCACGCGAGTGAACATTGCATTTTCGACCCCGCCACCAGCAAGAGTGTTGTCTCCAAGAATATGATTTACGTCCCAGCCATCAAACGGCTCGAGATCGTATTCAAAAGGATGCATGATCGAATCGGGATCGCGAAAATTGGCAACGTTAATCGCCCATTGAGCAATATCAGTTCGATAGGCGAAAACGTCATTGATATTCACGCCAGGAAGACCGTCGTACTCGTGCCAATCGTTGGCTTCAAAGTCACCATCTCCGTCTTGGTCGATCTCAGTCAGCAGTAACGTCAAAACGTACAGATGACGCGCAAAGGTCTGCTGAGGCGTTACAAGTAAGTCTTGTTGATCCAGGTTAAAACCATCACGGTCGAAGGTAAAGACGGCTGCGCCAGATGCAGTAGGTCGTGATATCGCCTCAGTCTCGCTCAGCCCAGGGTTGCCTCCCGCCCCAAACCTCGCGCCTTGCCAAACTTCATCAACAATAGAGTCTCTATCGCCATCAAGCCCATTTCCAAAGGGACGGTTTGGGTCCATCCTCAGACCGTCTACCAGATCAGGAGATAACATTCGAAAAACGTTCACATTCAAAAACAATTCATTTGTGTTGGCAAGGCTCAACCGATTACGTAATTCAGTGACCAAGTTGGTTGGTGGTACTGGGACTTCCCTACTCGCATGGGTAAAAACAAATCGAGTTGTTGGGTCCGAATCAACGGTGGGTCTAGTCAGTTCACGCAAACGAGGTGGAAGCATCACTGCATCTGAATCGAAGCGACGCAACACCCTCTCCATTTCACGCGCGTTGAACGGTTGATCGATGCTGCCGGTGAAATTCGAAAACGCTTGCTCTCTGAAACTCATCTCGTAAGGATGGTTTGAGAGTTCGTCACCTCCAATCGATGGCCAGTCGGCTGGATCGGGTGTCCAATCCACGATCGGCATCCCAATCGGAAAAGATGTGGGCGCAGCTCCCTGGTTGAATGGGTCAGATGGCAAACTTATTGAGAAGTTTGGGCTGCCCGTAGCGAAACGGCCCATCGCATCCATCGGTGATCCGAACAGTCCTCCATTTAGCCCTGTCTGATTCCCAATAATGCTGGTCGTAGGATGCGAGAACCATTTATTGAGCGTGAAAAGGTCATCCCCACGTGAAGCTGGCACTCCAGGCCGACCATCCATTCCGTAACGTCCAGGGAAGGAAGCATTTCCTTGAATCAAAGCGCTTGCTTCGGGGATCGTGGAGGTCGGGAGCGGCGGGAAAACTGTGTTCATGGTGATCTCGGACGGTCCAAACCCTCGCCCAAAATTACTGGGTCTCTCACCGTTCAACATTGGAGTCCGGTTAGAGACAAAGCCCGAAGGACTCAAGTCTGCAATCTGCCCATGCGCGTTTACGTCGATCTTGCCGTCCATGTCCAAAACCAGATACGAAACAAGTGGTTTGTAAACACGGCCTCGAGTATCGGTTTGGATGGGTAGACCAATGTCGATCCAAATCCCGTCAGGAATTCCATCACCATCATTGTCGACTTCGCCAGTACCATTGGCCCGGAAGTTTCGCCGTTCTGGATTGCTCAAAGTGGCAGTATGCGCTCGAAGCGAGGGGCGATCGAAGCTTCTGATCATTTCGTTACGGTCGTTTCGGTCGATTGTTCCATTGCCATTGGCATCGCCGATGACAGCCAAAAATGCATTTTGGTAGTCCGGCGCGTCGTAGTCTTCGTTGACCGATGCAGGATTGCCACCCAGAGCGCTAAGGGCGCTACCCAGATACCCGCCCAACATACCTTGCAGGGGAACACCTACCTGATTCATGTTATATGCCTCCAGGCTCAACGCCGCCTGATCTAAGGATCTGGCACCTGTGAAGAAACCTGCACCGGTTCCTGAGAACGGTCGACCGTTAATCAGAACTTCTGAATTATTAAGCGCATTTGAATTAGCGCCAGTAAAAAAGGAAAGGTCGAGATTTGCCTGCGAGGAATTTTCCGACTGGGGCATGATGACGAAACTTCGTCCTGTAACGTTACCGGAACTCGGGTCGATCGCGACTTGATAATTTACGATCCTTGTCGAAATGCCTGCTGCCTGTCCGGTGGTGAAAGTCATAATCTGACCATCATAAGTACCACCTTGGTTCGAAAAATTGTCAAAGCCACCGGAAAGAATATCTTGAAACTGTTCGCCATCTCCCAGATTGCCCGGTGCCACACCACCATTACCATCTGGCTGAGCGTCTAAGACGATGCGATAAAGTTGAAATACTCCATTGGCATTCGGACCAGGGCCTGTAAGAGGAACAGGTGCAATACCAGATACAAACGCTTTCATTCCGTATCCGTACTGATCACCCAGAATTGAATGCCCGCGCAACGGTGAATAAACGTCGTCCAAGGAAGGGCCACGGAACAGATCGTAAAAAGCACGGTTGACCAACGATCGCGCGCTGTCGCGCCGAGTCGCTACCCGCGCGTTGTCGTCGCTGGAGCGACGAAACTGCGAAGTCATAATGACAAACGAAGATCCCATCAATAGAAACAACACGATCATGCTGATTACAAACAGGAGTGTGATTCCCGATCGGTTTTGCGTATTCTTAATCATGATGACCACTTTTTTGTTGGTAGAAAAGGAAGCTGGTCAAAATCGTGACTCGTGATTGTTGACCAGTAAATGGCTCTAGTAGTTTGGAAGGGTTGTTTAACGGAACGTTCGTTCGAACACCGCCCAAACATCGGGCAAGTGAATCGCATAGGTCGCAGAAGGCATGGGGTCAGGTGGGTCAGCTGCTGCACCGCTGTTGGTATCGGTATCGCTGCGAAAATCAAAATTGGGCCCTTGCAGAGTGACTTCCCAACTGCCTGCTGAATTTTCTGAATCGACCACTTTGTAAAAGTGGACTTGTTGAGTGTATCTTTGCAAAGCGGCTGAAAACGCAACGTTCGTCAGCATTATCCAGTCACCTCGCTGAATCTCATCAGATTGAGTTGAATTCTGATTCAGTTCTGTCAACACAACATCTCCACCCGAATAGGAAACCAAATTCGCTCCACCGGGGTTTGTCACCCTGAATACACGGTCATAAGGGTGTTCTTCTGTTTCTCCTGGTTCTGGTGTTTGGCCCAGGAATTCCAGTGGCTGCGGTCGTTTCTCATAGACCACAAAATAGTTCCGCCATGCAAAGACTCGATCGCCTCCAGGTCCCGGAGAAACTTTGGCAGGAACAGCTACGACGATGTATGACATGTCTCTTAGAGCTTGTCGACGTACCGGATTGTCACCCGCATCGACATCAAAAATTTGCAGGGGTGGTAAGTTATCGTCGGTTTCTTCTTCTACGACGAGATCGCTTCCCCAAGAGAACAGTCGATCCGCTACCTCACGGGGCATAATCGAAGAGTTCACGTCCAGCGTAACACGACTCATTACAACATTTTGTTCCGATGGAACGCCTCCAGGACCGGTCAATATGCTCTCCACATCAGAAGAGGTAAATGGAAAAACACCGCTTACGAGCGGGGGGATACGTCCAGTTCCATCTTGACTAGCTCTTAGCCGGTCAGCCACACCGATTGGGTCGATGACGTAAGCTCTGGCCAAGGGGTCCAGATTGGTCAACTGAACACCAGCTACCGTGTGCCAGCGTTCCGTATTGCCAAAGTCCCGATTCTTAAAGTCATTGATCGCGTTCATCGCCAATCCAGTTGCCTCATCCTGGCGCAATCCCTGTTCAGCCTGACTGACCCCAAACGGGACCATCACCAGCACGCCAAAGACGCCAATCAACGCAACCAGAATCGAAGTCAAAACTTCGATCATCGTAATACCGAGCCGGCGATTTTGATCGCGTCGACTCAACGAGTTGGTTTTAAAAGGTTTCATTTGAATTACCGTTTAAAAAACGAATCATTAAATTATTGTCGGGCTGATACACGCTCGCCCGATATTGCAAGTGCTTCACGCAAACGTTGACGTTTCTCAACCGCAACGGTCGCGTTGTCCGAGACGTCCGAATAGGTTGTGATGGGTACTGCATTCTCTGCGACGACTACCGAACCGTTTAAGTGGTTGAGTGTTACCCACATCAGGGCGCCTTCGTCCAATACGTCCGAAGGTTCATTGTCCAGCATGTCGTCAGACAAATCTGCTCCAACTGCAAAGCCGTGTTTTTGTTCATCCGGCGCAATGCAGAAGTGAACCGAGCCGTTAGGTCGAAACGATTCTTGACCAAATCCATTCGGGTAGATTCGATCGATACCGCCATTGTCATCAAAAATGATGAATGCAGATTCCTGCGGAGCCGGGGAGTTGAGCGAAAACGCTGTCCAAGTCAGATCGGAACTATCCGATTGGCCTAGAGCGGTACCATTATCGATCGGGCCTGAGTAATTCAGATTTACGACATAGCCTCTTGGTACTTCGACTCGACTTGATTGGCGCCGGACAGGGGTTCGAATGACCTCAAACGGCAATGAGCCCTCTGCAGGAATTTCGTAGTTTCTTGGGATCTGACAAAGCAATGAAATCGCGCCAGGCTGGCCGGTGCTCGTGCCGACGATTGGATAGGTCGCTTTGGAATGGTTGAGCCGAACAAAGCCACGACTGATATCGATGTTGGTGTCGAAAGGCTCGGGAACTGTGATTTGTATTATTCCGCGGATTTGGGTTAAGGGGCGAGAATTGTTTTGGGGCGAAATTGCGACTACCGATACGTCCGCCGTTTCGCCAAAAGAATTTCCAACATAAGAACGAGGTTGGCGAAGCTGGAACATTTCGTAGCAAGCATAGAAAACTTCACCTCCATCAACGGCGCGAGACACATTGGGGTTGCGCACGATTTCGATACCGGCAAACCCGTCCACACGTGCTTTTTGTGACGCCTCGACAACGGCCGACCCGAAAATTCGAGCTGACTCTCGAATCGAGCGGTCTTTAGTGAGAAAACGGACCTGCGGAATCAGCAGCGCAAACAAAATGGCCAGCACCGCTACGACGGTTAACAACTCGACGAGTGTCACGCCTTTTTTGTGTTCTGTTGTCATTTGAATCCGAATGGTTTGGAAAGGTTCGAAAAGTCGTACTACTGTTGATTGGAGGAGCGAATGTCAAAAACGTAATCGTTGAGTGTGCCCGCATTGGCAGGATCAACAGGTGCTCCATTAGCCGTTATCGAAAACAAGACCGGGTCTCCCCAGCCATCGAGCACCTCAAGACGCTGATCGCCATCGGTGTCACCAATTTCGGATGGTGCTAGAAAATGCGTACCTCGGTTTTCGCCATCAAAGGAATTTTTGAGGATCGCATACAGGCATTCGGCGCTTTCGTTTGCTTCGCTCCAGGCCGGTGTTGCTGGTTGTTCTTCCAGATTGCGCCGCAATCGTCTCATCATCGAAGGTAGTTTGGAAGTCCGCGATAGGAGTTGAGCCGGATCTGTGTTTGATTCCGCTCTGGAGGTTGGCAGTTCACCACGTATCCATTCGGCAAGGATTTGCTTGCGAAGCTCACCACGTTCAGCCCAATTAATGTCGCTGACGCGAAACGGTAGTGTTTGTGTCTCGTAGTCTTCAAAGCGACGTTGAATTACGCTTCTGATGTTACCAATTACTGTTTCCGTGCGAGCATCCCGCGCGTCATCTTCTGCACTACGAAGCACAGAGACTGCCAGTGACGCCAGGATCGCAATGATGGAGATTACCATCAGCAACTCAACCAACGTAAAACCGCTGTGAGGATTGCGAACGGGACAGTGTTTGTTTGGATGGGAAATCATGTGATTAGCCTTTTTGAAACAGGTGGGAGTATTCCCTGCGGCTCGGTTCTGATCCGCAAACAGTTTCGAGTTGAGCCAGATCGAGCGTTTTCAACTCGATCAAGCAATTGTTAAGAGTTAGTTGTCCAGGATTTTTCCCAGACGGCCGTCTGCAAAACTGCACAGATTGTCAACGTCTCTGGGGCCAATACCTCCGAGGTTGCCCATCGATCCGAATTCTCCATCAACACCAGCGGCAATGATCTGAAAGCTGTCCTGACTTTCTTCTGGGAACTCACCCGCACCCGCGAAGTAAGGCTGTGCGTTGATCATGGCACCATCAGAGTCTGCTACTTGAACTCCCCCATTACTAATAACTCTTGCGTAAGAATTGGAGTTGAAGTAGATGAAGGGTTGACGTTTCGCACCACGTCTTTGTACGTACCTCAACACACCGCTACCGTTGTCTTCTAATTGACCGTTTGCAAAATCAAAGAAGACTTTACGCTCGCCCGTGCCTGTGATGGGCCGCTGTGCATTTTTGGCAAGTCCAGAGAGCCAGAAAACGAGTGACGAATCTGGGCCTAAATGTTGCCCCGTCGCGTTCCACCATGCGTTTAAATCGGCATCGGTCTCTACGTGACTACGAGAGATTTGTTGTTGTAGAAATCGCTTAAACTGATTGAAATCCATATCCGACATATCAGGAGGGAAAACTCCATAATCGTTGCGAAACAGTTCCAAAGCGGTTTCCAAATTGACTATCTCAGTATTGATTGAGAATTCTGAGACTCGCCTGTTGACGACTCCGATTGCAGGGACCAGCAGTCCAACAAGGATGCCGATGATGGCGATCACGACCAACAATTCGACTAGTGTAAATCCAGATTTTCTTGCAGTGTTAGACATTTCGATTCTCCGTATTTCGTAGATCGTTTTCAAATAGATCGTTGTATCAAAAGTATAGGTCAGGAAACGGTGTATTATTGGACTAGGAAAGCCCGCCAATGATCGAAATCAATGGCATAAATAGCGAAGCAACAATGAACAGCACGACCAAACCGAGAAAGATAATCATCACCGGTTCGATCAGTTTCATCATCCCTTCGGTCAGGTTTTTGACTTCTTCGTCGTAGTAGTCTGCGACTTTGTAGAGCATCACGTCCAGCTCACCTGTCTCTTCACCCACATCAATCATGTTGGTTACAAGGTCTTCGACGACTGTTTTTTTGTAGAACATGAAGTACCACAGCAAACCGATCATCCCCAGCGCGACACAGCCGTAAATAACGAACAAATACAAGTCAGGTTTGATCATCAAAACGCCCAGCGGCATAATCGACATCGTGGCGAAAAAGAAGAAAGCGGTCACCGGGTGGAATTCGGGACGAGAGTATTGTTTCATCGGGTTGGCGATCGTATCACCGTCGCGAATCGAGTCGGTTACTTTGCTGTAGATTTTTTCGTACATCGCGTTCCCGGATGTTTCGCGAGTAATGGTGAGCCCTTCGATAATCGGAACACCCGAAGCAATCAAAGCTCCCAGTGTTCGTGTTGTTCTGGCCAGGTTTGACTTTTCAGTCAGCTTGCCAAACACAGGGACTTTCAGCGTGTACAAATGCCAGCCCATGCGGCCGGATTTGAATTTGCAAACCAGTGAGACAAACAACACGATGCCGATCGGAACCAGTGGGTATAAAAACCAAAGCTGAACACAGCGATCGGAAATCGCGATAAGCAACTCGGTCATCACGGGTAACTTAATTTCAAACTCTGTAAACATCTCTTTGAATTGAGGAATGATGAAGATCATAATGAACGTCAAAATACCGATGGTGAATACGATGACCATGACCGGGTAGATCAACGCACCAATGACTTTACTTTTCAAAGCAGCGGTACGCTCTTTAAAGTCTGCCAGTCGATTAAGGATCAGCTCGAGCGAACCACCTGCTTCACCCGCTTTGATCATGTTGACGTACAGCCGATCAAAAACTTTGGGCGATTTACCCATCGCTTCTGACAGCGAGGCACCGCCTTCGATCTCATCGCAGACATCGATCAGTGAATTCTTGAGCGCGCCCGGTTTGGCTTGATCTTCCAAGATTTTGAGGCTTCGCAAAATCGGCAGGCCGGCGTCCTGAAGAATGGAAAGTTGACGCGTGAACGTCACCATCTTTTTCAGCCCCGCACCGCCCATCGCAAACGTCTTGCGCCTGGCGCTTTTACTGGCGGTCGCTTTGCCTGTAGCTTTTTGAACAGAAATCTTGGTTACGAAAAAACCCATCGAACGGATCGTGGCCTGCGCTTCATCTTGCGTAGGCGCTTCGATCACGTCTTTGATTTCCTGACCCTGTGGGTCCATCGCCTCAAATTGGTAGGTTGGCATT
>CAZDBA010000009.1:0-51908 GCA_964503615.1 uncultured Pirellulaceae bacterium
TACGGACCATTGATCACCAAGGATGAATGTCACTCGTTTGATTTTATCGTGCGCGACCTTACAGGCTCTAAAACGAGTCACATGATGCTCGTTTTGGAATATTACGACAGGCTTGAAAGGCATTTCAAGCAAAAAATCTCAATCCGTTTGAGTGACTCAAGTTTTTTGTCTACTGCTAAGCCGGAAGAAGTCGAGCCCGAGGACAGGGTCTATTGAGCCCATTTCGCTTCGCAAGCCTAGCGCCTTGCGATAACTGAATCGGCCTCGCTACCAGATACCCAAGTCAGCCTCTTGATTGTTTAGAGAAGTCTCTTAATGGGAGTCGACTATCGGGAACGCTTTGAAGAATTTTTACGCTTGGGCTTTCCCTTGCCGCGCGCGACCGATTTCTTGCCGGACTTTTTAGTGGACCGTTTCGATTTCCCGGCGGTTGTTTTGGCTGCCGCGCGAGCTTGCCCGCGTCCTTGGGAGGGGGCTTTCGATGATTTTCGAGATTTGCCTTTTGATGTCCTGCTTTTGGATGTCTTGCCTTTTGCAAATTTCGTTTTTGAAGTGCGGCTTTTTTTCTTTGTAGATCCGGTGCGGCGACTTGGTTTTTCAGAGCGTT
Source organism: uncultured Pirellulaceae bacterium (assembly GCA_964503615.1). Lineage (GTDB taxonomy): Bacteria > Planctomycetota > Planctomycetia > Pirellulales > Pirellulaceae > CAZDBA01. Next base: position 608 of record CAZDBA010000009.1, read on the forward strand.
CTTCTTCAATCTTCTTTTGTCGCTCTGCTTTCATTTCGGCAAGTTGCTTTTTGGTGTACTTCTTTTTGCGCGGTTTGCCACCCGATTTGATTGTCCAGCCTTCTTCGCCAACTTTGGGTTTGCGTTTTCGGAAAGGTGAATCCTGAAAGGTTTCAGACTTTGATTTTTCGCTGGTAGGTTTTGATTTTCCGCTGGTGTTTTTTGTAGGTCGTTTGGTTGGTTTTTTTGCCGGTTTTTTACCAGTTCGTTTGCGACCTGATTTTGTCGCGCCGGGGTTTTCGGCGACCCTTTTCAAGGCGGCGATCTCTTGCTTTTCCAGAGGTCGGTGGGCGCCCAGAGGGAGATCTGCCAGCCGTAATGTTCCAATTGCTACACGACGTAGCCGGATGACTTTGTGACCAATGCTTGCCAATAAGCGTCGGATCTCACGATTTCTTCCCTCTTCCAGAACGATCTCCAGCATCGTGTGGTCTTTTGTTCGTGACTTGATCCTTGCGCCGACAACTTTGGCGAGCCCTTCGGCAAGATAGACGCCTCGTTCGAGTTTTTTGAGATCAGAACCGGTGGGTTGTCCTACGACCTGGACCAGATAAGTTTTCTGAACGCCGTAGCGTGGATGGGTAAGTCGATTAGCGAGATCGCCATCGTTGGTAACCAGAATTAAACCTTCGCTGGATTTGTCCAGTCGCCCCACGTTGTAGACTCGTTGGCTGGTTTTAATCAAGTCGATCACCCGAAGGCGTCCGGATGGATCGCTGCTGGTCGATACGACCCCGGGCGGTTTGTTGACGGCGAAGTACTGTAAGCGCTGAAGCTTGATCTGGGTGCCATCGACGCGGATTTTACATTTCGCAGGATCGACTTTGACTCCCAACTTTGTAACAAACTGTCCGTCGACTTCTACACGACCTTCTTCGATCAACGTTTCGCATTCGCGTCGACTGCCGACACCGGCAGCGGCAAGGACTCGTTGCAGTCTCTGCTCGCCAGTGCGGCCGGTTGAGCTTGAGCTGGGTGCTGAGCTTCGTGAGCTTCGTTTTGAGTGTGTTCTTGAGCCGCGTTTTTGGGTTGCCCCGCGTGGAGCGCGTTTTTTGCCGGATGATTTCTTCTTTGCCATTTCGGCACCTTTTTCTGAAAGGGCACTAATGCCGCGCATTTATGCCGCGCACTTGTGCCGTGTTGAAACGCAAGTGTAAGCAAAAAGCCCGTTTAGACTATGGGCAAAAGGGAGTAGGTCGCCCAAAATCCCATATTAAGAATCGCCGACGGCATTAACGACGTAGGGCCGCGTTATTGCGGTTGGCAGAATTTGGTCAACCGAGTTTCGATGTTGCGAACGATCTGTTGTTCCAGTGAAAAGTCACGGCCCATCGGAATCCAGCCTTTGTTCGGGATGTCGCTGATAAAGTCCAATACATCGTCATCTAGTGCAAGCGAGGGTTTCACGCTTCGACCGCTGACGGTTGCTCGTTCGGGTGCCAAGCGGTCTTCCAATTCCTTGTAGACTTTGACGTCGATCGCATAGCTGTCTGCGGTCGGAATCACACGGACTTTGGCAAAGCGGCGAACCGTTTGCAGCGTTGCGTGCAGTCTTTCAAAGCCATGTGTTGAGTCTCGCTTCCAGGGCTCCAGAAGCGTGGCGCCGATTTTGGGATGTGTCTCGATCCAACCTTCTGTCAAAACGTTGTCGACCAAACGGACTCGCTCCTCCCGATAGATCCGAAAGTAGTCATCCAGTTCATCTGAAATCTGATCCATGACCAGCTCTCGATCGACTTTGGGAACATAGATCGGGTTGTTTGCCGGCTCGTGCCCTTGGGGCCAAGCAGACGGTTCGGTTGCAAGAAATCGACGGCATCCGCCAGCGCTGATCAGGATAGCGCAGAGAGTTAGAACGACGAAAAGCCGTGTAGTCGGTATGCCGAAAAGTGAATTCAAAATTCCCACAACGTTCGATATTTTGCGGGCGTAGTGTGGAGAATTCGGAACTGGCGGGCAAGACAAATATGTACCGCTAGCAAGTGGTTGAGCGATGTCTTTGATACCGCTTCACCGATGGTATCACCACAAAGCTGCTTCCTCACTAACGTGTCGGGTTTCCAGTTGAGGGGCGCTATGCCGCCTTGCGACGTTTCAACGTGTCCTTCTGAAGCCACTTGGAGATTTCAGCTGACTCCGATTTCCAGCTCTTGCCAATACGTTGTTGGCAGAACCGCTCGAACAGCAGATCGACCGTCGCGCACATGTCGCGAACACTGGCGATGCGATCTTCACGGTCGCGCAAGTCTCCCGCGTCTTTGGCGACTTGAGTGATTCGTGCACCGCCGATTGCAAACCGTTCGGCTTGAAGAGTCAGGTCGTACTGCTCGCCTTCGCGAACCAGCGTCAAACCTGCTTTGCGAGGTAGTTTTCCCATTCGGATCGCCATTGCCGTTTCAGGTAACGCGACGGGCGAGTCGGAAGAGATCGATTCTTTGCCGAATTCACCTTGCGGGCAGTCCAACGTCAACGACCGAGCAAACATACCACTGACTGAAGTTCCATCGGAGAGGTCAAGCATGTCGGAGTTCATTTCCCAATGCCACCACAACCACAAAAAGAACTCGTTACCCAGATAGTCAAAGTTCTCACTCATCCCGTTCCACCAAACAACATGCGGAGGGGTGTGGGCATGAAACGCGGTCGGTTGGACATCGCAAAGCTCGGCGTACTGGTCCGTCTCTTTTGCATATTCCAAAGCCAGTTTTCCGGACGTTACCCGTGAAAGCTCAATCCCAAACGCGCGCTCCAGCAGGTCGAGGCATACGTCAGCTGTCTTTTCACTGGTTGTACCGAGGAAGATCGTATCGGTTTCCGCGTCCCACAGAATGGAGGTTTCATTCATGCGGCGAAAGTTGCCTTTGTCCGCTTCGTCGGCACAGCGAGCTTCGACCGCTTCTTTGGCTTCTTGTCGCTGTGCTTTGCTCGGTTTGCCGCTGGGATTGTCGACCAGTGTTGGGGCAAGTTCGATTTGCATCCAGGCTTTTTTGATCGGCGAAGGGATCTGGCACGAGTCGACTCGGACTCCAAAGTGCAACGCATCACCAATGATATTTTTGACATGTTCGAAATCAACGTCGAACAAATGCTGGCCGGCCACGAACCCTACATCAGGTTGCTCGTACAAATTGGTTTTTGACGTTCCGATTTGAAACTTCTTTAACTTTTCCAGATGGTTTTCGCCAAAAGCAGAAGTAGGGTCTTCGACGATCTGAAATCGCTCAAAAGTCATTGATCCGGACAAGAATCCCATATATTCCCCGTAAAACATCTAAAGGTGTAGCGTCGCGATTGAGGCGTGTCCAAATCCACGCACGAAAGTGTTTTTCGGATTTGTCGGTCGGAAACTTGATTCAGATCGTTTGTGGGATCGATTGAATCGGCTCGGCCATGATTGTTTCCGGTACCGAGAGGTGTTGCGGATCAGGATTCTGAACCAAGTCCTGCAGCTCCTCGCTAACGCGTTGGGTCTCCATTTGCACCTGGCCAAAGGCGACTACGACATTGAAGCTTGGCATTCATTGCTAACGTTTAGGCATCTGCCCTGAATCGGTTTTAAACAGTAGACTGATGTATAGCGCACAATTCTCAGGCTAATCATTTATAAAACTTAAAATGCAACCACTGAAACGACTTGAAAATTATTCTGGCCCGCAAGGCCCCGTTGTCCTGTGCATCATGGATGGCGTGGGGATCGGCAAAGGGGACGCCGGGGATATGGTCTCGGCCGCCTCAACGCCCAGCTTGGACTGGCTGAAAGAAAACAGCTTGTACACAACCCTCCGCGCGCATGGCCGTGCGGTTGGCATGCCTTCGGATTCCGACATGGGCAACAGCGAAGTCGGCCACAACGCGATTGGGTCAGGGCGGGTTTTCGATCAAGGCGCTTTGCTTGTTAAAAACGCGGTTGAATCGGGCGCAGTGTTTGAAGGTGAAGTTTGGAAAAAGTTAACGACGTTGGACGAGTCGAACTCGTTGCATTTGTTAGGCTTGTTGTCCGATGGCAACGTTCACTCCCATATCGATATCGTGTTCGCACTGATTCGGCAGGCGCATAAGCAGGGTATCAAGAAAGTGCGCGTCCATGCGCTGCTGGATGGGCGAGACGTACCTCCAAGGTCGGCGCTGGAATACATTTCGGCTTTGGAAAGCGTTCTGGCCGAGATCAACGGGAGTGGAGATTTTGACTATTGCATTGCGTCCGGTGGTGGGAGGCTTTACATCACCATGGATCGTTACAACGCCGATTGGCCGATGATCGACCGAGGCTGGAAGACTCATGTTCATGGAGTCGGGCGCGAATTCGAATCGGCGACCGTTGCGGTGGAAACGCTTCGCGCTGAGACGCCAGATGTTATCGATCAGGACTTGAAAGAGTTTGTCATTACTCGCGAAGGTAAACCGGTTGGGCCAATCGTAGATGGAGACAGCGTGGTGCTGTTTAATTTTCGCGGCGACCGTGCGATCGAGATCTCTCGTGCGTTTGACGAGCCCGATTTAGACACGTTCGATCGAGGGCCAATTCCCAATGTGCAGTTTGCAGGCATCATGCAGTACGAAGCGGAACAGCAGATTCCTAAACAGTATTTGGTCTCGCCGCCTGCAATTAACGACGTGATGGGCGAATACCTTGCGTCCAGCGGGGTAAGTCAACTGGCTGTCAGCGAAACTCAAAAGTACGGACATGTAACTTATTTTTTCAATGGTAACCGCAGTGGCAAGTTCGAAGAGTCGCTGGAAGATTATGTGGAGATCACTTCTGATCTCGTGCCGTTCGAACAACGGCCCTGGATGAAAGGGGCCGAGATCACCGAAGTGATGTTGGACTCAGTTCGCAATGGTAAACACAAATTTATCCGAGCCAATTTCCCCAATGGTGACATGGTGGGGCACACCGGAGATTTGCTGGCTGTCGAAATCTCGGTGGAAGCGGTCGACCTGTGTCTTGGGCGTTTAATCGAAGCTGTCAAAAAAGCGAACGGAATCATGATCGTCACAGCCGACCATGGTAATGCGGACGAAATGTACGAGGTCGACAAATCCGGTAATTTAAAGCTTGATTCTGATGGGAATCCGAAATCGAAAACCAGCCACACATTAAATCCCGTTCCTTGCTACATCTGGGACGCCTCGGGTGAAAATGCGATTTCGCTAACGGAAATCGAAAATGGTGGAATCAGTTCGTTGGCAGCGACGTCGATCATGTGTTTGGGTTTTGAGCCGCCAGCTGATTACGATCCTTCGTTGGTAAAGTTCGGATAGCGAGTATCTCGGTCTTGCCAAATTCTTGTTAAGAGAAATAAGAAAGCGTTTCAAAATGAATCATCAAAGACCTTTGCAAAGCCTGTCCTGGATTGTTTTCTGTTTCTTTACTGTGTCTTCACTCTTTTCGTGCTCATTTTTGTTGGGGCAGGATGCTGACTGGAATCAGTTCCTGGGTGCTAACCGGGACGGAGTTTCATCAGAAACCGATATCCTGAAGGATTGGTCCGACGACAAACTTAAGTTGAGTTGGACGCTTCCAGTGGGGCAGGGGTATGCGATCGGTTCGGCGGTCGACGGACACTACTTTCATTTCGATGTGTTCGAAGAGAAGAAAGGCGAAACCTTGGCACGGCTGCGCAAGGTCAATATCGAAAGCGGCGAGACCGTTTGGACTGACACGGTTCCTTCTGAGTACGAGGATCTTTACGGCCACGATTCTGGCCCGAGAGCAAGTCCGTTGATTCACGATGGAAAAGTCTACGTGTACGGAGTCGAGGGGTTGTTGCGATGCTTGTCTGCGGATTCCGGTGACGTGATCTGGAAGATCGACATACTGGAAAAGTATGGAGTGATTCAGAACTTTTTCGGTGTTTCAGGGTGCCCGTTGGTCTATGAAAATTTGTTGCTTGTCGGAGTCGGCGGTAGTCCTGAAGAATCCAAGGACGTTCCCAACGGACAATTGAACCTCGTCAAACCGAATGGCTCGGCAGTTGTCGCCTTTGATCGGGAGACGGGAAAGGAAGTTTGGCGTTCCGGTGACGACCTGGCTAGTTACACTTCGTTGCGAGTCGTTCAGATGCATGGCCAACCTGTCGTGCTGGCGTGGATGCGAGACCACTTGTTGGGTTTGAAACCAGCAAGTGGGGAACAGTTGTTCCAGTTCAAATGGCGGGCTCGGAAATTAGAAAGCGTGAATGCGAGTACGCCCGTTGTTTTAGAAAACAAAATTTATCTTGGCGAATCGTACCAAAAGGGCGGAGTTGTACTGTCAGTCAGCGAGACGTGGGAGACAGAAATCGTTTGGAGCGATGATCGAAAACGGAACCAGTCACTGGCTCCCCATTGGAACACGCCTGTTTTGCACGAGGGGTTTCTTTATGGATGCAGTGGCGAGAGTTCGGGCTCTTCAGAGCTTCGCTGTGTCGATTTTCTGACGGGCGAAGTGAAATGGAAAGAAAGAGGGTTAGGGCGATCGTCGGTAACTTTTTGTGATGGCCATTTGCTTGTAATGGCCGAGCGGGGCAGGGTGTTGCTGGTCAAGGCAACGCCGGAGGAGTATTCCCTGGTGACGGAGCACGACGGAGAGACAGAATTTAAGTACCCTTGCTGGTCAGCCCCTATCGTCTCCAGTGGTAAACTGTTGGTTAAAGGCAAGGGGAAGGTAGCTTGTTTCGAACTGAAGAATTGAAACGGACGTGACACGTACACCACTTGGCGACGAGTGAAAGGAAACCCGACGCGTTAGCGAGGAAGCAGCTTCTTTCGCGCTGCGTAGTTGCCATTTTTGGTCGAATCAATAGCCGGCGGCTTGGCCGTCTTTTCGGGACTCCGACGCTCCGTAGTAAACATCGTTGACCGGATCGTATTGGATTCCTTGGTAACCGCCAAACGAACCGGTACCTCGTTTGAAACGATGGCCACGTTTGATGAGTTCTCGCAAAACTTCGGGCGCAAAGCCAGACTCAAGCGAGACCCGACCGCCATCGGTCATCCGTTCACCGGTCGGTTGAGACGAACCGGTGTGCAAAATCCTGGGAGCATCGCCGGCTTCCTGTAGGTTCATTCCAAAGTCGATCATGTTCATCACGATTTGGACATGGCCTTGAGGCTGAGTCGCGCCGCCCATCACACCAAAACTCAAAAATGGCTTTCCGTCTTTGGTCACGAACGCGGGGATGATCGTGTGGAAGGGGCGTTTCCCTGGTGCGTAGGAGTTCGGGCGATTCGGGGTCATGTCAAACAACTCTCCCCGATCCTGCAAACAGAACCCAAGCCCGTCAGGGCACATGCCCGACCCCATCCCGCGATAGTTGCTTTGGATCAGTGAGACCATATTGCGGTCTTTATCAGCAACCGTCAGATAGATCGTGTCACCTTCAGTCAAACCGACGTCGTAGCGCTGAGCTGCTGCAGTTCGCTCGATCAGAGTTCGACGCTCGTCGGCGTACTCCTTCGAAATCAACCGTTCAACGGGCGAAGCATAGAAGTCCATGTCAGCGTACAACCGGGCTCGGTCTTCAAAGGCCAGCTTTTTTGCTTCAACAAAGTAGTGAATGTGATCGTCGCTTCCGTATTTGATTTGAGAGAAATCGTAAGTTTCGAGAATGTTCAACATTTGCAGCGCGGCAATGCCTTGACCATTGGGTGGCAGTTCCCAAACTTCGTAGCCTCGATAGGTCGTGGAAACCGGTTCGACCCACTCGCTTTTATGAGCAGCCAAATCGTCGTACGACAAATATCCACCATGCTTTTTCATAAAGCGGTCAATCGTTTTGGCAATCGAGCCTTTATAAAATTCGTCACGGCCACCGGTTGCAAGTTTCTCAAGCGTGTCGGCCAACATCGGGTTGCGAAAGATCTCACCCTTCTTCGGCGCGCGGCCGTCTCGTAGAAAGGTTTCTGCAAACCCGGGGTAGCGCTTTAGACCTGCGCTCCGTCCCCAGTAGTAGGCGATCAATTCGGAAACGGGAAAGCCATCTCTGGCATAGCCGATGGCCGGCGCTAAATTCTCTGCCATCGAAAGCTTGCCAAACTTCTGGTGTAATTCGAACCAACCATCTACGCAACCGGGAACTGAAACGGGTAGTGGACCCAACGGAGGAATCGTTTTCTTGTTACCAAGTTCTTCTTTCAGTTTTTCCAGTGTGAGACTGCTGGGCGATCGACCGCTTGCGTTTAGGCCATAGAGTTTTTGTTCCTCCTCGATCCACACGATCGCAAACAGGTCACCTCCGATTCCGTTTCCGGTTGGCTCCATTAAACCGAGAGTTGCGTTTGCTGCGATGGCTGCATCGATCGCATTGCCGCCTGATTTTAGAATGTCCAATGCGACTTGAGTCGCTAACGGTTGGCTAGTCGCAACCATCCCATTGCGGGCAATCACTTCGCTTCGGGTCGCAAACAGTTTGCCCGTGATGCGATCTTGCCCCACCAAAAATTGGGTGATGAACAGGAGAATGATCAGAGAGGAATAGAAGCGCATTGTGCAACCCTTGACTTGAGCAAGAAACTTATTGCAACTTTACACCAAATCAACCGGCGAGAAAAAGATACCGCAAAGGCAACAACGAATGGGCACCTCGGCAAAAAGATAAAATACTTCCGGTTTTTGTATGGATATGCTGGCGGAAATCGGGGGTCAATCGTCGCATATGGTCTTGTCTTGATTGGGCATCAAAAACCTGCGTTTTTCAAGTACAATTTCGATTGTGTATCAACAGCCGTAAAAAACAAAATCATTTGAGACTATAGCGATGTCCCTCACATTAACCCGGGCCCTAATTAATTGGACATTTGCTGTGTTGCTTTTGGCAATGCCCGCAACATCCCTTGCACGGAATAACTTTGAGATTCAAAATTCTGAAGAGCCCGTTTCACTGCTGGCTTATTTCAAGGTCAAACCTGGATCCCGTCAAGGCAAGATCTACATCGAAGCCACCATCGAACCCGGCTGGCACTTGTACTCGGTTACGCAACCCCCGGGAGGACCGACTCGTTCAAGGATGAAGTTGGTTGATGAAGATACCTTTACGCTGATTGGTCCTTGGGAACCGGATGAACAGCCGCACGTTAAATTCGACACCGAGATTTACAAGATTGACATAGAGAGCCATGAGTTTGGAGTTATCTGGTCCGCGCCTTTTGAATTCAAAGAAGGATTTGATTTTGAGTCGGGCGAAATCGAAATCAATTATACAGGGCAAACTTGTGTGGATTCAGGGAGATGTATCCCATTGAAAATGCCTCTTGTTGCTGAATACGACGGCGAAGAGGAAGGTGAGGTTGTTGCTGGTGAAATTCCTGTTGAGGAAGAGGTAGTTGAAAAGAAAGAAGTTGCCACGGAAACTCCAGAAGAACTGGCTGCATTGGCCGAGTTGTACCAACCTGAAACAAAAATCAAGTACGAAAAGCTGGATGGTAGTTCCGGCCAGGGAACTTTTTGGGGCGCCTTGCTAGGTGCGTTTCTGGGTGGAATGTTGCTCAACCTGATGCCCTGCGTATTCCCGGTTTTGGGAATCAAAGTCATGGGTTTTGTCGAGCAAGCGGGTAGTGATCCCAAGAAAATCAAAATGCACGGGTTGGCTTTTGCTGGTGGACTGATTTTTAGTATGTGGGTACTCGCTGGCTTTATCCTGTTTTTCAAGTACTCATTTGGACAGGACGTCAATTGGGGGCAGCAAATGGGAAACCCCTACTTTGTTGGCGCGATTGTGATTTTGCTTTTCGTTCTCGGATTGAACTTGGCAGGTGTCTTCGAAATGGGCCTCTTTATGACCAAAGCAGGGACCGCAGGCGGTAGCAAAGGGTACGGTGGTTCGTTTTTCAGCGGCATTATTACCACACTGGTTGCGACTCCTTGCTCCGGACCGTTTCTGGGAGCTGCAATGGGTTACACGCTTGCCCAGCCACCTGCGATTGCCATGTTTCTGTTTACGGTTTTTGGCTTGGGTATCGCATTTCCATACATCATCCTTTCGTTTTTTCCATCTCTGATCAACATGCTTCCTCGTCCAGGTGCCTGGATGGAAACATTCAAAAAGTTAATGGCGTTTACACTGTTCGCCGCCGCCGCATTTTTCGTCCAGTCTTTTGGGACGCAAACAGGGGTCGGCGGTTTAAGCTGGTTTCTGATGGCGCTTTGCATCATTTCCCTTGCGGCCTACTTTTACGGCAAGTGGAGTCCTTCCTATGTCAAAAGTAACAAGCGATATGTCTGGGGTTGGGTTGCACCCATCCTTATCGCTGGGGCGGGTATTTGGATGTATACCGATGCGGCGAAAATGGAGGGCCCACCCGCATTAGCCGAAGAGGGCTGGGAGTTGTGGGTTCCAGGCAAAGTTGAACAGCGCCTTGCCGAAAAGAAAGCGGTTTGGGTTGATTACACTGCTGATTGGTGAGTGAACTGCAAAATCAATGAGAAGCGTGTCTTCTCAAATCAAAAAGTGATCGACAAACTGGAAGAGTTGGGAGTTCAACTAGTGAAAGTTGACATGACCGGTAATGAACAAGTCTACAAGCGCGACCTTGCTCGTGCCGAACGGAGCAATATTCCCGTTAACTTGATTTATCCGGCTGACTACCCCGCTCGCCCTGCGATCTTGTTGGAAGAGCTTTTCGGTCCTGGACAAGCGTTGCAAGCTCTGGAAAAAATTGAACCAAACGCGAGTGGCTCTGCATCAGCTTCTGCAAGCTCCAAAGGTTCGAAAAACAGGTCATTAGCGGATAAACGTTAGGCCTACTTTTAGGCAGATCGTCTTTAGGCAGATCGTTCCTAAACGCAGATCCCTATTCGACACTTTACCCAGATTGCCAAGCCCCAGCTTACCAACTCGGTTGGGATTGAACGAAGTGTCTTCCCGATTCCGAATTCGAAATTCAGATGTATATCCTTTTGGGAACAACGTTCAAAATTCGTTCGTTTACCTGTTTGGATGGGCTCATTTGGAGAATTCGATTACACAAAGGTAATAGCTAGATAGTTGTTTTTTCCATTTCGCCCGGCGCGGGCTACCTTCACAGCCTGTTAAGACGGAACAATCTTCCGTTAATCCGCAAATTCTGATTTTTTGTTAAAATCTTCTTATTTCTAGTTGCTGGTTTTGGGCAGTTGGGTAACATATCTGCAGCCAAGCCACCGCGTGTGCGCAGGGTTGGTGGATTAACTCACCTCGATTACTCACCTCATGATTCCGTGGATTTAAGATGAAAACATTCATTTCCTATGCTTTCCTCGCTTTGGCAATCGCTTTGCCTCAGCTTTGTAGTGCCAACGAAAACGACAACAACGAAGAAGTTGTTCAAGTCTCTCTGTCCGAGAATGGAGCCCTTGTTGGTCACGTTTTCGCAATGATGGAAGACGAAGAAGCTCCTATTGCTGGTAAAGTCACTTTGACCTCCGAAGGCCAGACGGTTTCTACTTTGCAAACTGATGCTACAGGAAACTTCTCATTCAAAGACATTCAGCCTGGTAAATACAACATGATTGGTGTTGCCGGTAGCTATGTTGGAAACAAAGTAATCGAAGTTACTCCTTTCGATGCTGAATTGGAAGAAACCGAAGAATACACAGCTATTCCACTCATGGTTGCCCCTTCTTACAGCCCACAGGTTTTTGAGTCTTACGGTTCAGCACCTGTCGAAACTTTCGCAGCAGCGGGAGCAACCGAGTACGTTGGTGGTTACACCGTTGGCGGTGGTTGCAGTAGTTGCCAAGCTGCACCTGTTAGCTCATGTAGTTCATGTGGCAGCGGCGTTTCATCATGTGGCGGCGGTTGTGGCGGTTGTGGCGGCGGTTGCAGTGGCGGATTCGGCGGAGGAGGCTTGGGTCGCGGTGGAATCGGAGGCCGTGGTCTTAATTTTCGTCGCTTGGCTCTGATCGGCGGAACTGTCGGTCTTGCCGTTGGGATTGGCACTAGCTCTTCAAGCCCTGACGAATAATCAAACTATAAAGTTTGCTTAATCAAAACATTTTACAAGGCGGTCCTTCGGGAACGCCTTGTTTTTTATTGGACTGCCATCTTTTTGATAATCGTTACCAATTAACCGACTGGAACAACGCAACCTTTTGGCTTGGGTTTAATTACGACATTCGTTCCAATCCGAATCACCTTGATAAGTGGAGTGACTTGCATAGCAATTATATGCAGTACCCACCAAACCATTTGATTTGGAGAATCGAAAAATGTCCCTAAGTAAGAATGTGATAACGAGTATGTTCGTTATCTTCGCTACATTGGTTGGAGCTGTCGGGTGTGTTAGCCCTTGTGGACCGGCCGTAACTCATCCTGCCTCAAGCGTTCGGAACGCTAGCTGTTGTAATACGACTGAGACGGAGAAGATCAACTTCCTAACCCTACGCCGTACTCCGCCAGACGAGTACATTCTCGATTCTGGAGACACGCTTGGAATTTACGTTCAGGGAATCACAGGTGACAAAGACACACCACCTCCAGTGCATTTTCCTGACGATGATTCAATGCAACCAGCCTTGGGTTATCCAGTTCCGATCCGCGATGACGGATATGTCTCTCTTCCTTTGATCCCGCCGGTTCGCATGACAGGCATGACTTTGGGGCAGGCAGAGGCTCGTATCCGAGAGGCGTACACGAAAGATCGTAAGATCCTGCTTGAGGGAAGTGACAAAATCATCGTCACACTCATGCAGCGAAGAACTTATAACGTACTGGTGATCCGCGAAGACATCTCTGATCAGCGTACATACAACCTCCGGTCGAACGAGACTTTTATCGACGATAACAACCAAGGTCAAACGACCTCGATCGACTTGGCCGCTTACGAGAACGATGTTTTGCATGCTCTCAGCGAAACGGGTGGAATGCCCAGTGAAAGTGCTAAGAACGAAATCGTTGTGATCCGCGGAGCAATGAAAAACCCCGACTTTGATGCTGGTGGGATCGTTCAGGCAATCGGCACACCAGAACCGAACAGCAGTGGCGAAAGCCAGTTCCTCAGTGGTGCCAACGTTGTTCGTATTCCGATCGAATCCGTAATGGGTGAAATGCCAAGTTTGACAGAGGAGCAGATCACTCTTGAAGACGGTGACGTGGTTTACATCGAAGGCCGAACACGAGACGTCTTTTATACTGGCGGTTTGCTGGAGGGTGGACGTTTCCCACTTCCACGAGACTATGAAATTGATGTTATCGAAGCGATGTCTTTGGCGGGTGGTAACGTTGCTACAACAGCTGGATCGTCTGGGCAGGGGATTCGCGGTGGTGGGATTCTGCCAGCTACTCAGTTGACTGTGTACCGCAAAAGCGGTTGCAACCAATGTGCGATCGAAGTCGATTTACGCTGTGCTTTCAACGATCCTTCCCAGCGTGTGATTGTTCAACCTGGTGATATGCTTGTCCTTGAGTATCGCAAAAAGGAACTGGTAGTTAACTCAGTTGCGCAGATCTTCTCGTTTGGTGGAATCTTCAACCTGTTCCGTTAAGCGAAAATCCTGAATTCTCCAAAATCGAAGCCCAGCCGGGTATATCCGGCTGGGCTTTTTTGTTTGCGCCAAGCTCGCTGTGGCCTTTGCAAACTACCAACAAAAAGTCGGCTCAAAGAAATGCTCGCAGCGGTAAACACCTCTAAGGTGTGAATAAAGACGGCTAAATGCCCCTCATTTCTCAGGTGTCCCGCTCGCGAAAAAATGGCTCGTAAATCGAATAACATTGGTTAGACTGGGCATGCTCACTCGAATTGTTACAACCAAGTCCTCCTCCCCCTCCCTCCCATGATTGCGCCACCTGATCAAGCTAATCAATCTGCGATTAGCACAAATCGATCTGCTGAATCGAAAAACAAATTCCGTTCCCTGTTGGAATCGTTCCGCTTACCTTTGCTTTTTATTGCGCATGGATTGTTGTTTGCACTGATCTACTGGTCAGCGCTGTTCGTTCGCTTTGAGCGATTTATTCCAGAGAATCCAAAACACCTTTACGCGTTACCGTTGGTCGTTCTTGGTAAGCTCGCAATGTTTTGGGCGTTTCAGACATTCCATGGTTGGTGGCGTTACGTCACGTTCACCGATCTGGTTTTATTGGCCAAGGCAACTATCGCATCGGTTTGTCTTTTCTTTTTGCTCGACTATCTATTTCTACCTACACAGATCTCCCGAGCCGCCATTTTGATCGATGGTGCGTTTACCGTTGCAATCATGAGTGCACTGCGAAGTGTTTGGAGAGTTTGGGATGAGAAGATGTTGTTTGGCAAACACGATCCAAAAGTCAAGCGATCTCTAATCGTTGGTGATGACTTTGAAACCGCTAAACTCGCCCATCTGATCAATTCACGTCAAGGTATGGAGTGTCGGATTGTGGGGTTAGTATCTGTGGAGCAGGTCAAGCCCAAGCGGTTCACTGAATTGCGTGTTGTCGGCGCTTTGGAAAGTATTTGTGAGCTTTGCAAGGACTTGCGGATAGAAACTATTTTTGTTCCCGCTGGGAAGCTTCCTGCCCGAGAGCTGCGAACCTTGATCGACTCGGTTCAGGAGGCAGGGGTCCAAGTAAACGTTGTTCCATCTCTTATGGCGCTGCTGGAGGGGGGAACGAATATCCCGATCCGTGAAGTTAGCTTTGAAGACCTTTTGCGACGCGACCCAATCAGCCTTGATACCGAATTGATCAGCAAGATGCTTGAGGGCAAGAGGATTCTTGTAACAGGTGCTGGCGGAAGTATCGGATCGGAGCTTTGCCGACAGATTCTAAAATTCGGTCCAAAGCAGTTGCTGTTGTTGGGCCGAGGTGAAAACCGAATTTACCATATTGAGAAAGAGCTTTCTCCTCAAGCTGGGTCCACCGAGATCAAAATGGTTTTGGCCAGCATTACAGATAAACGCCGGATCGAGAACATCTTTGAGACGCATCGTCCAGAAGTAGTATTCCACGCTGCGGCGCATAAGCACGTTCCGTTGACCGAATTGAACATTGGCGAAGCGGTAATTAACAATGTTTATGGGACTCAGGTTATCGCCGATGCCTGCCATGAATTTGGTGTTTCGCGATTCGTGATGGTTTCCACCGACAAAGCAGTTAATCCAACCAGCGTAATGGGCTGTACCAAGCAATTGGCGGAACGATATTGCTTGGCCCTTGGCAGTTACTCAGATACAAATTTTGTCGTCACCCGGTTTGGTAATGTTCTTGGATCCGCCGGTAGTGTTGTGCCATTGTTCAAGAAGCAGATTCAAAAGGGTGGTCCATTGACTGTGACCGACCCTCGAATGACTCGATTCTTTATGACAATTCCGGAGGCAGCTCAATTAGTTGTCCAAGCGGGTGCGATGGGGCAGGGCGGCGAGATCTTTGTCTTGGAGATGGGTGAGCCGGTCAAAATCGTTGACTTGGCTACCGACCTCATTCGATTGGCCGGTTTACCACCAGGTTCAATCGACATTGAATTCACTGGAATTCGTCAGGGTGAAAAGCTATACGAAGAGCTCTACTATATCGACGAGAAATCACTTCCCACAGAACACGGGAAAATCCTAACTGCGTTTCACCGTCCGTTCGACTACGGCGATACATCGTCTTCATTAGACCAACTGGTTGAAATTGCCTACTCAAATCCGAAAGCAATTCGCGCCAGATTAGAATGTTTGATCCCAGAGTTTCGGGGAACTCCATCGACCGAGGTCAGCACTTCAGCTGAAAAGATCGTAAATTCTGAACCGGCGTGATTAGCCTGTGAATTTCGAAGACGATTGTCGGTTGGATCACTGCTGAACAAGTGTTTTTCGATTCCCTAACCGCTGGCTAACTCTTGGCTGCTGAACCCGAAAATTTGACGATCCTTATTCACGGGCTGTTTGGTTCCCGATTGGACATGTGGTCGATGGCACGCAAACTCCGCCGGTCCCAACGGAAAGTTCTCAGCGTTCGCTACAGCAGTATTAACACGACGATCCAACAGCATGCCGAGATGCTTGCCGATCTGTTGCGGCAAGAGGCATCCAACCCTGAAAACGCAAAGATCAACCTTGTTTCTCACAGTCTGGGTTCGATCATTATTCGCGGTGCACTTGCTGAGCTTGAAGGCACAGATGATCGGCAAGATCAGGCTGTTACTTCTCAAATCGCGCGGATTGTGATGCTGGCTCCTCCCCACGGAGGATCGCATGTTGCTCGCTGTATCAGCCGTCTAACAAACTGGTTCTGTCCGATCATGGGGCAGCTTTCCGATTCGGAGAGCAGTTACGTGAATAGGCTTGGCAATCCCTTTGCCAGCGGTAAATATCAATTGGGAATCGTGCGCTCAACCAAGGATCGAGTTATTGCACAGGACCGAGTCGACATCGCAGGTTCGACTGAAATGATCGACATTAATGTTGACCATGGTCTACTTCCTTGGAGCGGAAAAGCCCAAAAGCTGGTGCTAGACTTTTTGGAGAACGGTTGCTTCCAAAATGCTCTACAGGTTGCAACTGGCAAGTAATCGCCTGAAAGTAGCACGCCTTTCCAAGGCGTTAATACTCGCCTCAGAGACAATCCAAATCCTTAGCTGTCTCGTTGCAGCTCGTCCAGAATTGCAGGGCAAGCCGCTGCGACCATATCTAAAACGTATTCAAACCCCTCGTCGCCTCCATAGTATGGGTCTGGCACGTCGGTTGGCCATTGGTCGTCCAAATATTCGCTCAACAGTTTGACGGTTGCCGTGGGCTCACTGTTCAATCGCTGGATATCCGCCAGGTTTTCACGATCCATGGCGATAACAAGATCAAACTGGTCAAGATCTTCGAACTGTAGTTTTCGTGAAATACTAGTCAAGTCGACTCCACGATTTTTGGCCGCAGCGATCATTCGCCGATCAGCCGATTTCCCATCGTGATAGCCCGCCGTGCCCGCTGAGTCGACAACGATTTGCGACTGCAAGTCTCGCTGGTCGACAATCTCTTGCAAGATTCCTTCGCCCGCAGGACTACGACAAATGTTGCCCAAACAGACAAACAACACTGAACGCTTATTCTGCATGACGATTCCAATCCAGTTTTTCTCGAATTTCGTCTTTGAGGTGTTTCAACACAGAATCTTTGTCTGTGTTGGCAAGGATTTCAGCCACCACTGCCTTGGCAGATTTGTCACCCCAAGATCCACCATGCTCAAAATAATGTTTGGCAGCCTGCCCGATAATGTAGGAGCTAAATCCAGCCGCGGCCCCTTGTGGGACCATGGTTAAAGCGGTTCCCAGCGTCGCAGTCAGCCCTTTAAACAAGCTCGCACCCCACTCGGTCATCAAACCTAACGCAAAAACGCCAGCCGCTTTTCCAATCGCCTTAGACAATCCTCGGGCCTGAGCCATTGAGAAATTCAAACCGTAGACTTTTGACAGAGTCACAATCATAAGGGCATCGATTGCGACGCCTCCAACAATGTCAACGATTGGCAGAGGATTCAACGCGACCACCATCGCTTTGGTGCCGGCCATGGTCCAGATTACCTGGTCTGCTTTGCGATTTCGCATTTGCACACGAATCGTAGCGATCCGATCACTTTTGTCCGCCGCGTACATAGCTGCGTTCAGGGCAATCAACTCAAGCCCTTCTTTTTCCAGCACAGTAAGGATCAGCGATTTCAAATCTTCGACATCTGGTTCCGGTTTGCGCCACTCCGATTTTTCACGCCCCCCCTCTGTTTCGATGATGTATTCGACTTTGCGGGGATCGGCAGCGGAAGTTACGACGTTGGCTGGATCGATTAAACCGGAGGTGCGCTTGCCGACCATTTCCAGCAGCGTTTCCAATTGCTCTTTGCTGTAAAGATCTTTCTTGTTGAACACCAACAGGATCGGCTTTTGAACCGCCGCCAGCTCGACCAGCGCTGTGTACTCAGTGTCGTTCAGATCGGAATCGGTTACGAACAGGATCAAATCGGCTCGTCGAGCAGTGGTTTCGGCCAGATCCGCGCGGTCTTTGCCACCGACTTCGTTGATGCCTGGAGTGTCAATGAGGATCACTTCGCTTGATTCCAAGCCAGGTACACGATGGCCGGCCCCATCCCATGCGGTGCCCCAGACCTGTTTGGTCCAGCCACCCTGCACGTCGACATCGACTACTTGCTTGCCAATCAACGCATTGATCATCGCCGATTTGCCTGTGCTGATCTCGCCAAAGATCACAATTTCCAAGCGGCCTGATACAATCTTTTCGAACATTTCGTTCAGCTGACGAATGTCGTTCTGTAACTGTTCCTTTTCCGCAGCCGGGCAGCCACGTAGTTTTTCCAGCGTGTTTTCAACCGCTGCAACAGCGTCTTTGTACTGCGGATCTTGATTCGTTGTTGTCTCTTGGGTGTCCACGGGAGTGATCCGTTGAGTAATAGTTGGTTGGTGAAAAGGATTTGGTCAGAAAGGTATTAGTCAGACTTGTTGGATAGTTTGTCGCGAGCCGTTTTGACCAATCGGCCCAGCTCTGCGGGGGTTGTTAAGTCGTCCCAGTGTCGGCGGGCGATTCCGGCCAAGCCGCCTTCTGGAGTTTGCATTTCGTTTTCAAAGTATTCAATAAACACCAGCCCAACCCAGCGAGTCAACAACGCCTGGATTGTACCTTGCATCGCATTGCCCGCGAGTGTTCCTGCAATCGGGACTGTCTTTATGAGTGACGCCACGACCGAGGCGAGCAAGAGCGAGGCACCTTGATAACCCAATACACCGACAAGGATTTTCCCCATCTGCCCCAGCCATTCTCGGGCGGTTGCCAAGTCCACTTTTTGACCATAGACGTTCGCAATATCTAAAATCATTTTGGTTGAAATGCCCACGCCTGCAACGAGGTCGATGAGGGGGAACGGGTTTACCGCTGCAACGCCCGCTGCGCCCCACATGTAGCGATCGACCACTTCTTTTGCGTTTCGATTGATGGCATCTTTGACTTTGCCTTTTGCTTTCTCGACCAAGCCTCTGGATTGCAACAGAAGATTCGCCATCAACAGGTCTTTGCCATCACGTTTGACGATATCCAACATGCGGTCGGCTAAAGGTTCGATATCGGGGTCAATGGCGACCGTTTCTTCGACTTCCTGACCGTCAGCTGCGATGCGTCGGCGAATACGGCTGCCCTCTTGGGCCTGAATCGCGACGATGTCTTGCTGTTTGACGAACGCGGTTGTCTGCCGATTTATTTGGCCAAGTAGTTTGTCTCGGTCCTCTTGGGAGTACCAATCTGATTTGTTCAAAGCGATCACCACTCGCTTTTCCATCTGACCTAAAACTTCCAGCAGTTCGTGTTCGCTTTCTCGCAACGGTCCGTCGACAACCACGATAACCAGATCAGCGTCTTTGGCACTCTCTGCGGCGATACGGACGTGAGACTCACCGTCGACTTCACCCAACCCCGGCGTATCGACTAGGAAGACTTGATCGATACCTGGCCAAGGTATCTCATTGCGGGTAACGGTTGTTCCACCCGTTACGTTGGTTGCAAAAACTTCGCGTCCTGCCAGTAGGTTCAGTACAGAGCTTTTTCCACTGGAGATCGTTCCGAACGCGACGATCTCTAGTGTTTGGGCCTCCCGCTTGGCTTCCATCTCGGCGAGTATCGGATCCAGTTCGGCCTTTAAGCGATGATCCTCATCGGCGCTTTGGCGGAGCTGTTCGATCTGATCAAGATTTTCGTCGATCTCAAACTGCTTTTGCGCGTGGCTCAGCTCGCTGGGATTTTTGTTGCGGCGCTCTCGTTGAATCTTCTTTGCAAGCGAAGTGCCCCAGAGCTTCCAGATCACCCATGCAGCACTTCCAATTAACAGGGCCATGCCAATGAAGACCGCAATCAAATACAGAATTCCCCAGACAGCCCCTAGGGCGCTGATCATTTGGTATTTGTCGATGATCCAACCGGGAAGGTAGATCAATCCGATTCCTAACGCGGCGGCAAGCCCCACGATTACGATTCCAGAAAATGTTTTGCTAAGTTTCATAGATGAAGACTGAAACAGGAGTGGAGAACTGTGCTAAAAATTTTGGCTGATGCGCGATTCGGGCTCTGGTTTTGGTATCGACTTAATTGACCTTGCCCCAGTTCGAGAGAACTTAGGATTCCAGATTTTAGTGCGTACTTGGGCTCAGCATCGTAATAGCCAGTGTGTTTGTCGTTATATTTAGACCAATATTTACAAAAAAACCGCTTGGGAAGATCAAATGATCGATTCCCACGCGGTAATTTGTGTCGTTTCCAGATTGGATATTGGAAAGTCTAGTCGGCCAAGAGTTCCATGACGAAGTTTCCAGCCTCTTGGTCATTTGAAAAACTTGCCTCTTCCAGTGCTTTGAGCTGTTCTTCATTGAGCTTGTCGCCTTTGTAGTTCGGACAGAAGCGACCCTCGGAATCCTTCACAAAGGTAATTCCTCGGTAAGTGAATTTTTTGTTAGGCGTGTGCCAAATTACTTCGTGTGCCAAGTTAAGGGCCTTTCAAAATGCTTGCGCAGATTTCGCTAAATTAGGGTGTGGGTCGGAGCAGCTGATTTGAGGATAGTGCCATCCCCAGCTTGTGTTGAGCTTTTTTTGCTGCTTTCTAAATCGTAACTTGCCTCACGATTTGAATCAATTGAGTCGGATGAATATGTTGAGGATTACTAGCAATCCAGTGCAAAATTTGTTGGAGTTGCAGGTTAATCGCAGACTATACAGTAAAAACGGTTTTACACGGGCCGCATTGTAGAGAAGGCGAACAGGAAGACTTAGATACGGCTTTGAGGGCTCATGCGAAGTCATTAAGACGCCATGGTTTTTGCTGTTTGCGCCGCGCTTAAGTGGGTTTGGTGGCAAGGATTGCGAAAAACGTGTCGATATATTTGCTGAGTTTATCACTACCGCCCCACGCGTCCTCATAAAATCCGCTTACCTGAAATCCTGCGGTGATCACTCCACCAATCATGTCTGTCAGCGAATGCCCAAAGTCGATCGGCCGTTCATGTCCCATCGTTTCTTCTCGCTCAGTAGAATCCAGATCAAGGTCGCTATAAGGAATTTTGTGACGCACGATCAGCTTGCCACGCTCCTTTTCCCTTTCATCGAAAATGTAATGAACTGGATTGA
The DNA here is from genome assembly GCA_964503615.1 of uncultured Pirellulaceae bacterium. Classification (GTDB taxonomy): domain Bacteria; phylum Planctomycetota; class Planctomycetia; order Pirellulales; family Pirellulaceae; genus CAZDBA01. Next base: position 21,669 of record CAZDBA010000009.1, read on the forward strand.
TCAAACCGCTAATCATTGTTCCCCCGGTCGTCAGAACACGGAACGCTTCGTTCCATATCGGTTGAAGTTGTGGACAGTAACAAACGGAGCAGGGATTGATGATTTTATCGAACGATCCCGATTCGAACTGTGTTAAATCAGCCATGTCGCCGGTAGCAATTTCGATGGCAAGCCCCTCACGTTCGGCAATTTCTTGATCTCGTTGTAATTGCCGCTGGCTGATATCAAACACTGTCACCTTTGCGCCAAGTGCAGATAGAATGGGTGCCTGTTTTCCCCCAGCACCTGCCAAGCAAAGAATTCGTTGGCCTGAGATCGGTTCCAGCCATTCGCGCGGGACCGGTTTCTGGGCGGTGACGTTGATCGCCCAGTTGCCAGCTTGGGCAGCGGCAAGTTCTTCGCCGGTTACGGCCTTGAAAAAACGGTCGCTCGATTCGGCAATCGCATCCCATTTTTCGCGATTGTATTGAACGGGGTCGATGTTGGACACGAGTAGGGTTCTACATTTATTAGAGCGGATATCAGCCGAGCAGGAGACGATTGTGTTTCGTGTACCTGCATTCAAGAATCTTAATCACATCCCAGATCTACGACGAGGTTCTGCTCTGGATAGATGTGATCATAGGGGATGCCAAGTTGTTCAGAAATGATTCGCCGCGTCGTTAGTGCAACGTCCCGATCGGTTCCAGGACCACATCTTGCGACAAACTCCTCCTCAGAGATCGCTGGCCAATTCTGTTCGAATGATCGACAGACACTTCCGTTCGAGAGGCGAAGCAGGAAAAGTAACGAAATTGCGAGCAGAATAAAAATCATAGCCATGGAAGCTATTTTATCTGGGTTCGTTCAATAGGTACAGGCTGAAGCAAAAACCAAAATACGGGTGATGGTAAACAAAAAACGGCCGCATCATATTTTGATACGACCGTCGTTTGGCACAATCCCAGTCAGCACGAGGCAGTAATCCGACAGGGACCATGACAAAACAAAGTGGATTCTGGAGGCCCAGGTTTAGGGTTGGGGCTCCGTCTCCGTTTTTAGAGATTCGTTCTTTGTTTCCCTTTTTGTGGTTTTACTTTGCCATTTTCAGCTTCATCTTGTTCGTCTTTCTCCGTTTCTTTCTTGCTGGCCAAAACTTCGCTGCGTTTTTTTGCTTTGGCGATCTTTTGCGCGAGTTGCTTGTCCAAAACTTCACTTCTTGTTTCACGGAATTCAGCCAAGTCTTCACGCATCGCGGCGATTTTTGCTTTTTGCCTTTCGATTTCTAAACGACGCATTTCGATTTTGAGCTCCCACTGTTGCTGCAGCAGTTCTCTCAATCGTCCTTCAATTTTTTCCGTGTTGTCCACGGTCAATTGCGCCGAGGTATACTCAATACGTGAGCGTACTTTCCAGATCTTCAACTCGATCCTGTATCGCTCGGGATCTTTTTCTTTGTTGCGATTGAGTCGGGCGTGCTGTTTCGACAATGCCTTCATGGCCCGTTTATATTCATCGGGGCGTTTCTCTTCCAGCAATTTCAAAAGCCGCTTGAGAGCCGGATGATGCGTGTCGACAAATTCGTACAGGACAGCCTTTCGAGCAGCCAACTCTTCCGGCGTTATTTTCTTCTTGTCGGTTTTGTCGTTGCCTTTTTTTGATTCAGTTGATTTAGTATTCTCGTCGTCTTGTTGTTCGGCGGTTTTAGCTTTGGGATTTTTAGCCTGCTTTTTTTGCTCACCTTCTTGGGCACTGCAAACAGAGGAGCCAAAAAGACAAATAGTCACGGCAAAGATGAAAGGGATCAACTTTTTCATTGAGTCATCTCCGTGTCGTCTTCTGCCGCCTCACCCTCTAATTCGGCGATTGCGACAAACATCCAGTCCTCTTCGTCTATTTCTTCTACGATTTCTGAATTCGAAAATTGAGAGTCGGTACTCTCATTCGTTTCAAAGAACTCGACATCCTGAACTGCATCGGCCCAAGCAATCGCAAGTTCTTCGTCGTGCGACTGCGCGGCTATGTCGGTGGAACCTTGCTCCCAATTTGTTATCCAAGCAGCAAGTCCCACACCCAACAAAAGTGCTGCAGCTAAACCAATCACCCAATTCAATTTGGAATTGACTGGAGTTGACAAGGAATTCGACTGTTGGTTTTGAACGTCAGCTCTTTGCGACGTTGGGGTGAAACCACTTTCAAAAACAGAAGTGGAAAGTTCCATCATTCGAGAAACGGCATCCCTTGCTTCGGGATCATCTTCCAGGCGGGATTCGAACTGGGTTAATTGCTCGCCTGAGAGCTCGTCGGCGATGTAGCAAAACGCCATCCAATCCAGATCGCTGGTAAACGGTTCCGTGAAAGCGGATGCAGGTAAGGCACGCAACTCGTTGCGGATTGATTCTAGATTTGATTCAAATTCTGACATGAAACTTAGTTGTCCATTGCAAGCTGTATACTTTTTGAGTGCCGATTTAATTCTTCGGTCACTTGAGTTTCTCTTTTAAAATTTTGAGTCCACGTCGCATCCGCGTGAGGACAGTTCCTAAAGGCACGTCCAAGCGTTCGGCAATTTCGATGAACTTTAATCCTTCTTTCATTCGTAACTGAACGATCTCAGCTACCTCGGGTGGCAAAGTTTCCAAAGCTTCACGAACCCGAGCCTTGTCTTCCTTTTTCTTCAGTGCGGTGAATCCTTCGTTTTCCAAATCACCGCAACGCCCGATCTGCCAAGCGATCTTGTCCTTCGCTCGTTGATCGACTTTTTGTTTTCGATGTACCAACATCGCTTCGTTGTAGGCGACTCGAAACAACCAGGACTTGTGCGAACCTGGCTTTACACCCCCGCCTTGTTCTAACAACCGAGTGAATGCGATTTGCAACACATCGGCGACTGACCCTGGGTCTTTTAGCACTCCCATCAAAAACCGTTCGAGCGCACAAGCATGCTGCTGATACGCTTTTTGGACCGAATCATTGTCCAATCGTATTTTGGATGAAGAAGTCAAATTGTCTCGATCCATACGGGTCTTATGTAAGGGACGCCTAAGAAGGCCAAAATATTTGGCTTCCGAGCCAAAAAAATCAAATTTCTTCGCGAAAAACGGTGGTTAAATTTTGCAGATGATGGGTTCTTATCCGTATAGGGTTAATATCCGGTGTTTGACTTGCCTAAAAAAGTGCAACCAGTCATTATGCCTTCCCCACAATTTTGTGCTTTGAACAGCGGGAGATTCCATTTTCCCTTGAATTTGGTGATATTCTCAACCCTCATGAAGTTGTGAACTACTAAATAACTAACTTTGACCGGCTTTGTTTCGGGAAATTCAGGCCCCAGAGCAATATGGAGACAAACTAGAGTGCTTGTTGGCCCCGTTTTTACTCGAGAAGCCGCGGTTTCACCCCGCCGAACTCAGCACTACATAAACCGTACGATTTACGGCGTCGCTTTGCTACTGTTGATCTGCACCGCTTGGTTGATCGTGACAGGGACTCAGCAGATCCGCAATATCGGTGACATGGCTCACTTTGGTTCTTTGCTGATTCAGATCCTGGCTCCGATCCAACTGGCTTTGATCCTATTTCTGTCAGCTATTCAGGCAGCCAGCAGTATTGCGGTCGAGAAAGATCGGCAGACGCTAATCCTGTTGTTGATGACTCGGCTGACCAATAGTGAACTGGTTTTGGGAAAGTTGTTTTCCAGCCTGCTTAATATTGGCGTGATGTTGATGACGGCGCTGCCGATATTCATGTTGATCGTACTTTTCGGTGGAACATCGTTTGGCCAAGTTGGATGGACGTTCGCCGTAACTGGGGTTACCGCGTTAGCAGCTGGCTCGCTGGGAGCAACCGTCGCACTGTGGCGCGAAAAGACGTTTCAGACTTTGGCCTTGGTGGCGCTGGCTATTGTTTTCTGGATCGGGTTGTTCGAAGGGATTGGATTGGTCGGTGGAAACTGGTTTGGCGTCGATGCGCAGTTGATCGCGCGAGCTTGTAGTCCTATCCAAGCGATTTTCGCCGCCAGCCATTCGAATGTTGATTCTAATTGGTTGACTTCGGTTGTACCCTACCTGATCGTAGCTGCGGTGGTGTCGGTTACTTTGTGTGGTACGGCTATCGCGAGGGTACGTCGCTGGAACCCCAGCCGCGATGTACGTTTGGGCCAAAAGGAATCGACCGAAGCCGAGGGCGAAGACACGCTTTTGAAAACGATTACCGGGCAAGAGTTAACCGAATCGGACTCAGCCAGTTCAAACGCTGTAAAGCATGTCGACGACCGCACAAGATCGACCAACAAAAAGAGCCGCCGCGTGTGGGACAATCCTGTGCTTTGGCGTGAAATGTGTACTTGGGCGTATGGCAAAAAGATCCTTTTCATTCGACTTGCCTTTTGGACACTTACCGGTTTTGTTGCATTTGCGATTTTCTCTCTCGTTGAATCGGGAGCGGCGACACGGGTTAGTGCTGAAGCCTCCATTACGATTCCTGTGGTCGCAAAGCCGATGGCCCCCTTTCTCCTAGTAAGCCTCGTTATGCTGAATGCGTTGGCGGTGACTTCGATCACCAACGAGCGTGATGGCCGCGCATTGGATTTGCTAAGAGTTACTGACATTTCTCCGAAAGAGTTTCTGTTTGGGAAACTGTTTGGCGTTTTGTATGTAACGCTGGACGTTGTCCTGTTACCGGTGGCGATTGCGGGCTACGTTTGGTACAGCGGCGGGCTAAGCGGGCTCAATTTCTGTTATTTGATTCTGGGGCTGGCGATCCTAGATGTATTCGTAGTCGTATTGGGAATCCATTGTGGAATGTCTTATGCCGGCAGCCGCCAAGCAATTGCGGTAAGTTTGGGAACCGTGTTTTTCCTGTTCCTGGGTGTCGTTACTAGTATGGTTATGCTGGTGTCGTTTACGGGGAATGTCGAAGCGCAAATGGCGCCGTTTTTAGCTTGTATTATCGGCGGTTCGATCGGGTTGTTCGCCGCTTTGGGGAGGCATACTCCTTCGCCTGCGCTGGCGTTGGCCTCGACGATTCTGCCTTTTGCAATGTTTCATGCGTTGACCAGTTTGATGCTACAAAACTACACCACGGTTATTATCGTGTTGGCGTTTGCGTACGGGTTTGCAACAACTGCCATGATTATTCCTCGCTTGAGCGAATTTCTGGTCTCAGCAGGTCGTGTCAAAGGTGGCGAAGACGAATAAGATATCGAAAAGACTATTTTGCATTCGTAACTTCTTCCACGATTTTTGTTGAGCATGGCTGACTTGATTCCATTGGTTCCGTGGTTCGTTGCAATGGGCGTGCTCGTTTGCTGTTCCGCGTTTTTTTCGGCTAGCGAGGCGGCGTTGTTTTATCTTCGCCCTTCCGATCGACGTCAGTTGGCTGATGGAAATGCATCTCAGCGCGCCGCTTCGAAATTGCTCCGAGATCCAGACCGCTTGCTGGCCTCGGTTCTGTTTTGGAACCTCGTCATCAACATTGTTTATTTCGCGATCAGCTCGGTCGTCTCGATTCGAATCGACGAAACGCCAACTTTGGGACAGGGCTGGGCAATCGCCTTTGCCATCGGTTCGTTGTTGACCATTATCTTTTTCAGCGAGATGCTTCCGAAAAGCACTGCTGTGATGAACGCGGGGGGACTCGTCCAGTTCATTGGGGTACCACTGGCCGTGGCCGTTCGAGTCCTAGACCCGATCATGCCGCTGTTGACCTCCGTGAATCTAATCTCGCGGCGAATTCTCTGGCCAAACTTTAAGAACGAGTCTTATCTCGAGATCTCTGACATCGAAAGGGCGATTGATATTTCGGGCAAAGACCTGTCAGTGATCAAGCAGGAACAGACGGTCGTACAGAACATTGTGCAGCTTTCCAGTATTCGCGTTGACGAGTGGATGCGGCCTCGAACTCAGTTCGCCAATTATAAACCGCCCGTCAAACTTTCTGATCTGGGCGGTTCGCTTCCGGCGAGTGGATACCTGTTGGTTACCGAACCGGACACGGAGGAGATCGAAAAAGCGATTCGGTTGGACAACCACTTCAAATTACCGGAAGACAATTTGGAGCGGTTGGGCGAGCCGGTGCTTTACATGCCTTGGTCTGCAACCGTCGCGGACGCACTGGAACGGATGTCCCATCGTGATCGAGAGGTGACGGTTGTTTTAAACGAATATGGCGAGACGATCGGGATTTTGACGATCGAAGCAATTCTCGCCGCCGTGTTTACTTATTCGCCAAGCCGCAGTAAACGACTGTTGGATCACAATCCAATTGCAAAAATCAACGATGAGTTATGGGTCGCCTTTGGGATGATGAGTCTGCGCCTGCTGGCAAAGTACTTTAAAGTCGATTTACCCGAGTCAAACAATGTCACGATCACGGGGCTGGTTCAAGAAGAGGTTCAGCGATTGGCCCGCGCCGGCGACCAGTGTGATCACGGGCCTTTGCATTTCCATGTCGTCGAAACGGATGATCGTGGCATGTTGGTTGTGAAAATTACACGAATAGACCAGGAGGCGAGCTAATGATTTGGTTAGCACTTCTACTTCTGTTTACAGGTGTTGGTCTGAGCGCTTTTTTTAGCGGCAGCGAGACTGGTTTTTATCGAGCGAGCCGTGTACGTATCGTGATGGATGCGTTGGATGGAAACTGGCCGTCCAAGTTCCTTTTGTTTCTTACCAACCGCCCACCTTTGTTTGTCGCGACCGCGTTGATCGGGAATAACCTTGCCAACTATATGACTTCGATGGCAGTCGTAATTGGAACTGGGGTGCTTTACCCTTCCGATTCAGCGGCTGTTGAACTGATCGCCCCGATTTTGATGTCGCCGTTTTTGTACGTTTATGGCGAGTCGCTGCCGAAGAATATTTTCTTTTTGGCCCCCAATCGGTTGCTCAAGTTTTTCGCGCCAGTACTTTTGATGTGCACCATCCTGTTCGCGCCAATTGCGTTGGTACTGTGGGGATTAGCTTGGGTCCTTGAGAGACTGCTCGGTGAGTCGCCAGATATCGTGCGGTTGGCTTTGGCGCGTAAAGAGTTGCAACAAGTTTTGGACGAAGGAAAAGAAGCCGGGATCCTGCATCCGACTCAACGATTGCTGGCAGACAATTTTTTCACGCAGGCGGCCAGAAAGGTTCGTGAGATCTATACACCCTTACCTAAAGCCTATGTGGTTCCGCAAAATATCGAAGCTGCTGAGCTAGGAAAGATCGCCAGCCGTAAAGGGCTCGCTGATATCGCAGTTTATGGGCAGCGCAAGAGTGACATTCTTGGTTACTATCGTTTGGTTGAACTGTTCGTGAAATCTCCTTTTGACCAAGAGATGACCGAACTGCCCGAGTTGCATCCTATCAAAGAAGTGAATGCAAATGAGTTAATGGGCGAAGTTCTTTTGCAAATGCAAGTCAGAAGAGAAACGCTGATTAAGGTCGTCGATGACCGTCAACAGGTGATAGGGATTTTGAGTATGGATCAGCTTACGAATCCGATTCTCAACGGACCGCTGTTGAATTTGCGCAGATAACGCTGGCCAACTATTCTGATTTGGAATAGCCGATCGACTTGATGATCGACAACATCTCTTCATAGTTAATAAACCGCCGACGATGATTCAGTTTGTACTGATCGATGGCGTGCCCCAGTTCAGCTGCATCAGGGCTGAGGTCTGAATGAGAGTTCGTAAACTGACGGCGTTCGAAGCCGGGCGTGCTGCGTTGCCCAGTTGGATTCCGTCTGTCATTAAACTGACTTGGCTGGACCGGCAGGTGCTTTTCTGGACTCGAAACTGATTGGTCTTCGGTGGGATTTTGGTTGTCAGTGCTCACTTACTTGCTCCAGAATGACGGTTGCTTCTTTCGTCGACCATTCGAATTTCCCAAAATGAGTTGATTTTTGGTTTGCGCGATTGGTGGGGCAGACTGCGTGAAAGAATCTCGCTAATCCGGAAGCTTTGCGGGTTGTACAAAATACACCAGCTTGCATCTTGGCATTGAGCATTTCCCAGTCCAAGTGAATATTCAGGAAACGGCTATCTACTCGGGTTACTTCGACCATCGACAATTTTCGCAAATGCCATAAAATTTGGAGTTGTATTCAACAGGAAAGTGCCCGAGTGACTCTTCAGAAAAACAAAATTCACCAAGGTGATTGTGTCAAGCAATTGGCAAAATTGGATGCGGGATCAGTGGACTTGGTTTTCGCAGATCCTCCTTTCAATATTGGTTATGACTACGATGTTTACGATGACGCGCAGAACGCGCAAGATTACTTGGACTGGTGCGGTCAATGGATTCAGGGAGTCCATCGCGCGTTGAAACCGGATGGTACGTTTTGGTTGGCGATCGGAGACGAATACGCTGCCGAACTTAAAATCGAATCACAAAAAGCTGGATTCCATTGTCGAAGCTGGGTGATCTGGTACTACACCTTTGGAGTTAATTGCGCCAACGGATTCAGCCGGTCACACACCCATCTTTTTCACTTTGTAAAAGACCCCAAGAATTTCACGTTTGCCCGACCAAACCCAAACATCCGAGTCAAATCGGCTCGACAATTGGTTTACGCTGACAATCGAGCAAACCCAGCAGGACGCCTGCCTGATAACACCTGGATCACTCGCCCTCAAGACGCACCCAGCTCGTTCCGGCCCAACCACGATACGTGGTTCTTTGCTCGAGTTGCGGGAACGTTTAAAGAACGTGAAGGTTTTCATGGCTGCCAGATGCCAGAGCAGTTGCTTGCGCGAATCATTCGCGCGTCGAGCAAGCCTTACGATTTGGTCCTGGATCCGTTCGGAGGAAGTGGAACAACTCTTTGCGTGGCCAAGAAGCTCAACAGAAACTGGATGGGGTTCGAACTTTCCAAAGAATACGTGAAGCATATTAAAAGTCGTCTTGCCAACACTGACGTCGGTGAAAAAATCGACGGTCCAGAAGATCCGGTCGAAAGTGCGCCGAATACTTCGAGCGGAAAGAAGCGAAAGAAAAAATCGTTTGACGATGAAACTATCCAAGCCGTAGTTGAATCGTTCGTTGCTGCGGGCGATGGCTTTCCGGCAGATTATCTCCTTTGTGACAAGGATCTGAATAAGCAATTCCTCAAGGAGTGCCGTAAGCGAGGTATCAAAGGGAACGCAACGGTTTGGAACCGACTTTTGCTGAGACTTAGGAAATCCAGCAGCCTTCCCAAGTCAACGCGACGCCCGCCGATCGTGACCGCCGACGAGCTAAATAGTTACGGATACGCCAGCGAAGTTGCTTGGCGATTGGTTTCGGAAGAATTTCGCATGCCTGATTGCCTGCCGGTATCGCTGGATGACATTCTTTGTTGTCCAGACATGGCCGATTATTTCGATCAGATTGCAAAGCTTTATGGCCCTGTCCATTTCGATGTTTCTTCTTTGCAGTACCGCCGCGCGGCGCTTGCGATTCGAAAAAGAAATCAAGCTTCGATCAAAATGGCGAATGAAAAGTTCTCAGATTGGACAGTTGAAAAGCTGGCTCGGATTCCTTGGGGCGAATTCGACTCCGTTTCCAAACAACCTGATTCAGCTGGCGTTTTTCTTATTCGTAGTGGCGACGCAAGAATTTACGCGGGCGGAACGAGCAATTTGCGCGAACGGCTTTCGGTGATCGAAAGCAATCCAAGGTGGAGCGAGTCGTTTGAATTAGATGCAGTTTTTGTTTCAGCGAACGACGAGGACTTTTCGGGTAACGACGCTCTGAAGTCGATTGTGTCTCAAAATGAACAGCCGATTCTTAATATTTGTTGAGACGTCGAGGGCTTACTTGACTAACGGATTGCCAGATCGCTGTCTTGCTGGTTGGCGACCTGGTTCAGTAGCTCACGGGCTTCGCTGGACTGAGGGAATTTTTGCAAACAGGTCTGCAAAGTCGCTGCAGAGGCAGAAACATCGCCAGCCAGAATCTGTGAATGGCTGAGACGAATGAACGTGTCGCAGGTTGCGTTCGGCTGTTGGGATGCGGTTGTAAATGCATGGGCGGCTTGCGAATGTTGCCCAATCTCTTGCATTACATTTCCATACAGCGTTAGCGCCTCAAGCGAAGCAGGCTGCTCAGGATTGTTGACCAGATTTTCCAATGTCGAGGCGGCTCGTAAGGTACGGCCTAGGTATAAATAGCTTTGAGCGATTCTTAATTGCAAGTCGGGACGGTTTGGGGCCAAGCCCAAAGCATGTTGATAGTTGGTTAAAGCTTCACCAAATCGTTGGCTGTTGGCGTCAACATCGCCAAGTAGTTGCCATCCCTCAGCATTTGTTGGAGCTAATTCGATTGCTGCCTCGGCCGCTAGTTTGGCCGAATTCAGTTGGCCTTGTTCCAGGAATCGCCGCCCCAAGGCGATGCGTAGTTCAGGCGTTTGAGGCTCTCGCTGGATATTGTGTAGCAGTTTTGCAATTGAGCGATCAGTCCGATCATCGTTTAACAACCGCTCATGTAGTTTTTGATTTAATGTCTGGATGGGAAGTCTTGCTGTGGCGCAGCCGACCCAACTGCTTCCAAACATAATTCCCAACGCTAACAATGCGTTCGAAAACCATAATGAATTTTGCGTTGCAAGCATGTTGTTCAAGACGGGCGCGAAGGGATCCCAAGAAATCGGCGTCGAACTCTAGCAGGAGCTACTAACCGAAACTAGCTCAAGTTTTTCAAAAAAACTCGAAGGTTGAGCCTAGTAGCACTTACTTTCGATGCACAAGCTCATGAAATGGTAACCCGCAGCGTAAGTAAGGACGAAGGCAAGCCGGTTCCTCGCTAACGCGTCGGGTTTCCAATTGCGCGTTAAAAAGTAAGCGGTGTTAGGCGAAAGACGGCTGTGATCAGAGTCTTCGAACCAGGTTGCCCGTTAAAAGCGAGATTATCGCGGCCAGATAGAAAATCCAGGCGATCGACTTGCGAGTTTTCTGCGGAGTAAGTCCTTCGCGGATCTCGTCGGCCTGAATGCCTTTGATTTGTGTCAGGGATTCAGGAAGTTTTGCATTGAGAGCATATTCCTGTGGATACGGTTGGTCGTAATGCAGGACTTTGATTTTGTCGCTATCCAGATCCCGTAACCGCAGTGTTAGATCGGAGTTTTTCTTCATGGGTACTGAGGCGCGATATTGCCCGAGCCCCGTTTCTGTCACGGGAACGATTGTTTCTTCTCCCTGATCGTCCAGCATCGTCAATTCCCAGTCGACTTGCGATTGTGGGTTTCCTGCGGCGTCAGAGCGGCGAATATTCAGCAGCCAATTATCTTGTACGAACTGCGAGTTAACCTGTATTCCCGCTCCATCGTTTTTACGAATAATTCCGCGAAGGATTTGTCCCCAGAACTTTCCGAATTCATCCCACGCCAGCCATCCGCCACCCCAACGATCACTAAGGTCGCTGGTGTAAGCCATCCCTGTCCCTAATCCATATCGGGAAATCGCAAGCAAGGGATCGCCTGTGTCAGTGATCAGCAGCATCTGCGCGGTAGGCTTTTGTTTGGTCATGACGTATCCCAACGTCTCAGGCAAATCGGAGTCTTGAAACCCGGCCAGAACAGGATGATCGCCTGCTTGAACGGTGCTGAAAAAGTCTTCTTTGATCGCCGATTTCGAAGCCTGCATGGTTTCTTTGGTAAAAATCTGCGGAACGTTTGCCGGGTCGTTCGTTTCGTAATAGCGACCGCGTCCAATTTCGGCGATGTTGGCCAACAAGTTACGATCGGCTTGGCCAAGGGCAACCGTCGAAACCGTGATTCCACTGTCAACCATTTGTTGAGTAAGCCCCGCATGGTCGGCCGGTGAGGTATGTCCGTCGCTCAAACAAATCATGTGTTTGATTTTCGCCGATGCGTTTTCCAACATTTCCTTGCCCACTACCATGCCAGGGTACATATTCGTGCCTCCGCCAGCGGCAAGAGAATCGATGGCTGCTGCAATCGCTTCCTGTTCGACGCCGGTACGCATCTCACTAATCATATAGGGCTGACTGTCGAATCCGACGACACCAATCTGATCCCGAGCTCCGATCAGCTCAGCCGCCGCTTTCGCAGCCTGACGCGCCAAGGCGATCGGCACGCCGCTCATCGATCCTGATTTGTCGATGACCAGTACCATTGCAAGCGAAGGTTTTTCCTTTTCCTTTTCAAAACGAGAAACCAAAGGGAGAACTTCTTCGACAGGTGTCTTGTGGTAACCTCCCAATCCAAAGCTGTCCTCAGACCCCAGCATTGCCAGTCCACCACCAAAGTCGATGACAAATCGCTTCAAGAGTCCCATTTGCCGAGGCGTCATAAGCGTTGCGGGCATATCGGCAATAATGATCCCGTCAAAAGCCAACATGTCTTCGATCGAATCGGGTACGCCAAATTTCCCTCGAACCTCGACCGTAAAATCCTGCTCTTCCAATCCCCGTACGAAATCACGCATCTCCTGTTCTTTTTGATGCAGCACTAAAATTCGCGGGCGCCCACGGACTTCGATCGTACAACTACGAAGATTGTTGACCGGAAAATGGTCCTCTTCCGGAATCAGTTCGGCTGTCCAGCGACTGGAACCGGGCGTAACCATGTCGACATCGAATTGAAAGCGGTTGGGTGACGTGGCCGAGAGCTGGACATCTTGTTCCTGAACCGCGACACCACGATGGACCATCCGCAAGCGACCTTTGATCGCTTGATTGGCCTGAACCTGCACCGTCATTCGAACAATCTCGCCGTAGAACGCTTTGGTGGTGGAGGGTCGAAGGTCAACAACCGCCGCCTCCGGGAACGACAACGTTTTGATTGTTTGAAAGGCGACTTCGATCTCTTCGTCACGCAATTGGCGTATGGAATCGCTCAACGCGCTTTGGGTTTCCTGGCCATCGCTGAACAACACAACTCGTTTGACTTTCCCCGTAGGGAAATCCATCCGCGTTTTAAGCAATGATTCCCCAATACGCGTTGCACTTCGGAATGCATCGTCTGCACCAGACTCCTTCCATGAATTGAGCCAATCACGAAGATCGTCTACCGTTGCGAACTTTTTGGTACCGTTTGCCAGAGCGTAAAGGGACCAACTATCGTTACTTTTCAATTGTTCAATCGCTGTTTCGATCTGGCTAAGCGACTGGGTTGCTGATTCGAGATCTACCGACTGCGAAACGTCGACCAGGAAATTGACGTGCAGTTCTTTGGTTTGTGTTAGTAGAAACGGGCGGCAGATTGCCAAGATCAACAGGATCAGCCCCAGAATTCGAAAACCGAGTGAGCTGATTCGCTTCCACCGTTTTGCATCAACCAAACTGTAATAGTAAGCGATCAATAGCAATGGAATCAGAAGAAGAAACCAAAGTGGCCTAAGTGAAATGAGTTCCACGTTACCCCACCTTTCGCCGTTGATACAAAACTGATTCCAACGTGATCACAACGATCGCTATCAACGAGAGGAGCCCAACCGGCGACCAGCCGCGGCTGATCGGTTTGCTGGTGTCTTTGATTTTAGAGTTGTCCAGTAAAGTTTCGTCTGCGGAAAGCAAGCTGCATCCGACTTGCCAATCTCCGTTTTCGTTATCCAATTCGTAATACCCGGTTTGTACCAGTGGGCCAAAACTTGACTCGGTGGTTTCGATTGACTCTTGATCGGCAAAAGTGATCGTGGTTTTTTCGCCCTCTTGAACGCCCGGGATGGTAGCCAGTTGACTCGTCGCGTAAGTGGATTGGACTTCTTCAGTACGACCGGACAAGTGTGTTGCGGTTGAGTAGACCAAAACGGGAAAGAATGCGCTAAAGTAAAACTCGGAAATGACAGGGTCCATGTTAACGATCACCGCCGATTGACCGGAACGAGTCGAGCGATAGATTAATGGTGTGCCGTCTTCTGATGCGACCCACACCTCAGCTCCCGGCGGCGCAGTCAGTTTTCTGGCTCCGATGTACGGGATGGCTGCCGCGTCGAGAAAGCGGACAACGGGGTGTTCTTCGTCCAAAACTTGAGGAGCAGCCGATTCGAATTCTTCGCCCAGGTTGCTCCACCAAACTGATTCGCCTGATGGCTGGAAAATTAGCAGGTTGCCCGCCGCTGACGACAACGATTCTCCACTGCCGACGGAGAGCACTCCTTCTCCGGGCTCAACCAATTTCAACAAGCCGCCGTTTCCCTGAAACGCAACGACGCTGTTTTCAAAAAAGAAACGGTCTTCGGCCGAAACAGAAACTTTGATAGGTCGGTGAGGAGGTAAAGTCAAAAATGCGTGGTTGTCGTCCTCCAGTGAGTCATCGACGTCCAGACTCACACTCCACTTTCCCGATTCAGCGGCTTCGAGTTCAAATACTTCTGCGGGATTAATTCCAGGTTTAATTTCCAAAGGAATCACTCGCACGAGGTTTTCTGCGTCTCCCTGTGTAACAGAAAGGTCTACAGAAACGGTCTTTTTGTGGCTGGAACCGATTTTGAAAAACAAGCCAGCTCGATTGCCGGGCAGTCGTTTCAGATCACAGGCCACGATTCCGACGTTACCTTGAGTGGAACTGCCAACCTTGAGGAGCTCGACTGATTCAGGAGCTTTAAGACAGCCATCGGTGATCAGGATCACACGGTGGTTCGCTGTCGATTCTGTTTTCGTTTCGTTTGTGCTGTCCGAATCGTCGGTTGAATCGGTTGAGTCTTCACTGTCTGAACCGCTTTCCGAATCGGTTTGGAATTGATCGAGTACTGAGGCGCGAAAGGGCAGGGGAGTGGGCTCGATCGAGTCGATTGCTTCCAACAGGTTCCGTGGGTTGTCTGTCAGATTACTGCGGTAGACCGTTTCGTTGGAGACGGTTGCGATGCTACAGCGTTGGGAGCCGTTAAGTGCACGAACGATATCGGCGGCAACTGACTTGGCCTTCTCCAGTCGTGTTGAGCCTCCTTCGCTGGCGTTCATCGAAGCACTATTGTCGATCAGCAGGATCAAATCCTTGCGGTCGTCTGACTTCCAAAAAGGGCTGGCCATTGCAAGCACAATGCAGGCAAACACCATTGCCATCAGCAAAAGGCTGAGTAGATCTCGCAATCGTTGAAAGAGCGTTTGTGAACGCTTTTCCTTGAAGATATTGTCCCACAAAAAGTAGGCGGTGGTAGGTTTGCGAACTGGGCTGACCTTGAGCAAGTAAATTGCGATCAAGGGAATCAGGCTAAGGAACGCCCAGAAGAAAACAGGATTTGCAAAACTCAAGCGACTAATCCTCCACGACGGAGAATTTCCTGAATGACTCGTTCGAACGAAATCTCAGGCGTTGTTGTAGCCAATCCGATTCCACGACGAGCACAAGACTTGTTCAATTGGTTATTCCAGTCGGCGACCGCTTTTTCGTACGCGGCTGCTTCGCGAGGTGAAATGGTGACCTTACGCCGTTGTTGGGTTTCCACGCATTCCAACTCGATGTCGCCTTTCCAATCGCATTTCAAATCGTCATCGTTTTGAACTTGGAGGCAGTAGACATCGTGTTTGTGCCATTGGAGATAGTTCAGTCCGTCATCGAATCCGCCGGGAAACAAAAAGTCGGAGATCATGATCACGACCGACCGACGTTTGTGTCGCGACTGAAACAATCGTGCACATTCATTGAAGCGGGTGTCACCTGTCGATGTTTGAGCGTTCTCCAGTCCAGTGAGAAACGGTAACGCGTTTCCTCTACCACGACAGGGAGTAAGGAGCGGGGTTAACGTTTCGCCCATTCCATAGACGGCCAGTCGGTCGAGGCTGTTGAGCGCGATATAACCCAATGCGGCGGCTAGTTGTCGAGCGTACAGGAACTTTGACTCCATCGAGCGACTGCTGTCGAGCAAAATGTAGATCGTGGTGTCTTCTTCGACCTCAAACAGCTTGATCACCAAGTTCTCAAACCTGGCAAAAACACGCCAGTCGATCGCTCGGTAGTCGGCTCCGAAATAGTACTCGGCATAATCGGCGAACGTGACACCCGTACCCTTCTTGGTGCTTTTTCGATCGGCTTGCAAAGATCCGCTGAGAACCTTGCGCGCCAACAAAAACAGCGAGTCAAGACGGCGGATGAATGCCGGGTCGGTAAAAAGGGTGGTTTGTTTTGCCATGAAGTAAAAGCAGGGTCAGCGCTGTTAAATCCCAAGGTCGGTAAAATCAAGGTGGATTTCGATCAAAGCAAAATTGACGTTCGACAGTCGTGCAATTCTCTTTGAAAGATTGAAAAGCGTGCTCTATCGAATCGTGTCGATGACGCTTTCCACTACGGCATCGGTACTCATCCCCTCCGCTTCGCCTTCGAAGCTGAGCATCACACGGTGTCGCAGTGCGGGCAGTGCCATGCGGTTAACGTCTTCGGTGGCCACATGGAACCGACCGTCCAATAACGCGCGAGCTCGTGCAGCACTGAGGATCGCCTGAGCGCCGCGTGGCGATGATCCATAACGGACGAATTTTTTTACTGAGTCGGGAGAGTTAGGATCGTCTGGGTGCGTAGCACGCACGACTTTGACCAAGTGGTTTTGCACGCTGGAGTCGATAGGGACTTCTCGCAACAAGCGGCCCATTTGCATAATGTCCTCGCCGGTTGCCACGGCAGAGATCTCGGGCTGGACGTTGCCTCCCGTTCGGTTGAGAATTTCTGAGAACTCGTCGTGGCTGGGTAGACCGACGAACAACTTGAAAAAGAAACGGTCGAGTTGAGCTTCGGGCAGCGGAAAAGTTCCGTCCTGCTCAATTGGGTTTTGAGTCGCCAAAGTAAAAAATGGCAGGTCCAGTTTGTGCGTTTTGCCCGCAACGGTAACCGATTTTTCCTGCATCGTTTCCAGTAGTGCCGATTGGGTCTTAGGGGTGGCGCGATTGATCTCGTCAGCCAACAGTACGTTGCAAAATACAGGGCCCGGTTGGAACTCCAGCTGTTTTCTGCCATCACGGTCCAACAGGACCTGGGTGCCCACAATGTCGGCCGGTAGCAGGTCGGGAGTGAACTGAATTCGGTTGTAGTTAAGGTCTAACGCTTTACTAATCGTCGTGACCAAGGCAGTTTTACCCAAGCCTGGAACGCCTTCGAGCAAGACGTGGCCGCCGCATACAACAGCAATAAGGACCTCTTCGATAATGTCCTGTTGTCCAACGATGAATTTTGAGATCTCATTCCGTAAGCGATCAAAGGTGGCGACGAAGTCAGCAACGGACTGCTTCGTACTATCAGAAACTGTTGACACTCTGGATGTGCTCCCGTTAATTCAATGCGTAGAGTAATTGGTTGATTGTAATTGGTGATTGATTCGATTGATGGTTAGTTTTGCTGCCGAGCCTATTTTTCTGATTCAGCAGGTGCGAGTTGTGAAGTGTTATCTTCGTCCGCGATATCGTGGATGTTAGTAAAGTAATTTTTGACACCCGATTTGAGATCTTCGGGAACATCCTCCCGTTCAACAAACGATTCAAATTGGCGTTTGAACTCTCGTTTCGTTGCCTTGGCCGTTCGCCCGCTAACACCTGTTCCATCTTCGGCAGCTTCGATCTTGGTGAGCGAGGGGCCTTTTCCTTTAAGCCCTTTGAGTTTTGTAAATTGGCCGTTGTCGATTCGTTCGTCGCGAACATTTCGCATCGTTTCGTCGACACCGTTTCCAGCTTTTAGACCGCCTTTACCTTTACTCTTTCGTCCAGCCAAGCTGCCTTGGCATTGAGAGCATTTTTTTCCAAGCGCTTTCAACTTTCGTGCAGCGGCTCGTTTTTTTGCCATTCGAGAAAGCTTTTTGGCCAGTTCGTCCAGTTCAGACTCCATTGCGTTTTCGCAACCTTCACATTCTTCGCAGGCTTCTGCCCACTCAAGGTCCTGTTCGTCTCCTTCTTCCCAATCGGCCAGTTCCATTTCTTCGAGTTGGTCGTCCAGCTCTTCCATCGCTTCGTCAAGCGCTTCGAGCATGTCGACCAATTCGCCATCCTCACCATCAGAAGGTTCGCCTTCGGCCATCTCTTGATCGGACTGTTCACCGGCTTGGCCTTCTTTGCTTTTGGCAGTCTTGTCTGATTGCTTTCCATTGGCTCCCGCATTGCCTTTTTGGCGATTTCCTGCATTGTTTCTTGCTGCGTCTGCCATTCGGCGAGCGGCCGCTTTTAGCTTTGCCAACTCTTTGCGTCTCTCGGAGACCTTCTTCGGGTTCTCCATGTCTCCGTCCGGCTCCATTTCTTTCAGGTCTTCACCGGCTTTTTTGTACTTTTTCTGTTCCAGCAGTTCGGCCAACTTTCGCAGCTCTTCGTCTTTTCTTAATTCTTCTGCGGCGCGATCGAGCAGTTTCTCGTCTTTCTTCTGTTGCAATGCGAGACTTGCCTTTTGGATCTTGCGCTCCAGTTTCGCATACTGTCGCATCGCTTCCTTGCGATCTTTTGTTTCTTCCAGTTCATCGACCCATTTTCGAAGTTTTTCAGGGTCGAGCATCGCTCGTTCTTCTTTGTCGTCCAGCGAAGTATCAAGCTCGTCGATCAACTCGCGGATTTCCTGGTTGAGCGCTGATGTCGCCGCAACCGTCTCTGCCTCTTCCGCAGCTTTTCGGACCACGGCATCGCTAGGC
This sequence comes from uncultured Pirellulaceae bacterium, assembly GCA_964503615.1. GTDB lineage: Bacteria > Planctomycetota > Planctomycetia > Pirellulales > Pirellulaceae > CAZDBA01. The sequence goes on from CAZDBA010000009.1 coordinate 40,165, forward strand.
CCTTTGAATCCCAGTGCGATTGCGATCATGGCCATGATTATGGCAAGTGCGGCCAAGCGATAAGGAGGTTGGTAACGAATGTTGTCCAGTGATGATTGGTCAACGAGTTCTTCAGTCTGGTCCGATTGGAGTTTGTAAAAGTCTCCGTCCAAACCGGCTTCGGAAAAGTTGGAGCATGAACGTACGGAATCTTTAAGCCCATAGAACTCGTCGGCAAAGTGAGCCGCATGATCTTCGCTGACTCGACGCATGCACCAAGTGATCAATCCACCCATCGCTGCCAGTCCTGCAACGATCCCGTACCAATAAAGCGGGACCCGATAGCCCGGCCAGACATACGCAATCGCGATCAGCAAAATCGTTGCACTTCCGATTGCAGTTGCCCACCATCCAATGTTTAACAAGCGGTGTTTGTTAATCCGCTTGCGAACACTTTGGATAAACCCTTGCACACGTTTGGGTTCACCGTTTTGCTGACCGGTCCTGGTTTGATCGCTGTTCATAGGATTGCTTTTGGGCAAGGTTTTCGAATGTGTTTGAATACGATTTGCAGTTAAATGATAGCCTGATTTACTCGTCGGTGTCCAACTCGATAATCAAGTCGTTATATTTTGTCTCAAAGTCCCCATATAGTTGGTCGACGTCGACATCTTCCAGCTTAGCCTTTGCCTCATCGGACTTGCCAAGTTGGCTTAGCACGTCTGCCAATTCGACTTTGCGATTCGACAACGCCTTCTCCATTTTATCTGTTGTGCCGTTCAACGCTTTTTCAAACGAGACAGCGGCGGCTTCGAGTTGTTTCATTTTCAACTGTTGCCGTCCGATCTGGCTCCATGATTCACCGTCGACTGGATTGATCTCGGCAAGTTCACTACCACGGGATACGAGCAGTTCATTGGTTAACAATCCTGCTTCCACAGCACCTTCCAGGCCGTAACTGTTTTTTGAGCATCCTTTGCACGACCCTTGGACGCCTTCCTTGAAGTGGTCAGAGCCGATATCGAACTCAGCGTCCTTGCCGAACTGCCAAATCGTCTTTGCCAATTCAAACCGTTTCTCATCGGTCATTTCAGGCCCCGCCTTGACGTACTCAGCTGCCATGTCCCACATGTCATCTATGTCCCCCGCTTGTGAGTCTTCCCACGCCGGGCTCGAAGTCTTGAATTCATCAATCCAATTGTTGTACGCCTCCATGTTTCCGGAGATGATGTGGGCAAAAAGATTAAGCGTGTTTACTGTGCCACTGCCGTAATCGTTTTCTTTCGGAATAGCCATTTTTCGTAACTCAGGAAGCAGGTCAGAAATTCCCTGTTCATCACTTTGAGCAATGTATTGAGAGAGGCCGTCGCTAATGCCGTTCTCAAATTGCTGGACCATCTGGTTGTATTGATAGTCGCTGTCAGAAGGTGCATTATCGCTCAGCATAGCCCGCGTCTTTATAAATGGTTTCGCGTCGCCATTTCGAAGCGCCATCCTGACATGAGCCGTAAGGATCTGTTGGTTTCCTGAGAACCGGTCGTCGTAGGTGTTCCGTTGCCATAAGTCAATCGAGCGGATTTTCTCTGCGACTTCGGCCAACGGTTGCTGGATATGTTCCTTGGCATTGCGAGCATCTTGCAGCACGATCAGACAGGATTGACGATCAGAAGCACTCGCGAATTCGGTGTTGCTGAATCGTTCTGCCAGTATCTCCATTCTTGCTTTTCGATCCACCTCATACTTTTCCGATTCGTCTTTGGGGTCTTTCATACATGAAAACCAGGATTCGGCAAATAACTTTGCTCCTTCGTTCGGCAATAACTCCAGGAACTTGGGCATCGTTTCATGAAATGATTTGGTGTACTCAAAATCGTAATTTTCCAGAGACTCAGGAGGTGAACCGGTAATTGAATTTCGACGCCAAGCTCCCAGCGCGAGTTTCGGATAGCCAAGCCGAATCAAGGCTCCGAGAACGGTTGGATCCCCTGCGTTTCCTTCTTGGTATCGCATTAGCTTTTTGACGCTGGCTTGATCGTCGGTGGCATGAAAAAACTCTAAGGCAGAGACGATCTCTTTCCCCTGCATATAAGAATTTGAGTTGGTGAACGATTTCTGCCAAGCTTTCGAAAGCGGTTTTCCATTCTCCTTGAGATTGGGGTCGTCCATGTTTCGAGCGATATCGAACAGTTTAGAGAAGACTTCGCCGTTTCCAACTAAATTCGATTCGCTGCCGACACTGATTACCGAAGTACATTGCCACACGTTCTCAACGGGCAAGGTTGCATCACCGATCACAAGCGTCTCGGCCAAATCGACCCTTCGGCCCAATGGGATGCTTTCATCGTTGATCATTTGCATCCATTCTGCCTGCCAATCGTTGGCTGCTGCATTTCGCGAATTTTTTTCAGGAGGAGTATCACTAAACGGATCTGAGTTTTTCGAATCGAAGTTCTCTGAATAGGATTTGCGAAGTGCCAATGCGAGTTTCCATGTGCGAGCCAACTCGGGGTGTTTACCACCATCGGATTCCATCTCAGCCCACTCGATCGCTTTGTCCAGTTTTTCAGGTGTAGTATTTTCCAGGAAACGATAGTAGACCGTCAGAAGTTCAAGGGTGTTCTGTTCTGGAAGATTGGAGCCGATTTCCTGATAAAGGCTGTTCAGCGTTTTTACATACGCAAGATTCTTGTCTTTTGATTTGTTCCTTTTTTTCTTGCCTAGTTTTTGAAACTCAGTCTGTAAAAATCTGGCGAAGTTCCTGTTGAGGCTTTCGGTGATTCGAACATCGACCTTGTCTTCGTTGTTCAAGAGTGCGATGGCCAATCCCATCGTCTCGAAGCTGGAATTTCTAGACACGATTGATTTTAAAAGGTTGGAAGCAAAATTGGTAGAAATGCCATTGTAAGAGTTGGATTGGTTGATCTTCTGCATCCAGTTGCTGACTTTGACAAACGCGGTAGAAATCTGCTCCGTTTCGGACGGGTCGATATCCCCCAACACTCGTGCGGCCCATTCGTCCATGTTGTAAGTTTCAACATCCAAGTCGCTCATCCTTTTGGCCGCTATAAGTTTTTGCAAATCCTTATTGGCCAAAGTGCCGACCACTTTCTTTATCATCTTGTCTGCAATTTTGCCATTCTTGGTAAGTTTGTCCTTGGAGGAGGAACTTTTATTCCTCACTTCATCACGGAACTTTGCCAAAGCAAGAATGCGCTCATCACTGATAGATTCCAGTTGTTCGAGGTGCTCTCCCAACAAAATGTTGAACTCGAATTTGCTGAATTTTTCCTGCAAGATTAACAGGATAACCTCTTCGCCGAACTGTAGTTCTTCTTTGTCTTCAAGCAGTTCGATCGCTTCGTTTTTCAACTCTTCTTTACGCCATTGAAGTTGACTAATCGCGCTGCCCCAGACGGTCGTCTGCTCAGATTCCCGCCCGAAAAGGTAGGGGTCAAAGTCTTTGAGCTCACCCATTAGGCCAACCGTTTCGAAAATGGCAAGCAATTGTTCTCCGTCCCTAACGTAATCAGTGACATTTGAGATCTGATACCTTAAATTGGTTTGATCGTCCTCAAGTAATCCAAGCCTGCGAATCTCGTTCCATGCCGGTCCGACTAGCTCAGGTATTGAGATTATTCCTGACATTAGTTCGGCGTGCTGATAGATCTTCATCCTTTCTTTGGATTGTCGACCTGATTTAGCTTTTATATGTTTCGCAACGAACTCCACTTGTTGGTCTTCGGGGCCAAGCGTTTGAATCGCAAGCTCTTTCAGGAACCGCTTGATCTCTTCGGTGTCTTTCCGCTCGCCAAGCGTGGTGAGATAGAGGGTTTCTAACGAGCTTCCCCCGTAGTAATGTCCCATTCCACGTTGGAATTTAGAGCTTTCTTTTTTGTGCTCGATAATCATATCGGTCAGGCTGGATTCGATTTCTCGTCTGTTCCAGACTTCGATTACTTCAGTCAAAGCCCCTTGTTTAAGTGTCGATTTAGTCTGTCTGTTGCCAGATTCCGCTGCGGCTTCGACGTACTGGGCAGATTGAACAAGGAATTGATCGGGCTCAGTCACATAAAGTTGAAACTTGGCTCTCATCTTTTCTGTGAGCTCTTTTTGTTCTTTGTTCGAAGTTTTGATCTCTTCGAGAATCGATTCAAACTGGGCAATGCGATCGGCATCGTCGTTCATTCCAAAGTGCTGAATCAGGAACTCCTGAGGTGTACGAGGTTGAACCAATTCTTCCCCACTTGAGTAACTGTATTGGGCGAAACCGCCGTGGTACTGGACGGCTGGATAGGCTGGATAGGCGACAGATTGCTTGGGAGTTTTGAATTTAATAAGCGAGTTCTTGGCCAACTCTAAAAACCTTGGCCCAATCTCCTGCCCATCTGCTTCGGCAGCTGCTGCTAACGAGCTGAATCCTTCAGGCGCAAGCTGTGGTATTCTGAGCATGCTGTTGCAAAAGCGCTCGTGCATTGCGAAACGTTTCCCACCTAACTCCTTTCGCTGTTTCTGAAGTTTCTTTTCGTAACTTGAAAAGTCCTCTTCATCGTTATCGTCCGCCTTTTTGCGTAAATAAATCCCGTAAAGATACTCGTTTGAGCTAATACGCAAATTGCCTGTAAGTTGCGAAAGCAGGCTGGTGACCCAGCTCAGGTTCAGTGATTCGGTTTCCTCTAACGTGTCCAAATATCCTGCAACCGAATCGAAAATCTTGAGTTGTTGGTCAAAGTCTAAATCGTGTTCATTATTGAAGATGTTGTTGAGCTGGTAACCCATGGAGGATCTATTCCGTTTTTGGAATTTGTCAAAATGATTGACGAGCGCATCTGGATCCGATTGGACTTCTAACAGCATCAGACGCATGCGAACACCGTCCTGTTTCGTATTTGCCTCCAAGCATTGTTGGTATAACTCGATCGCTTTGGCTTTGTCCCCAAACGTTTCCTGGGCAAATCCATAATCGATCCGTTTCGAGTTTGAAGTGGATTCTCCAGGGTCCAGTTCTTTCAGGAGTTCATCTGTAATTTGATAGGCCGATAGGTTTCGCTTGAACTCTTCTATTTCCCAATTACCCGAACTCATCGAGTTAGGATTCAGCTGGTTCCGAGCCAGCGATTTAAATTGTTGGCTGAGCAAGCGAACGGCCGCTTCCGTTTTCCCTTCGTCGATTAGTTTTCGTATTCGATCGGGAGCTGGCGCTGCAACGCTCAGTCCGCCTCCGTAGGACGAGCTGGGAGTAACCGGCGCCTGCGCTAGTTTCTCCTCCATCTTTTCGGCTTCTTTGGTAAGCCCAAGCGTTTCGAAAACTTCAACCAGCTGGACTCGCTGATTGGGCTGCAATCGACCCCGTCTCAATCGCAAAGCAGCAGCTTTGGCCGATGCAATAATGTTTTTGTTTTCATCGCTTTTCAGGTCGTCGATTCCTTGAGTTGCGATAGCGACCAAAGCACCATCCACCTTTTGCCGCATTCCGCGGGACAGAGGAAGATTGCGAGTTTTTTCCAACAGTCCTGACGCATCTGCCCAACGTTCTTCCTGGGTCGCAATACCGATTGCAAGTAAGTAAGCATCGATATCCGGCCGATCTGATTCAAGGACTTCCGCAATCGTCGCCTTTGCCGCCGTAAAACGTTGGTCAATCGGTTTGTCGAGTTCGTCATCGTTCATCACAACTTTCAACTGCAACAAAGCTCGCAAAATCGGATCAGTTGCTTGGTCAACGGAACTTCCAAATTTATTCCGCCACTCATCTGAGCCAATGGACTCACCAAAGCCGCCGAAGCCTCCTCCATAGTTGTCTTGAGAAAGTGACAGAGTGCCCAGAACTGTTTGCGGAAAATTGATCAAGGTTTGGGGAGGAAAGTTGATCATGCCGACCATGCTCTCATCAATACCACTACTCATGCCATAGTATCCCAGCATCGGATTGGCTGCATTTACTTTTTTCTTTTTGGATCGAGCTACTTCCTCGTCCAGAAATTTGATTAGTGCCTCGGCAGATTCGCCATTTTCCAGGGAAGCGTAGATCGAGGAAAACACCCAACTAGACATCCCAGAGTACTGACCACCTTGGAGTTTTGGATACCAATCAACCAGTAAATTGTTGAGCTCTGTGATTTGCGCTTTTGAAATTCCATCACCATCACCATCAGTGTCTTCAAATACTGGATCACTTGCTGCCATTTGCTGGTTCGTCAGTTGGGCGATAGCAGAAAGCGTCATAAAATTTGGCTGCTGCACTTCTTTTATTTTTGCGAGTGACTCATCCAGAAGCTCGCTGTATTTTTTATCCCGCTGCGCCATGCTCAATGCGGCGAGAAAGCTAAGCTCAGCATGGCTGTCTTTAAAAGCGGCGTAAGCTTTCTCGACATGCTCTAGCTCGCCAGGCTGATTCATCCAATTCATAACGCAGCAAGCGAGCAGAGCTCGGTTGTCTGGAAACTCTTCTAGTAAATCATCCGAACCTTGAAAGATTTGCGAAATTTGACCGCCAAAGCCAATCAATAAATCGACATCCAGTACACCTGCGTTCTTCATCTGGGTCGTCAAAGTTGTTACAGCGTCCTCTTCCAATTCGTCCGCAATTCGAACTAGGTGGACAATCGCAAAGTTGCGAGCGTCTTTTGCCAAGAGAGGTAGCTGGATTTTGACAGCTGGGTTGTAAGAACCCCCGAACGGTGAATAACCGCGGCCATTGTTGTTTTGGTGGGTGTAAGCCGCATCTTCCGCGTAAACTAATTCCATGATATCCATTAGCTCTTCGGGCATCATGCTTCGATACATGTCAATTTGCATGAATGGATCTGTATTGGGTTTTTTTAATCCCCCGATGTCATCTTTGGATTCCAGAACCGAAAGAAATGCCTGGATTGCATCGTCCACGTTGCCAAGCTCTTCCTGGATCACGCCCAGTTGATATTGCAAACGATAATCTTTTGGGAACCGCTGGGTTTGCGGCAGGATAAACCGGACCGCTTCCTCATATTCGCTTGCTCCAAAAATTGCATCGGTGATCGTTTCAATTTCTCTCGCATCTGCATTGTTGCCACCCGCGATCTCCAGCAGGATCGCGAACCCTTTTTGTGGTTCGTCAAACTTCAAATAGATGCGAGCGATCTGTTGTCGAGTTCGATTGGTCGAATCCAATTTCTCTGCGGTTCGCAACGTAGCAATCGCCTTTTCCCAATCGCCTTCGGATTCCTCCAAGCGGGCAATCTCCTGCAACAATGGCAAGTTGTCCGGTTGAACACGTGTTGCTTCCAGCAGCCATTTCCTGCGTTCTTCGTAATTGTCCGCAATCCGGTGGGCCTGAGCCAAAGCCAACAACGGCTCAATCGATTTTGGGTTGTTTCGTTGTCGTTCTTCCAGCTTTTTGAAAAAGTCTGATGTTTCGCCAAGATTGACATTCAAGTTGGCAAGCTGTTCTGTCCAACGAAGTTTGTCCGATAATTTGTCACTCTCTTCGTATTGCCGCCAGTAAATTCGCTCGGCATCTTTGTACTGGCCGTTGTTAACGTAGCTTTCGGCAAGCTGCGCGAACAAATCAGGAGACTCGGGGAATTTTTGAGCCGCCACGCGCAGCACGTTTACACTTTCCTCGTTGCGTCCCATGCGGGCAAGGATTTTTGATTCGTTAAACCACGGCAACAAGTTGCCTGGCGATATCTTTTTCCATTCTCCAATCCAAGTCAGCGCAGATTCCATATCCGAATCTCGCTGGTACAGTTCGACCAGCTGTCTGATGTTTACGCTCTTGCGACCACCCGGCATTTCGATCATTGCTTTGACCGCGTTTGCAGCCGCCTTCCAATCCCGTCGCCCCTTTAGAATACGGACCTGCTGGGAAGCGAGCATTTGCAGTTCGGTCGATCGGTTTTCCGCATCGCTGCTGATCGCAGTAATCGAATCACTCAGCAGTTTGTCGGCCGAGGGGCTGTCAAACGTTGATTCCAACAACCCCGCCAACAGGCAAGTCGACGGAACACCAAGGTTCGTCACGCCCTTGAGTTCTTTGATCGTTGCATCTGTGGCTTCTGATCGGTCGATGATCTGGATCGCCTGTGCCACACTCGTTTCCAAGTCACCGTAGTTCTTAGCCAATTTGACACGTTGCTTACTCCATGGAATCGCTTCCTCGTATTTTTTCAGGGCAATCGCTTCGGTGCACAACTGGCCAAGGAAAATCGAATCCAGCTTAAACTCGTCATAGCGGGCATTTAGCAAGTCGAATGCAGCTTGGTGTTCCTTGCGTGATGTAAGAATTCTCGCAACACGAACGATCTTTTCTCGATCACCATCGGTGGCAAGCTCGTTCCAAATCGCCAACGCTTCCGGTTTTTTCTCATGGTCGTATAGATAGGCGGCATACGATTCTCTGGCAGTGTCTGATTCTGGAAAGCTCTCAACACACTTTTTATAAGTCGCCTCTGCCTGCTCCGCCTGATCGAAACGGTTGAACATGTTCGCAGCTCGCAGATAGGCATATTCGTTACCGCCCGATTTCTTGAGAAACGACTCGATTGCTGCAGCAGCTTCTGATTTCTGTGAATTTTCGGAGCAAAGCTGGGCAAGTCGCACGTCCAGTTCGGCATCTTTGGGAAACTGTTCGATTAACGACTGAGTTTGTTTGATGGCCAAGTCCAGCTTGTCCGCCCCTGCCAGTATTCCGATTAACGACTCGCGATTCACGCGGTCTCCGGGGGTCAGTTCGACAATCGCTTGAAAAGTCTTGATCGCCTCTTCCGACTCGCCCAGTTCCAGTTGCAACTTGCCAAACGACTTTCGCAAAGCCATCCGTTTGGGAGTTTCAGAGATCAGTTTTTCATAGTGAGCCCTAAGTCCTGTCAGGTCGTCTTCACGTCGGAAAGGTTGTTCAATCTGGGAAAGGATTTCACGTTCCAGCCAAGTATCCATCCCGACTTTGTCCAGTGTCTCGCCGTAAATTGCGATCGCTTTGGTGCGATCTCCAGATCTCTGAACAATGTCGCCCTTTCGCAATTTCCGCATTACCAACTGGTAAGGATCTTTTGTGATCGCAATCAATTTGTCGCACAGCTTTTCCGCTTGCTCGTAAAGCCCTTCGGAAATCTGAAGCTCGATCATGTCTTCCATCAAACCTTCGTCAGTTGGGTTCTTGGTGACAAGTTCGTCCCAGACGGCGATCGCTTCTTCGGTTTGCTGGTTGCGCACGAACAGCTTTCCTCGCAGTTTGGCGATCTTGACCGCCATGTCTTTTTTGGGTTCGGCTTGCTGAGCTTTTGCAAGATCGGCCAGCGCAGTTTCGAAGTCCAGGGTGCGCGCTTCGACAACCGCTTTTTCGTACCAAGTTTCTGCACTGGACGGATCGTTTTCCAATGCGACCCGGAATTGCTCTAACGCTCTTACGTCCTCGCCTTGTTTGGCATAAAAGAAGGCCAGTAGCAGCCGGTCGTTGGTCGCTGAGCTTTCTGTAGCTTTGTCGGTCAGGAACTTTTCCAGATCCGCAATCGAAGAAGAATCCAACCAGGAGTTGTAAAAACGATCGTACAAGTAACCGGGGGCGGGCCGCCGTTGCAGCGCGGCATGGTACTTCAACGCTTTTTCCTGCTCGACCGTCAGTTGAGGCGAAGGTTGTTGATCTGCCTGATACGCAGCGAGGTGCGTCGAACAGTAACTAAGAGAGACAAAAAAGAAACAAGTGCAGAAAAAAGAACGGAGTGCCATTTCGATTCCAAGATACTGTTGGGTTTAAGTTGTCTTGCCTACGCTTTAGTTTAACGGAAGCATCTTCGTCGTGCTGCCACTAATGTTGGTTGAATTCTAAAACAATTGACGAGATCGGCGCAATTTGCGGGTTGTCGTTACAGGCTTGTTACACAGAGCCGCCCGCGATTTATCCCAACGTATGGGGCCTGAAGTGTGAGTGACGCAACAAACAGCTGGCTATGGAGTGGCTCACTGGCCTTTCTTCCTTGTAAAACACGCTCGCATCCGCTCCAGAGCGGCGGGCACGTTCTCAAAAGGCTTTTCTTCTTCATATTCCATTACGACGTTGCCTCGATAATTCGCGTCGGTAAAAATTTTTGCGATCCGCGGTAAATCTGGCTCGTATTTCTCGTTCGCTTCGTTCTTCATTTTGACTTTTACTTGTACGTTCACTGCGAAAGGTGCACATTTCGTAATTTCGGCATAAGGGTCTTCAGAGACGAAATTTCCCGTGTCAAGGTTGACACCGAACCACTCACTGTCGACACCATTGACAATTTTGAGCACCTGATCGGCGGTAAGCTTTCCGTGGTTCTCAACCCCTACAAAGATTCCGAACTCGGCCGCATAGTTGACGCATGTTTGCAACGATTCGATCGCGATTCCCATCGTCTCGGGATTCGCTTCGAGCTCTTTTCGCCTGCCAGCAAAAAACCGGATATGAGGCGCGCCCAACTGCGCGGCACGTTCGATCCATAGTTTTGCATCGGCGATTTGCTTGTCTAATTCCTCGCCTCGCTCAATGGTAAAGTTGTTACCAATCGCCGTGCCGACAATCGGAACTCCGTTGAGAAAGGCATACCGCTTTAGTTTGCGAAAGTATCGCTTGTCTGCATCGGGTGGAAAGAAATAGCTGGTCAATTCCGCAGCGCATTTTTGCTGGGCACAGTAATCGATGAACCCAAACATATCGATCCGCCTTCCGTCGAGCGGACCGTTTTTCGATTTTTTACCTTTGTAAAATTCGAAATGCGGCTTGAATGAGTAAGCGGCAAGCCCCCAATTGAAAACGGGGCTCGATGCAACTTGCAAAGGCTCCTGTTGGGTTTGTCGCGGTTGATTCGTGAACGCGGGATTGGCACCGTTTATCGTTGAAGCGGTTCCAAGGCCGATCGCGCCGGCAGAAACAGATTTTAGAAATCCACGTCGATCAAAACTCATATCTTATTTCCGTTTCTAGATGGGGTTACTTTGTTCCATCGACAACAATCGTGGTTACACCACGAGCCATAACCACGTAGACGATCACCTGTTTTTCGCCGATTCCGAAAGCTCTCAACATGAATTTTCGGTGTGGGTCATCTTTGGGCCAACCGGGAAAGTCCATTGAGCGATAACGAAAACTAAACTGGTCGCCTTTATTCAGCTCCAAAAGCTGAGTGTTTTTCAACCGCCGGATGTAGCAATCAAACCTTACACCCGGTGACGGACCCGAATTGTATTTCCAAACCAAAGTACCGTTAACCAAACCGTCCGAGTCTAGTTTTAAGGCAGAAGCGACGACCTCGCCAGTTCCCGTCGACATTGCCGCTTGCATGAAAACGGCCAAAGCAACTGCGGTAATCGCTAGAGCGATCAGCAGCGTCCGCAATCCAAACCGAAAACGACGAGAGCTCATGCCTGTTCAGCCTTTGCCGATTAAAGAAAATTAGTGTTTCCAAGACCAAGTCACAGCCAACAGAAGCTCAACGGTCCCGGGTTTTGGCTAATTTGCTTGAGGCGTTAAGTTCGCCAGGTGTCTTTACTCCTCGCTTTTCTGCGAGCGACGGCACCTTGTCGGTATCGGTGGCGAAGAAGCGGCTTCGGAGCATTGTTGCCGTTAGCAACTTTTTCATTCGCTCAAACCAAAACTCGGCGCTTGTCTCCAAACGCTCGAACACATCGGCAGCTGTTTGTCACTGACTTCAGGTAAGACCGTCGCTGTCCTTTCGTTGCCTTGTTAGCTGAATTGCTGTATCGTTTCACGTCCAGTTTTTGGTAGTTGTTTGAAATATACCACATTAGACATGAATACAAATATC
>CAZDBA010000010.1:0-47113 GCA_964503615.1 uncultured Pirellulaceae bacterium
AACAGTAAGCAACTCAATTCGTTTTTCGTAAATCGGAATCCAATATGTTTTTCAAGACGGTGATCGTGGCAATTGCAATGGTGGTCACCGCGCAATACGTCTCTGCCCAGGATGCCCAAGAGGAATCAACTGCTCTCTCCAAGCTGTGTGTGATTCAATCCGCCGCCATTGCGGAGAGCAGTGGAATCGCCCACTCTCATCATTACGAAGACGCGGTCTGGACTCATAACGACTCAGGCAGAAGCTCAACCGCCTATTTAGTTTCAACCCAATCGGGCGAAACGTTAATCGAAGTCAGCATCGAAAGCGCGGAGAATCGGGACTGGGAAGATATCGACTCGTTTCAATTCGCTGACAAAAATTATTTGCTAATCGCCGACATAGGCGACAATCTGCGAAAGCGATCGACTTACCAGCTTTGCATTTTCCCCGAACCAGAGCTTGAATTAGCGGACGTGGAACAACCACACAGAATCAGACTGAGAGACTGGAAAGATATCCGGTTCAATTACGAGGACGGTTCGCACGATTGTGAAGCGGTTGCGGCCGACATGAACTCCAATCAAATCATCTTGCTGGAAAAAATTTACCTCAACGACAAACGGGCGCCTGGTATATATGTGATCGAATTGCCTTCGAAAAAGACAAGCGACCCCTTAACCGCCACACGAGCTGGTGAGTTATCTCTAAAAAATATCACAGCAATGGACCTGTCAGCAGACGGTAACACGATGGTGATCCGAACCTACCTGGCAGGCTTTATCTACACGAAAACGCCCGAGCAGACTTGGTCCGAAGTGCTCCCCAACGCCACGCCACGCCAAATCGGACTGCCAATTCAACGCCAAGGCGAAGGCATCTGCTTTACCCGCGATGAATCGGGCGTCATCTGCTCCAGCGAGTTTCGCAACTCGGCACTCTGGCGGGTAAACCTAGAAAACGGGAACGATACCAAGGCGAAAGATCTCAACACCCTTGGCGAATCCTCAAACGAGACTAAGCCCGCTGCAGTTAAAACGGATTAAATCCGCCGCGAACCAAGCGGATCAACCTGTTGTCAAATGGGCAAACCAAATAGAATCTGGTCGATCGTTTTCTTTATCCGCTCCCGACGCACTCACTAAATTTTCAAACATGACTACTGCCTCCAAGCCGCAACTTGTTTCGTCACAATTGGCCAACGATCCGCGGCTGGCCGAAGCCAAAAAATTGTTGCTTGCTGCCGTCGCGGATCACCAGTCCACTTTAAGCGGAATTCGTCCACCCAATCCCGAATTGGCCGATTCGTACCAGTCCATGCTGGATGATTTCGGCAAGATTCGTGGCGGCAATTTGTACTTTCCGTATCTCGCCAGTGGGATCGGCAACGGCCCGTTTGTTGAATTGGCCGACGGAAGTGTCAAACTGGACATGATCACCGGAATCGGCGTGCATGGTTTTGGGCACAGTCACCCCGCACTGGTCGAAACCGGAATCGATGCCGCACTTTGCGATACGGTTATGCAAGGCAACTTGCAACAGAACACGCAGAGCTACGACGTTTCGAAACTGCTGACAACATTGGCGTGTGAAAGTGGGGCCGGCTTGGAACATTGCTTCCTATCCACCAGCGGTGCGATGGCCAACGAAAACTCACTCAAGCTTGCTTTTCAAAAACATGCTCCAGCCGATCGCATCATTGCGTTCGAACATTGTTTTGCCGGTCGCACAATGGTGCTGTCTCATGTTACAGACAAACCTGGAAATCGTGTCGGCCTGCCAGACGTGATGCAAACCGACTACATTCCTTTCCTGGACCCTGCTGACGAAGCGGGTTCAACGGAGCGAGCAGTCAACCGGCTCAAAGAACACATTGCTCGTCATCCTGGAAAACACGCCTGTTTGTGGATGGAGTTGGTTCAAGGCGAAGGCGGATATTATCCGGGCAGCAAAGCTTTCTTTACCGCGCTTTGCACCGTGGCACGCGAACACAATATTGCTGTGATCTGTGACGAAGTTCAATCGTTTTGCAGAACCACTCGCCCGTTTGCGTTCCAGCATTTCGAAATCGACAAACTCGTCGACCTTGTGACAATCGGGAAATTCAGCCAAGTCTGCGCGACGCTTTACACCGAAGAATACAAACCGAAACCAGGCCTAATCAGCCAGACGTTTACAGGTAGCACGTGGGCGATTATCGCGGCTAAAAAAATGATTGAGGGCCTGATCGAAAACGGCAACTTTGGCGCAGGTGGCCGCAACGAGAAACTGCACGACTATTTCAGACGCGGGCTTCAAGCGATCAACGAAAAGCATCCTGGCAGCATTGGAGGTCCGCACGGCATTGGTGGCATGGTGGCGTTCACGCCGTTCGATGGCTCGTTCGAAAAAGCCAAAGAGATGGTGAATCAACTGTACCACGCCGGTCTGTTGTCGTTCTTTGCGGGCAAAAATCCATCCCGAGTCCGATTCCTGATGCCACTGGGCTGCGTCGAAGAAACCCATATCGATTTGGCTTGCCAAGTGATCGAGTCGGTAGTCAAGGAAATGCAATAAGCTGATGTTAGTCGTTCGCGCAATCAATAAGGACGACCTGGATTCGCTGTTCAAACTGGTTCAGCAATGCGAATCAGGCTTAACCACTCTCAAGGTCTCCAAAGCGAAACTTGAGGAGCGGATTATCGAATCCTTAAATGCTTTTGCACAACAAAACGCACAACCGAAGGGCCAGCCGTACGTTCTGGTGATGGAGGACCTCACGACAAACGAGCTGGTCGGGACTTGTGCGATCTACGCAAAAGTCGGAGGGTTCCAACCGTTTTACAGTTACGAGATTCGGCAGACCGTCAAAGAATCAAAGAAACTCAACATCCGCAAAGAGATCGACGCGCTTCATTTGCAAATGGAACATGACGGGCCAACTGAGATCGGTAGTTTGTTTCTGTCACCCAACTACTGGGGTAGTGGTAACGGCAGAATGTTGTCGCTTTCCCGGTTCCTGTTCATCGCCGATTTCCCCGCGCGATTCGAGAAAGAGATTATCGCTGAACTTCGGGGAGTTGTGGACGAAGAAGGCAAATCGCCACTGTGGACCGCGCTGGGTTCACACTTTTTCCAAATGCAATATCCGCGAGCCGACACTCTCTCGATGACTGACAAGCGAATTATTGCGGACCTGATGCCAAAGCACCCGATCTACATCCCGCTGTTACCCAAAGCGGCTCAGGAAGTGATTGGCAAAGTTCACCCCCGTACCCAACCTGCATTGGCTCTGTTGCAGCAGGAAGGGTTTGAGTATCGCGGCGTCGTCGACATCTTTGATGGCGGCCCAGCAGTTCATTGCGCGGTCGAAAACCTGCGCACGGTTCGGGAAAGCCGATTACTAACCATCGCACAGGTCGTCACCGAATTCAAAACCGATACAGGGCAAAAGTTATCCGAACGGTTGTTGAGCAATGGCCGGCTTGATTACCGCTGTTGCAAGGCAGCCGTTTTAATCGAAGGTAAAAACGTTTTGATCGACAATCAAACGGCAGAAGCATTGCAGATATCAGCGGGTGAGCAACTTAGGGTTGTAACCGTTCGTTCCTAATCATGGTCGCAAGTCTTTTTAAAACTGGATGACGGAAAGGAATTCTGCCGAATCCCACTACTGACTGCTTACTTTGTCAAAACCGGGACAAGGTCTGCCAGATGATCCACAAAGTTAACTTTGTTGGTCGGCTGCAAACTCACATCCGCGGCGTAGCCAATCGTTTGCATACCCGCGGCCAGACCAGCCTCAACCCCAGCTAGACTATCCTCAATCACGACACAGTCTTTAGGTGGTACGTTTAATTTCTCGGCGACATGCAGAAACAAAGTCGGATCGGGCTTCCATTTGTTTACATCGTATGCACTGAATATGAGTTCGGTTGCAAAAAACTCATCCAGCCCGGTAGCCTCAAGATTGAGTTCGATCTTTGCCCGCGGCGCGTTGGAAGCAACGCAAAAAGGAATGTTCCCAGCCACGAGCGCGGATAACAATTCGTTTGCGCCAGGGATGGTGGTTACCGAACGACGCAACTCGATTGCCTGTCGCCTGCGATACTCTTCATCAAAGTCCATAGGTAACGAGCGGCCCAAACGCTTTTCCAGCTCGACCACAATCATCGCCATATCTCTACCGACAAACAGGCCCAGTGCTTCTTCGTACCCAAGTGTCAAACCGAATTCACTAACGTGATCCACCAGAACTTGCACTGTAATCGGTTCGCTGTCGACCAACGTTCCATCACAATCAAAGATGATCGCGCTGAACGGTTCGATTTGCAGATCATGTTGGGTCATACGAATTTCGGTTTAAAAAGTTATTACGTTTTCAGAATCAATCGGAGTACGAACATTTGAATTCGAGTCTCTCGTACTGGCAATGGCAAACTAACTTGAGGCTAAGCGATTGCTACGCAGGACCGTGTTGCTCGCTGCCCTTTAATCAGTCGCGAATACAACTGGACGCTTGCCGTCGTTCGCGGAATCATCGACATCGGAATCGACCTGCCATCATAGCTCTTGGATGAACGGATCTTGCCTCTGCTGATTGCATCCAGCAAGTCACTAAGCAGGCCTTTACCGTAGTAGAATTTTGCTTGAACGCGACTGTCCGCGATCCCGGCATGAACATTCTGCAAAGCGACGATGTACCTGAGATCAGCCGCATTATCAGCTTGGCCCGCTACTGTATTGTCAAAACTGATGGTTGCGTTGGCAGAGCTAACTTTGCAAATGCAGCTCAATCTTCCGCTTCGTAAGACCGCGGTCAACTTGACCGTTTTGACCTTTTCAAAGGGGATCGAGATCACTCGTCGGCCATTCTTGAACTCTGAGATTCCACTCTCGTCAATTATCACAACTGTTGAAAGTTCACCGTTTAATTTGTGCTTTTCCAGTTTCATCGTTCCACCCGTTCGATTCGTTCTCTAGGTTTGAAGTTTGCTTACTTGCTACTTCTAAAGCGGAGAATCTTGGATCATGTTACACACACAAATCAGAATGATGCTGGCATTGCTCTCACGGCAGTAACATACCCGTCCAAACCGGATAATCTCCCTTTATCCTTCTCCAGTCAGAACCGATATCTCGACTTTTTTTAATGCCTTCCCAGAAGACGACCTACCTTAAGTTGGACGGCTAGGACGACTGGCGACTCAGAGAATCTTTCTTTCTGTTTGGGAATCAAAGTGGAAAATCTTCGCATCATAATTCCGGCCCTCATGGTCATCGGGCTCTGTGTAACTTGGCAGTTTTTTAAATCTTCTCAGGAAGTGATCTCGCCACCTTTCAACACAAACGAACAGCGAATTTACGACGAGACTCAACAGCTGGTCCGTTTACACAGCGGAATGGGATGGACTCGAAGCGGTGATTGGTTGGCTTCCCATCCAGAGCGTGGCCAGAGTTTTAACAAGTACCGGAATATCGACCACATCGGTTTGACCGAGCAGCGGAACGTACTCTACGTGCAGCCTATTGGCGATTTTGACGAGCTTCAACAAAAAATCGTTGAGCTGTCAGCCGAATTTCTCAGTTTGTATTTCATGTGCGAAGTGAAAATCAAGGAACCGATCGGTATGGATTCGATTCCGCAAAAAGCTCGTCGAGTCCATCCAAGCTGGGGCGTTCGACAGATTCACACAGAATACATCTTGGATATGCTTGCTCCTCAGACTCCCGAAGACGCCTTTGCCACGATTGCTTTCACGACCAGCGATCTTTACCCGGACGAGAACTGGAATTATGTATTCGGTATCGCGGCACTTAAACAACGAGTGGGCGTTTGGTCGTTGTATCGGAACGGTGATCCTCGTACTGAATTCAAGACCGTTTTGAACCGTACACTAAAGTTGGCGACGCACGAAACAGGCCATATGTTCACGATTCAGCATTGCATCGCCTACAACTGCAACATGTGCGGCCGCAACAACATGGGCGAGTCCGATCGCAGGCCGATTTACATGTGCCCAGAATGCTTGGCTAAAATTTTGCTCGCCACAGGCTGTGATGCAAAGGAACGGTTTGAGGGGCTTAAGTCGTTTTGCGAGCGGAACCAACTGGATGAAACGGCTGAGTTTTATGAAAGCTGTTTGAATATTCTTGATTGAACTCGAATAGCCAGATAGTCGCCACGGCAAGCTCCTTCAGATGCATTCCTGCATCGTCACTAATGTTGCACCTCGGCCAGCGGTTAGCTACGATCAAACTCGCTAAGGCCTGCAAACGGAGCGTTGTTGAACATCTTGGGCCGCGCTCTAATAGTCCCACTATATCGACAAAAGAGCTCGATCCATGAAGCCAGTTTCTATCGAATCCAAACAGTTTATTGCCGGGCAATGGGATGCGGGGCAGGGCAGTGAGCTCGTTTCGACTTCGCCGGTCGACGAATCCAGGATCTGGTCCGGTAACGAAGCCACCGCAGAACAAGTTCGTTGTGCGTTCGTGGCTGCTCGTGATGCGCAGGGCGATTGGTGGGACCAACCACTGGAAAGCCGAATTCTGGTTTGCCAGCGATTTAGCGAGATCGTCAAACAGCGACAGGACGAGTTAGCAGAGCTAATATCGCGCGAGATCGGGAAACCGCTTTGGGAATCCAAAACAGAAGCCGGTGCGGTGGCAGCAAAGATTGCAGTTAGCATCGATGCCATGAAAACGCGACGAGGTGGTGACTCGTTTGAAATGGGTGCCTCCAACGCGGTGACTCGGTTCAAGCCGCATGGAGTCCTGGCCGTGCTGGGTCCGTTCAACTTTCCCGCCCACTTGCCCAATGGACACATCGTTCCCGCTTTACTGGCCGGAAACACAATCGTATTCAAACCCAGTGAACAAACGCCCGCGGTAGGCGCTTGGATGGTCAGCTGTTGGAACGAAGCTGGCTTACCTGCAGGTGTGCTAAATCTGGTTCAGGGTGGGCGCGACGTTGGTATCGCGATCTCGAAACAGGAACAATTGGACGGCTTGCTGTTTACCGGTAGTAGTTCGGCCGGACGCGCACTGCACCGCACGTTCTCAGAGCATCCTCAAAAGATCCTTGCTTTGGAAATGGGTGGGAACAATCCGTTGGTCATCCACCAGCCAGACAACATTCAGGCGGCCGCTTACCTGACCATCCTGTCGGCATTTATTAGCGCCGGTCAGCGTTGCACTTGCGCAAGACGGTTAATTGTTGTGGAAGACGAAACAACCTCAGAGTACCTGGACGCGCTGACCAAAATGACCGCGAAAGTTCGCTTCGGTTTTTGGAACGATGATCCTGAACCGTTTTTGGGGACAGTGATCTCAGCGGCCCAAGGTAACCACGTCGTTAACGAATTCCTGGATTTGATCGACGCAGGTGGGCAGGCGCTCGTCCAGGCGAATCAGCACCGTAACTGTAACGCACTTGTCTCGCCGGGAATTGTCGATATTACCGAGCTGTCTAACCAAAGAGACGAAGAGGTGTTTGGGCCTGTACTCAGCCTCAACCGAGTCGACTCGTTAGAGGCGGCAATCACGCTGGCAAACGATACGGCCTATGGATTGTCCGCCGGTTTGATCAGCAGTGACCAAGCGGCCTACCAACAGTTCGTACACCAGATCCGTGCAGGAATTGTGAACTGGAATCGCCAGACGACCGGTGCCAGTGGTCGGCTTCCGTTTGGGGGGTGCGGCATGAGTGGAAACAATCGCCCGGCAGGCTTCTACTCCGCAGATTACTGCTCGTTTCCCGTTGCTTCACTAGAATCGACAACGTTGGAAATGCCAGAAACGATCGCAACCGGAATCGAAATCTAACTACACAAACGATCACGGTTTTGCTTTGAGTAGGTACAGTCACAAGCATCATAATCGTTACATTTATAAATGAGCCCGAATGGGATTCGAGGAGTTAGTCATCATTATATTGGCCAACAGTCAGAATATGACATAGAGTTGAGATGAGCGAGCTTCGTGATTGGTAACGAACCAAGCCGAATCGCTCAATTTGGCTGCCCACATAAACAAGCGAAACAATGACTCTCTCTTTTGAAAAAATCAAGCGTTTTCTCAAGTCCGAAGACGGTCCCACCGCTGTCGAATACGCGATCATGCTTGCTCTTATCGTTGCAGTTTGCATAACATCTATCGGGTTGGTCGGCGAAAAGACTGCCGGTACGTACAATGCAATTTCGACCGACCTTGACGGCGTATTCAACGGAAATTTCGTAGCCAATTAAAAAGAAAACGCCGTCCGTCGAACAGAAAATGGCCTACTTGCTCGCACTCGATTTGTGAAAACCGATTGCGGTTACGAGATAGTATCGGTCAGCCCCGATCTGCCACCTCCATGGTGGTTCGATCGTGATCGGTTTTGAAGGGATTTCGACAACGACCTTCTCCAGCGCCGATCTTATCGCAAACGGATTCGCACCGGTAAAAAAGTTCTTTTGATCCACCGCGGCTTGCGACAACGTTCGAATATCTTCTTTCGTTTCGGTCTGTTTTAGCTCTGGCAGTGTGTCGCTGGAAACAAAATCTGAAACCAGCACCCCCACACCATTGGGCTTTACCAAACGGCTGATCAGTTTTACATGACCGTTGCGAACCGCGAGCATCATGTCGTTCTTGTAAGCAGAATCGTCTCCAAACGACTCTACAACCGACGCTAACAGTTGCGTCAACATACAGCTAGATAAAACAACATCAAAGCTTCGCCCCTCCAACGCATCTGGTTCGGTTGCTTCCTCCAGAATTTTTGCGACGAACGGTTCCGATAGCGGTGTCGGAAGCTGGTTCAGCGTATCCGCTATTGAGGTCAAATCGACGGCGGGTTCAATTACGACCCGATCACCAGCGGCCCAATCCGTCAATTGCCTCTGCTTTAAAAAATCGAGAGCGTTTGGGTCACAATCAAACAGGTGAATTTTCGCAAAATGCTGCGAAAGCATTTTCAAATCGATATCGTTTCCATTGCCGACTCCCAATACTGCCAGAGTCGGCGCGGAATCATCAGGAAACTGTTTCCTGACACCAATCACCAGATGGTTGATCCTGTCTCGATGTGACTGGTAAAGGTCCCACTGATCTCGCGTCGCCTTGTTAATCAGCGCCTGTTGTTCAAGAACATCCATTGGATAAAATCGACCTAGATTGTCTCATAAACCACCATGCAGTTTCACATATCTAACGACCAAACGGTGTTAGCAGGGAACTGCGACTAAAGGAATCGGCTCTACATCGAGACAAAATTAACTGGGCTTTATGCCAAACCAGTCGAGCTTGTCTTTGCCCAGTTGCTTAATCGTCAGTTAGCAAATCAATAAACGGTAAGACATCCGAAAAGTTAACATTGCCATCTTGATTGACATCTGCCTCATCTACGTAAGTAGATAGGACAATAAACGAAACGAAGGGAGCAATGTCCCCAAAGTCTACAGACCGGTCAAAGTTGCAATCGCCCAACATCACCGTTTCCGTGAACTGGCTGATAAATCGATCCGCAATCACTGACATTCCGCACTCTCGACCTAGCGGGCAACTTTGCGGGTGAAAGTTATCTGGGGATGCAAACTCTGGGTCGATTATTTGATCGTCATTTACATCTAGAATCGACCTTATGTCGAACAGGCTCACCGAGTCAGAAGAAGCCGCCTTGTTAATCACCCAGGCATCCAATTCATCTGCAGTTGCTTGCATTGTTGAATTCCAAATACCAACTCGTCCTGCTGAGGGTGGTATTGTGGTTAGGATGATGTGCTCACCATTTGTTTGATCAATAATGCCCTGTATCGACGCTTGTATCTGACTTGCAGAATTTCGTCGCCCACTTATATCATTGACTCCACCGGCAATCACCACTGCGTCATATGTATCTGGCGTATACTGATCAGCAAAAAGCCGGTTCATTAGATAAACGGATCTGCCAGCCGCCGAGAAGAAGGTCAGCCTAAAATCCGCCTCTGACCTGACTTTGCCAGCCCAATCAGAATTTCTATCATTTGTGAAGGAGTCTCCCACCAATAAAATGTGGTCTCCCGCCCCAAACCGAGGAACTTGGCTTTCAGAGTTAGAAGGATCTAAAGTTAATTGCCCCAGTACAGGTGAATGGAAGCACATGATTGCAAGGTTCACGGCTACTACCAATGCCATCACAATAACAGGTTGTTTCATGCTTCCATTTCCTTTTGTCTGATACCGGTCTTACGGCGTTTTGACTCTGGACATAGTACTTTCAATAGTTTTTTCGCCAAATTCCAGCTGGCCCACGATTTGAGTGCCATCGAACTTGCCGCTAAAGCTAACCCGAGTTTCGCCGTCCATGAAGTTAAACGACAGTTGAGTTCCATTGAAGCGAATGTTCTCCAATTGCCACTCGGAACTGCCCATCGCACCTACTCCAGCGGCCTGACTCTCCTCAACTGAAAAATTTAGGCTACCAGTCGTTTCTTTGCCTTCCGAAACGTTTGTAACAGTCCAATCGCCAGAGATCTTTTCGACCTGTCGCGCCGTTTCTCGGTTCAGCTTTGCCTGTCGTGCTGCGGTTGCTCGGTCCGCTTTTTCGATCGCTTCAGGTGACAACTCCGGCTCTTCGCCAGATTCCTGGAAATTCTCCAACCACTCTTCGGCGGCATCCAGTCCAGGCCCGAATCCAAATGGCCCGCGCGCGGCGGCTACTGCCAATCGACCATCTGTGCGAACCAGAAAAACTCGATCAGGCAAAGCGCTATACGCCCCATTGGTCGAGTTGTCCATTTTGTCGATCAACATAGGCATCGTTAATTTCCCCTCTTCAAGGAGAATTTGAGCCGAAGAGCATCGTTCTTCGTAATTTGTGTGGTTCTTAATGCCCTTTTGTTCGGCCAATCTAGTGGGGCGATTGCTATCCATAGCATGGGCTTCATGAATGTAAACTAAACGAAACTCGGCAATATCTTTGTATTGCTGATACATTTTTTCCATTGAACCAACCTGGTTCAAAAAGGGAGGTCATGTGTAACTGCCGAAGAAAAGAACGACCGGTTTTTCCTGTCGTATTACATCCAAATCGGTTACTGACTCGCCATCAAGTGACTTAAGAACAAACGTCGGCGCAAGTTCGGCGACCTTTAGCCCGCTATCTTGCCCGCCTCGTCCACCTCGTCCACCTCGCATACCGCCGCCTCGCCGTTGAGCATCCGCCTCGGCAACCAACAGCAACCCAATCACGAGCGACCACAAAAAATATCGCATTGTCTTATCTCCTTAAAAAATACCTGATCCACTTGCCGATCCGATAGGGTGTGCATGTCGCCGATCCAAGGGCAAGTCTAATTCGAAACCTTAAACTATCTAGTCGGAAAGTTGTTTCGAACCAAATTTCAGTCACACGGCAAAACACTTAAAAACCCTATTAAGGTAGGATTCCCAAGCCGCAAACCGGAGTTGATAATAGCGATCTCGGCTAGAAGCCCCTTATTAGGTAACTGCGATAATTGCTTTGATTACGCCGGATTCGGGCTGGGTAAACGTTTCAAATTCCTCGATTACCGTGTCGAACGAGGTGCGGTGTGTGATCCAAGGATCGGTATCGATCGTTCCATCTTCGATCAGTCCGATGATCCTTTTAAAGTCACCCGGCATCGCGTTGCGCGAGGCCAGCAGTGTCATTTCGGGGCGGTGCATCGTCGGATGGTTGAAACTGACTTCCTGAGTGCTGATACCCACGTAAACCAACTTGCCCGTCTGAGCGACATAATTCAATGCATTGGACATCGAGTGGTTGCTACCGGTTGCGTCCGTAACAACCGAGTAAAGATCGCCACCTGTGATCGATTTGATCTCCTCCAATTCCGAACCGTCCCCTTTGAACTGGACCGTATTCTCAATGCCGTAGGTCTTACGGCAAAAGTCCAATCGCGATTGCACCCTGTCCATTACCGTGATGGTTGCTCCAGTCAACCGAGTGAATTCCAGCGTTGCCAGCCCGATCGGGCCGGCCCCGATGACCAACACATGTTCACCCGACTCTGGTGCACCGCGATCGGTAGCATGACAACCGATCGCCAGCGTTTCGACCAACGCCAATTGCTCGTAGTCCAAACTCTTTGACGAGTGAAGCTTGTCCGCGCGGATTGCGAATTGCTCACACAGCCCACCATCGATCATGACTCCAATCACGTTCAACGCATCGCAGCAATTCATTTTGCCTTTTCGACATGCGTAGCACTGGCCGCAGTTCATATAGGGCTCAACGCTGCAACGATCGCCGGGCGAAACGTTGGTCACACCCTCGCCAACCGCGATCACCTCAACGCCAAGCTCGTGGCCAGGAATTCGAGGGTACCGAAAGAAAGGCATCTTTCCCAAATAGCCGCTATAGTCCGTGCCGCAGATTCCCATTCGATGTGTACGAACTATCGCATGGCCAGCAGCAGGAGCCGCAGGCGGATCGATCTCAATGACTTGAAAATTCTTGGGTTCCAGAAGCTGAATCGCTTTCACGTTCGCCTGCCATTAAAGAGTGGAGGGGTAAAGATGGCATGGCCTCCAAAAACTGCCTGTCCAAATTCAATTTATGGAACACTTAGATTTGTTGCTGACCTTCAGTAATTTAATCGGACAGCTTCAACAGCAACAGGGGCAATTAATAATTGATTGACAACAAAGTTAACTAACTGCGGCTGCAACCTGAGCGAACTGGCTGGCATACCAATCCCGCAGACGTCCGCATGCCATGCTTCGATTCTGGGATAGTCGAAATGTGTGCTCGGCTTCGTGAAAATACTCGACCTGCACCTGATCGTCTGGCTTGATACCATACATTTTTCGAAACTGACCCGCACTGGCAATATCTTCGAATCCCTCCGTGTAGACGAACAACATTCGCACACCTCGATCGGCCAGCTGTGAAATTTCGGCAGCAACTTCCTGACAAGATTTTTCGACCTCAAAGAACTCACTCTCACCCAGCGTTTCACCATCTTGTTCGTTAGAAAGCGGTTCGCCAATGACCCTTCGGCGAATTGCATTTCGCCAAAAACGCGGCTTGAGAAATCGCAACCCGTAGTGGCGAAAGTAATATCCAAGTGTGCGAAAAACGATGCCGTCAAAAAATACGGCTCCAACGACTCGCGAGTCACCGATTGCAACCTGATGTGCATTGAACGCACCGCTACACAGACCCACCAAAACAAAACGATCGGTTCCGGTTTCACGAGTCAAAAAGTCCATCGCGTCGGCAGCGTCTTGTACAGCGCGGTTCTTCTTCGATAGTTTCCCAGTACGAGTCTCGCTATCGCCCAGCCCGGAAATATCAATTCGCAAGCTCGAGAATCCCGCAGCAGCCAGTAACCTCGCCATGTCAACATGAAATCGGAACGGACCAATGTGATGCACGATCCCTGCGTTTAAAATCAGCGCGACCGGCGCACCCTCAACGCGAACCGACTCGTCGGGCGTACATAAAATCCCGACCAAGCTACTGTCAGGCCCGAATTGGCAAACGGTTTCTTTCATTAGACAGCCCCTACCATTTCGTTATTGTTGGAAACGGTCAATGCACCGATTCTTTTCAAGCGGTCAAACATGTCAGCAACCGTTTTAACGATCAACCGATTGGTTTGAGGACGCAACCAAGCCGTCTCCATTGTCAACAATTGATTCCAAGCCGCTTCATCATCTGTCCGAACAACTCGTTGCAAACTGGGCTCTGTGTGCGAAAAACTCTGGCGATTCGATTTCAAATCAACGATCAACTGGGGCAGATAGAGCTTGCTCAAGTCCAATTTGGTCTGCTCGATTTCATCCAAAAGCTGACGTTTGAAATTGAACCCGAGTATCTCTTCTTTCTCCAAATCGTTTGGTGTCTTCATCGCGGTAACCCAAAGATCCATCATCTTGGCATGCATGGTTCGCAGGTTCCTCAAGTAGCTCAAGCCATCGACGACAGGCTCCCAGGCGACCAATGAATGAACATCGTCACGTTGCATTGCGGTCAGCGCTGATAAAGTTGCTCCAAACCGAAGTCCAATCAACATAACGTTGTCTGCATTCGATTTTTTACGTACCCAAGCGATAGCTTGACCTACATCGTTGATCCAAGGCTGCAACGATTTCAGGTCGCGGATCTTTCCTGCTGAATCACCGTGGCCTGTCAAGTCAAAGCGGAGCACATGCGCGCCGCTGCGAGCCAATTGCTTGGCAAGCAGTTTTCCATTCCAATGCGAACGGATGTACTCTTGGCCAAGCGGCGAACAAATCACGACCGCGCGCGGAGCCAAATCGTTGGCCCTGTGCGGCTTGTGATACACGCCGTAAAGGGGGTGGTTCGAGTTGCCGAAGAATAACGGTTGCATAATTAGTCCCAAAATCCTTTCAGGTTCCGCAGCCATCCTTTGCGTTGTTTACCTTTGCTGGATTCGGAGGTGGATTCCGACTGAACTTGTTCAACGTTTTCAGTTTGATCGTTCTGGGCCACAGTCGCCGGATCTACCGCTTTGCCAGTTTTCGATTCCTTTTTCGAAACCTCTTTGGGTTCAGCTTCTGTCTCAACTTCTGATTGGCCTTTGAACGCGTAAGACTCGTTCAACTTTTCGGACAACTGCTGCAATGTGCATACGAGAAAATCTTGAGGTCCAAGCTTGATTCCCGTTTCATCATTTACCGTCGTGATAACTTTCATAACTAACAGCGAGTGACCACCCACGTCAAAGAACGTATCGTTCAACCCGATATCGTCGGTTTCCAAAACCTCAGACCACAACTTGTACATGAACTTTTCAGCAGACGTTTCGGGGCCGGCCTGACCCTGATCCGATGCGTTTGCTTCGATACCAGGTGCGGGTAACGCCTTGTAGTCGATCTTACCATTGTTAGTTTGCGGCATCGCTTCCAACTGAACGAAGTTTTGCGGCACCATGTAATAAGGCACAGAAGCTCGCAAATGATCGCGCAATTCGCTTGCCGAAACCGACTGATCTGAACTGGTCACAAAGTAGGCCACCAAACGGGTGTCGCCGGGCGTATCTTCCCGAACGATCACGACATTTTGCTGAATTGCCGAATGGGTTTCGATGTTTTGTTCGATCTCACCAAGCTCGATACGGAATCCGCGAACTTTGACCTGTTTATCGTTACGGCGGAGGAACTGAATATTTCCGTCAAACCGATAGCGGGCAAGGTCCCCTGTTTTGTACAGTCGATCGTTTACATAGTCGACAAAAGGACTTCGGTATCGGTTCTCTATGAATCGTTCGTCGGTCAAATCTGGTCGATTTCGATAGCCTAACGTGACGCCGGCACCGCCGATGAAAACTTCGCCCTCGGATCCAACTGGAACTTCGTTGCCGTTGGCATCCAGAATGTAGATCTGAGTGTTGCCAATCGGTTTACCGATCAGAATCGGAGCATCTGCCGATTTGATTTGGAACGCGGCCGACCAAACGGTGGTCTCTGTGGGACCGTACATATTCCAAAGCTCGCTACAACGCTCCAACAACGGTTGAACCAAATCGCTGGGCATCGGTTCGCCACCGCAGAGGACTTTCATGTCGGACTTGCCAGTCCAACCGGATTGGATCATCAATCGCCACGTAGCAGGCGTCGCTTGCAAAAGGGAAATGTCGTTGTCGACCAACGCTTGTGTTAACAGTTTGCCATCGGAGGCACTTTGGCTATCCATGATGACAACAGTCCCGCCGAAAACAGTCGGTAGGTAAAGTTCGAGGACTGCAATGTCAAACGAAAGTGTAGTGACCGCCAGAACAGAATCATCCGCTGTAAATCCGGGCGTCTGCTGCATGGCGTACAGAAAGTTAACAACAGGACCGTGAGGAACTTGCACGCCCTTCGGCTTGCCCGTAGATCCTGATGTATAAATTACGTAGCAAATATCAGCCGGAGAGGCATCGTTCTCTACAGGAGCAGAATCAAGCGATTCGATCTCGTCAGATAGTGTATCGATTTCGATCTGCGGCTTGTTGAACTCAGCAACACGCTCTTTCAAATCGTCTTCGGTGACGATCAACTTCAGACCAGAGTGATCGCACATGTATTGCAGTCGATCGCTGGGATAAGCAGGATCTAACGGAACATATCCGGCTCCGGATTTTAGCAGGCCGTAAAGGTAAACCAACATTCGCTCACTGCGCTCGACGCAGATTCCGACCAGATCGCCAGCTTTGACACCTTGTGATTGCAAGTAGCGTGCGATTTTGTTGGATCGGGTTTCGACTTCTGCGTAAGTCAGCTCGGTATCTTTAAAACGAACCGCGATTTTTTCTGGAGTCTCGGTAGCTTGGCGACTGAACTCTGAATCCAACGTCGCATCCAGTGGATACTCCATGGTCGTTTCGTTCCAGTCGACAATCACTTGTTGTCGCTGCGGAACACTCATTACCGGCAGGTCCACGATCGAGGCTTCAGGCTGAGCAGCAATTGCATTTAGAAACGCTGCAAAACCCTCGAAGTAAAACTGCATCGAATTGGTTGAGTACAGGTCGGCATTGTATTGCACTTGCATCTCAACCGACTTGTCCGTTTGAATCACTCCGTTGATGAACCATTCAAAGTTCTCAAAACTACGTGGCTCAACAGCAACATCCAAACCCTCAAAGCCCATTTGGCTGGCGTCGATAACTGGGTCAATGTTGAACGATATGCTCAGCATAGGTGGGCGACTGGGATCACGTGGCGGAGCCAGTTTGCGAAGGAGTGTACCGTAAGAGTAACGCTGGTGGTCCAGGGCGTTTAGCAACTCGGTACGGACCTGTTTCATGTAATCCGTAAAGGAACTACTCGTATCAATTTGGGTTCGAAACGGCAACGTGTTGACACAGTGACCGATCAATTCGGTCTGATCCATGGCAGCTTGCCCAGCAGTTGGAATACCAACACAGAAATCGTCGTTGCCACTCAACCGGGACACGTAGGCGTTGAACGCGGCAAGCATGATGTTGTAGAGACTGCAACCTGATTTAGCGCCGATCTTACGAACTTTTTCGATCAGGTCTGATGAGAACACATGATCGTACCGTCGACCAAAGTAGCTGCGCACATTGGGCCGTCGGTTTTCTGTAGGCAGATCCAAAACAGGAATCGAATCAGAAAATTGCTCGACCCAGTACGCTTCGTCCTTCTGTCCCTCTTCCGAAACAAAATACTCTTCCATCGCTTTTGCGTAGTCAGAGTATTGGTGTGCTGGCGGTAACGGTTCGACTTCGACTCCTGACAGGACATCGTAAAAATGTCCCAAATCGCGGCAAAGAACCCAAAGCGACCATCCGTCGAGGATAATGTGGTGAGCAGAAAAAGTTATCTTGTGGTTCGAATCGTCCATCTTCTGAACGACGAAACGAAGCAAGGGACCGTTTACCAAATCGAATGGAGTACAAGCTAAACGCTGTACGGTTTCCAATTCCAAAGCTGGCAAATCGGCGCGAGCCTCTCCGCTCCAATCAAGCAATTCGAATCCAAACCTGGCTTCATCGTGAACGATAACCTGCTGACCATCTGCACTGAATGTTGATCGAAGGGCAGCATTTCGCTCGACGACTTGTTCCATTGCCCGCTGCAAACTGGCCACATTCAGCTTGCCTCGCAAAGTCAAGGAGCTGATTTCGTTGTAGGCGCAGTTCGCCTCTACACTTTGTTGACTGGATAGCCAGACTTCCAGCTGAGCTTCGGTAGCGGTAAAGTCCTGCCCTGATTCCTGCTCAGAAGCCGCAGGTACCGACACAAGTGCCGGTGAATCAGTAAGCGAGTTGTCGTTGGTTGTACTCATTTTTCAATCGAAGTTTGATTAAGTGTGTTCAATAGATCGCTGTCAGTAGCTAGATGGCCCGTTCGCTTACGAACCAACAGGCAACTATTGCGGCGTTGTCATACCGACCTGAATAAACTGGCCAGGATTCAATGCATCCGGAACAAACCAACCCGGTTTGCCGTTTTTATCGTTTCCGATTTTCGCTCCTTTTTGAGGCGGGCGATTTTCGTCCATCTCGGTCGAGACGTTTTGGTATCCCTCACCTGGCATAAACCCGTACCGTTGACATTCAACGATCGTGTCGAACGTAGCTCGAGCCAATTCATCCACATGAGACTCTTCGTGAGCCAGCGTCAGCAGACAAGGGCGATGATCCCAAATGTGCATGCCGCGACGACGCAAGCCGGCAAAGAACAGTTCGCTATAAACCAACTCTTGATGGAACTGGATTTTGAACAACGATCCGAAATGAGCCAGGAAGAGAGGTGCGTCCAACTCTTTAAAGACTTTATTCATCTCGTCGGCCAGGTACTGAGACAGCCCATTAAGTCGATCGTACATCGACTGACCACCTTCTTTCAGGTGCTGCATAATCGCGCGTGACGCGGCCAGTGTCAGTGGATGTCGGACAAACGTTCCGGCAAAGTAAGTCATGCCTGCTTCGGGACGGCTATCGTCACCGTACTGCCAATAACCGCCATCCAGACCTGCCATGTATTCTGCTTTACCCGCAACCACACCGATCGGCATTCCGCCGCCGACGACTTTTCCGTACGAGGCAAGATCGGCCCGCACGCCAAAATGTTCTTGAGCGCCGCCAAGTCCGATTCGCAAACCGGTAATCACTTCGTCGAAAATCAAAGCGGTCGGCTCGTTCTTGGTCATCTTTCGCAGCTCTTGCAAAAACTCGCGAGGCTGCAGTTCAGGCATTCGACTTTGGACAGGTTCGACCAGAATCCCGGCGATCTCGTCCATCCGCTCACGAATGATTTGCAAAGTCTCTTCGGTCCCGTAGTCGAGGATCAAAGTGTTACCAACGTGTTCGCGAGGGATACCAGTAGCCGCTGGAAAGCTCTTCAGCTTTTTGCTTCCGCGGGCAATCACTTCGTCCAAAATGCCGTGATAGTCACCGTTGAACATGACGATCAGGTCACGACCGGTGGCATTACGAGCAAGTCGCGTACAGCCGAGGACCGCTTCCGAACCTGTGTTCGAGAAAGCCATTCGCTCGTTACCGGTTAGTTCGCAAAACAGTTTCGCGACTTCGCCAGCCAAAGGAGATTGAGGGCCAATTGCGTAATCCTTTTGGACTTGTTCGGTAATCGCTTTGACCGTGATCTCGTGTGTATGGCCTAACAGGTTCGAACCAAATCCGCACGTGAAATCGGTGTATTGATTTCCGTCGATGTCCCACAGCTGAGTCCCCTGTGACCGTTCCATGACGATCGGGTGAGTCATCTCTTTCATGTTGGGGCGAAAGCCAGAAACGGTACGCGGATCGGCCATGTATTGACGATGTGTTTGCGCGTAAGCTTTGCTGTTAGGCATCATCGCACAGTTCATGCGAATCACTTCGTCCAGGAACGATTGTTGCTCGGCGGTTAGATCGGTTTCGTTCAACTTAACTGTCGAGAACCGCTTCGCTTTCTTGGCCGGCTCTTCTGAATCATCGGCCGCAGGTTTTGAATTGGCCGCAGGTTTCGAATTGGTCGCACAAGCAGGCGAGTTTGCCTCTGGTTGTGGAGCTGTGGGTTGAACCACTGCGTTTGTAGGCTGTGCAGGAGCGGCTAAAGTTGGATTGGCCGAGCCGCTGTTGGTCAACATCTCCAATTGAGCCGCCATCAGTCGCAATTGTTCCTGAACAATCGCTTGCGCGGCATCACCTGCAACGGTTGGAACAGGAGGGTGAGCCAATGGAGCCACTGGCGCTGGTGTCGGGGATTGAATTGGCGTTTGAGCAACAGGCTGTGTTGCAACTGGTTGTGTCGCAGCCGGTGCAACATCGGCTACTTGCGCGACCGGTGCTGGTGCAGCTTCGGCAGCAAACTTGTCGGCCGGTAGATTCTCGTCCAACCAAGCGGCGAGCGAATCGACCGTTGTTGTTTCCTCCAACAGTTGTCGGAAAGTAACTTCGGTTCCCATCTCATTTTTCAAAGCAGTCGCTGTCTGAGTCAGCACAAGCGAATCGAGGCCCATCTCAAAGAAGGTGGTATCGCCATCAAATTCGCTCAAGTCGAAACCTGAACAGTTTTCGAAAACGTCGTGGATACTGGAAACAATGTTAGGAATACGGCTCATGGGAATAGTCTCCGCTTGCGAGTTCACAGGTTGTTGATTAGGCAGTTCGGCAGGCGAAGTCGCACACCTTGCTGCAGGAACGGGTTGGTTTGTTACAGGTAACGATTCAGACGGAATCGAACCCACGGTTGAATTGTTTTGGGTAGCTCCAGGCGCTACGAAATATCGCTTTCGCTGGAACGCGTAAGTTGGCAAACTCGAATGAGTTCGGTTTCTGGGTTGACCATCACTGCTTAAACGAGTCCAGTCGATTTCGGCACCGGCCAGCCACAATTGGGCTACGGCGGACAACATGCTGATCCACTCCGCGTTGCCTTCGGAAGTGTTGGACAACGTCGGAATTGCGATCTGGTTCTTGGGGTCGGTAGCGTGTTGCTTGGAAAGCGTAGCCAAAGTCCGTCGAGGACCCAGCTCGATCAAAATACGATCTGGGTCACCTTCGTCGTCTTCTTCGCTCCACATTTTCAAAACTGCATCCGAGAAACGGACTGGCTTGCGTAAATGTTCCGCCCAATACTGTGGGTCTGTCGCTTGCTCGTCGCTCATCCACTCGCCTGTAACGGTCGACAGGATTGGAATCTCAGGAGCGGACAACTTGAATTGACTGATAAATTCGGCAAACGGATCAACGATCTCGTTCATCATGGGCGAATGGAAAGCGTGTGAAGTATGCAAGTGTCGACAAACGACTTCTTGCGATTCCAGTTTGGATTGAAGCTCGGCGACTTGATCATCTGGTCCCGCGACGACGCACAGGCTGGGGCCATTGTAGGAGCCGATCGCCATATCGCCCCACAACATCCCTTCGACTTCGGCGCCTGGTAGCCGTACGCTCATCATGCTGCCGCCCGGCAAAGCCTGCATCGCGCGGCCCCGTTCGGCGATCATTTTCAATCCGTCCTCTAACGAGAACACGCCTGCGGTACAGGCCGCAGCAAACTCGCCGATCGAGTGACCCATCAACGCTTCCGGTTGCACACCCCACTCCAACCAGACTTGAGCCAGCGAGTAGCCAAGTGCAAACAAAGCAGGTTGTGTGAACTGAGTGTTCCGTAAAATTTCGGTTGAAGCCTCTTCGTCGCCCGCTTCAGGAAACAGAACGTCTCGAAGATCGCGATCCAGCAGTGGTAACAGAATCTCGGCACAACGGTCCAGGTTCTCTTTAAACACCTCTGAGTGCTCGTAAAGGTTTTGTCCCATGCGAACGTATTGTGAACCCTGACCGGGGAACATAAAAACGATATCTCGCGGAGCCGCTGACGATTTCCGCTTCATGTAGCGAGGCGGTTTTTTCTCAGTCAACATTTCGGTCGCTTCAGCAACAGAATCGGTGACGATCGCGGCTCGATAAGTAAATTCGTCGCGGCCAAGTTGTAGTGTTTGTGCTGTTTGCTGTACCGAAGTATCGCCGTGGTTTAAACATTGAACGAGGTTATCTACGTTTGCAGTCAGAGCTTCTTCTGTTTTTCCAGAGACTGGCAAAATCGAAATCGGCAGTTCGTTCGAATTACTTTGTGGACTCTGATCGCCGGTTTGTGGAGCTTCCTCCAGCAAAATATGAGCGTTCGTGCCGCCCACGCCAAACGAGCTGACTCCTGCCCGGCGAGGCTGCTCGCCGCGTTGCCACGGGGTAAGCGAGTTGCAAACGTAAAACGGACTGTTGGTAATATCAAGCTGTGGGTTCGGGTTCTCGTAGTGCAACGTAGCTGGAATTTGTTCGTCATGAAGTGCCATGGCAGCTTTAATCAAACCGGCAACGCCGGCTGCGGCAACGGTGTGACCGATGTTGCCTTTGACGCTTCCAATTGCACAGTACTGTTTGGGTTGTTGCTCGTCCTGTTTCTCGAAAACACGACGCAATGCGGCAACTTCGATTGGATCGCCAATCGGGGTCGCCGTTCCGTGAGCTTCGACGTAGCCAATCGTCTTGGGATCGACGTTGGCCATCTCATGAGCCATCGCAACTGCGTTCGATTGGCCAGTAATACTGGGTGCGGAAAAACTTGCTTTCTCACCCCCATCGTTGTTGATTCCAAAGCCTTTGACGACCGCGTAGATACGATCGCCTGCGGCAACAGCATCTTCCAAACGGCGGACGACAACCAATCCGGCTCCGTCGCTGAACAAAGTCCCCGCGCCTTTAGCATCGAAAGGTCGGCAGTGACCATCGGGTGTAAAAATGCTACCCGTTTGGTGCAAGTGGCCGCTGTTTTGAGGGAAAGTAACCGATGCTCCACCCGCCAATGCGACGTCACAATGTCCGGCGTCGAGCGATTTACACGCTTCGATCAACGCTACAAGCGAAGTCGAACAGGCCGTGTTCACATTGATCGCAGGACCGGTCAAATTCAACGCGTGCGCGACTCGGGTCGCGATGTAATCTTTCTCGTTGTATACGCCGACCTGAAATTCACCCGTTTGGCGGACAAGTTCCGGGTTCGTCAAAATGTTTTTAACGAAGTAGGAGGTCGTATAAGTGCCTGCCCAAACTCCGATCGTTTCATCAGATTTTTCAGGAACGATTCCTGCATCCTCCAGCGCGGTCCACGCCAGCTCCAACAAGATCCGTTGTTGAGGGCAAGTCAGCTCGGCATTGCGAGGAGGTGTTCGAAAGAATCGAGCGTCAAAGTGATCCGCGTTCTCAATAATTCCTCGAGCCGGAACGTAATTGGGGTCGTTCGTGTCACGGGGATCAAGAGTTGAGTCCAGTTCACCCGGTTCGAAAACGGTAATCGACTCGCGACCGTTGACCAGGTTGTCCCAAAACTGGTTTAGATCGTCCGCACCCGGCATCCGCGCGGCCATACCGACGATCGCATATTGTCCTGAATAAGAATCTTTTTCAGCAGCGGGATTCTCATGCGTCTTGTTTTGGCTGTCGCTGGCGGTCTCGACAGCGATTTTCAAAAACGAGTTGATTGTCGGATTGTCAAAGAACTCTGCGCTGGAAACAGAGATTCCCATCTCCTGTTTCGCTCGAGCCACTAACTTACCGGCCCGGATCGAATTCCCGCCCAACTCGAAAAAGTTGTCTCGTGTTCCGACTTTGTCCAACTGCAAAAGATCGGCCCAAATTCTGGCAAGCTGCCTCTCTTGCTTTGTTTTCGGTTTGACGAAATCTGTGCCGATATCGGGACGTTTGGTCGAGGGAGGTGGAAACGACTTGCGATCCAGTTTTCCACTGGGCGTATGTGGAAACTCATCCACCACTACGATCAAGTTCGGCACCATATACTCAGGCAGGCTTTTTGATATCTCAGCGCGAATCGCAGCAACATCAGGTTTCCCGTTTTCATCAGCCAACAGATAACCCACAATTCGCTTGTCACCTGGCCGGTCTTCGCGAACCACGGCAGCCGCACGACGTACACCGGGTTGTGTCGCCATCGACGCGTCGATTTCACCTAACTCGATTCGGTGACCATTGAATTTGATTTGATTGTCCATCCGGCCCATATGAAAGATCTGCCCGTCTTCGGTCAGCTTGGCCAGATCGCCAGTTCGGTAGACTATTGAGCCGTTAAAATCGATAAACTTTTCAGCGTTCAGATCGTCTCGCTTCAGGTAGCCCAGCGTTACGCCTTCGCCGCCAATCAACAATTCGCCTTCGGTTTCGTAAGGGCACAGCTCGTTGGCATCGTTGACGATATAGACCTGCGTGTTGGCGATCGGTCGGCCGATAAGAATCCGACCTTCGTCCGTTGTGACTTGGGCAGCGGTTGAGTAGACGGTCGTTTCTGTGGGTCCGTATAGATTCCAGAGCTCACTACACCGATCCAACAAAGGCCGAATCAGGTCGCGTGGTAATGGCTCGCCCGCAGTTGCGAATCGAACGTTTTTTTGGCCTCGGAAATCGGCTTCCAGAATCATCCGCCACATCGCGGGAGTGGCTTGCATAAAATTGACTTCGTAGTCGAACATAGCTTCCACTAACGCGACTGAGTCTTTTGCGGTAGCGCGATCGACCACGGCAACAGAACCTCCGACGATCAGAGGCAGGAATATCTCCATGACACTGATATCAAAAGAAAGTGTTGTGGTCGCCATGATCCGATCTTCGGCGGTAAAACCGGGTACCTTGGCCATCGAACACAAGAGATTGACCGCCGCACTGTGCTGGACACGGACCCCTTTTGGCTTGCCCGTTGAACCGGAGGTGTAAATCACGTAAGCGATATCGATTTGTGGATCCACATTGGAATCGACAGGTCGTTTTCCGGCAGCGGCGACTTTATCCCAATCCTGATCAACGAATGTGAGAGGAGTTGTAAAGTCGCGAGTGAGTTCGGCTTGTTCCCGATTCGCGATAATATGCTTGACTTCGGAGTTCTCAACCATATAGGCCAATCGCTCCGCGGGATAATCAGGATCCAACGGCACATAACCGGCTCCCGATTTCATGATGCCGACCAACAGCGCGGGTGTATTCACGTCTCGGTTGCAACAAAGCCCAACCAAATCGCCCGCTCCAACTTTTTGCGAGCGCAAGTAGTTCGCCAGTTGGTTACTTTTCTCATCCAACTCACGATAGGTCAGCTGCTGGCTACCGCTGACGACTGCAATCGCATCCGGCGTACTTGCCGCTTGCAATTCGATCAACTCGTGTAACGATTGAGCTGGAAACTCAATTTGAGTCGGCTTGTTGACTTGTTCGTAGATCTCGTGAAGGTTCATCTTAATTATTCCTGTCGCTCCATCCATGTTGCCGTGAAAACGTCCTGGTCAGTCACGAGGTAGTGAACGTCCAACCAATTTGGTGTGAGCTTAAAATTGGGATTGGAAACAAGCGATACGATGCGAACTGTGGTTTCAGTACAGGACTCGATAGCGGCCTGTCGGAATCCAAAAAATTCCCTCGTGATCGGATACCAACACTTGTAAAACGATTCCTTAGCTGAAAATGCCAAAGTGAATGTCAGTTCAGGGCCTAGCCCAAGTGATTGAACGACCATCCGTTCCTGTTCGGTAAGGATGTCGTCGTAAAGCATCTTGCGAGTCTTTTCATCTACAACGATTTCTGTATCGATTCCCAGTGATGGATTCTGATCGGAATTAGTCACTGCGGACCATATCCAGTGGTCGGTGTGCGAAATGGATCCTGTGAAACCATCCGGCCAAATCGGCGCGCGGTCTTCGCCAACGCCTACCTCTTCGGTAACGTTCCAGTGTTTGAGTAGTGTTTGCGCGCACGCTCGTCCTTCTGCAAATTCTCGCTGTCGGCGCGTTGCGTTAGGATTGAGGTCAGAGACGACCTGTGCATCGTTTCGCTGTCGTAAGAGAGTTTGCGAGCCTGATGGGAAAACCGCTTTCGCCCATTGCGTAACGGTTTGCACACTCTCATCGTTCCAGTTGGTGGATATGGAAATCACTGTAATTAGGTAGGGGGTTGAAAAGATCTCTTCCAGAAAATGTAGGTTCTAAAAATGGATGATCCCCTGAAAAAACGGGCATGAATGCTCTTCATTTCAAACGGTTTTCAGCCCAGATTTGGTTCAACTGTCTAAAAGCGAAGATTCGTTAGCTCTGGCCAGCGGTAAATACAATGGTCGTGCCGGTATTGCAGATTGAACGGGTTGTTCTAAGAAATAGATGTTAGATTGTTAACCGCCACGGTTGCTCCGATTCGACCAGACTTGTGATTAGAATTGGTTGTTTGATGGAGTCGAACTTGGCTCCTGAACGACTCACAATTCGGCACGTGTTATGAAATCAAAATTGCGAACGAACCGGTTTGCAAAACTCAAAAACCTTGAGAACAGCTCGCTGGCAATCGCAGGACTTTTAGTCTGCGCCTGCCTGTTGATAGGTGCGACCGCCTATCGAACTTATTCACAGTATTCGCAACCCTCCGACAGTTTTGATTGGTCCGATCGTGGACATTTCGACTTTCACTGCGGGGCGTATTATCCGGCTCTTGCGTTTCGCAAAGGGGAGAGTCCTTACTCCACACAATTGATGGAGGATTACCCCGTTCCATCGCCAGCGAGAACTTGTCCACCTTTCAGTTTTGTGATTCATCTACCGTTTACGTGTTTCGATTTGCACTCGGCGGACATTGCGTTTTTCATCTTCAACACGGCTTTGTTGTTACTGTTTGCTTTGTTCACCGTTCAGGTGACCCGGGGAAGTCCAAACTGGTTTTGGTGGTTGCTGGTTAGTTGCGTTTTGCTGGCTTCACGCCCAGGTCATATCACTTTGTTTACGGGGTACTATACGGCTGAGTTGGTACTGGGCTCGGTGATCGCGTTGCACTTCGCCAAAGACCGACCCGTCATTTCTGGACTCGGGATGTTGATCGCCTCGGGCAAGCCGACCTATATCCTGCCGCTGATCGTGTTGATGTTCGCGCGCAAAAATTTCCGAGCCGCTTTGATCGGGATTATTTTCTGCACGATTACAGGCGTGGGTGGTTTGGCTTGGCTGGCCAAGGATGTTGGAATTGCGGAGATTCTCACAGGAATTCAAGAATCACAAAAAGTTTTTTACACCGAGGAAACCGAATTCCCTATCAACACGTGGACGCGAGTCGATTTGGTGGGCATGTTTGCCAGAGCGATCAACTGGATTCCACACGACACCGTTTATTTGGTGGGGATGTTCGCGTTGTTGATAGTGCCCAGCTATGCGATCTGGAAATCAGCCAACACGGAATCAGATTCGTCTGTCACCGGAGTGACGGCGCTGATCGCTTTATTAACGATTCTGTTGTCGATCTACCATCACAGCTATGACTGTATGCTGGTTTTTGTGCCGTGGGTCGGGCTGATGTTTTTTGGCGATCGAACGATGACAGAACTAAGTTCGAGGTCAAAGAATTGGTTAAAGGTCCTACTTGCGGTTCCCATTTTCAATTACTTTTCGACGCTCACGGTTCGCGACCTGATTGGCTG
Organism: uncultured Pirellulaceae bacterium; assembly: GCA_964503615.1. Classification (GTDB taxonomy): domain Bacteria; phylum Planctomycetota; class Planctomycetia; order Pirellulales; family Pirellulaceae; genus CAZDBA01. Next base: position 26,899 of record CAZDBA010000010.1, read on the forward strand.
GGAGCAAACCAGTTTGGCTTGGCACTTTATAACGCTGTTAAGTGGAACCTGCTTGTTGGCCGCGTTAGTGATTTTGTTGGCCGAGACATTGTGTCGGAAGGGTAGCGACAAGTCGCTTGCCTAAAACCATTTAGAAAACGTAGCGACGGTCCTCGATGAACCGCCACCCCGACAGAGTTGGGAGGGTCGAAATCAAGCGCCGAGCGATTTTCGGGGAGGGCCTTCCGTGATCGACGAAACAACTCGTCACACCAAGCCCCTCCTCGGCTACGCTATCGCGGGCAGACCTCCCCAAACAAGTTTGGGGAGGATGAATCGCAGCAGCGATCACCGAGACGTCTCAATATAGCCATCAATTGGCGGGTTCCAATTGACCGGTTCTTTCCCCGAGCTGCTTCTAACCCTCGACTAGGTGCGTTTTGTAACGTTTCGAAACCTTTCTCGCTATTTAAAATAGTACATGGCTAATCTCTCGTTACCAAACTGTTTCTTAAGTGGCCCGAAACCGTATTCGAGTATTTATCACGTCCGAGGCAAAGAGGTTTTGCGTTACACGAATCCTCGTCTGGATCCAAAAAGCAAAGAGGCCAAACCGCTGCTGGCTCAAGGTGCGAACCTTCGACTGTCACACGGTCACATCGCGTTGCAGGCCGAAACCCAAAGAGTCTGGTTTCGAAACATCCAAATCCTCCCGCTTGATTAGTAAACGGTAGCCATGAAAGCAAATCAATTGAGATCCAAAATCAATTGAGGCCCAGTTCAGAATTGTTTTTAGCACAACGCTGGCCATGAGTTTAATTGCGCAAAGTGTATTGACTTACACTTGTCCTTTTTGAGCATAGCGTTAAGCAAATATTGCGATCCTTTTCCTTCCCCATGGCTTCCCTGTTCTTGAGTATGACAGGATTTTCCTTGATATTCACTGGCGATGTTCAACAATCTGTCTTTTGAAAGTAATCAACCAAAGGGAACCGAAAAGCTATGAACCGCTTCAGCCTGATTTTTATTATGTTTGTTGCATTGTCTGGTTGTAATGGTGGGAGCTCTGAAGGTGGGAGCTCTGAACCATCGATTCTGAAGAATTTTAATATTTCCAAAATCGCTGAAAGTTCCACCTCAGACGAAGTTGTAATCGAAATGCCTGGGCAGTCTTCCGGCAGTGGTGGAGTGTCAGTCGAAGTCCTTCGAATGGTGGTTGCAACTAAAGGAGTCTTTGACCCATTTACTTTTCTGGATACCGCTCACAAAGAAGTGATTGGAATCATTAAGGCAAAAGCGAGTAAGAGAGATTGCAGTGCGTATCCGGTTGGAGAAGAGGGCCTGCAAGGGTTTTTTGTAAGTTGGGAAACTGATGGAAAGCGTGGGCTGTATCAGGTGTCTCACCTCTATACCCAGACCGCTAACACTGAAGATGGACAAACAACGAACCATACATTTTCGATCCTCTCTTACGAACACACTAAATAAGTACCCGATCGTCAACAACCTTTAGCCGTCAGCCAAAGGCTTACGCAATCTCAGTGCAAAAGAGGTTGTCATGACACGCTCAGTTCGTCACCGTCTGATCGGCTGTTAGCGATTCCAGTTGAGTGCAAACGATCGCCCAGTTTTCAGGTGTGCCGTTGGCCAGTCGGTTGCGATTGTACGAGAATCGCCAAGCGTCAGCGCGGCCGCGTAATTTTTCTGGACCTTCGTACGAAATGATCGTGTACGAGCTTGGCTTGTCCCGCCAATCTTGAGGATCGAATCCTGCTGCGGGGAGTGCCTTGTCGTTTAATTTACCACTAAAGATTGGAAACCTGCAAAAGACGAAACTTCTTTGTCACAAACCTATTTCCCATTGTTATTGGTTGAAATTGCCACCAACGATCCCAATTCACTTTAAATTACCCGTCTGCCAAAAGTAAAAAGGCAAATCATGAGCAGGGCAACAATCAGATTGAATGAGAGTACAAATCTCATCGCCAAGGCCACGATCGGCTTTCAAAGTCTTGTTCGCCATTGTGCGAAAATGCCGATCGTTGGACCAGCGTTGTTCGGGATACGAGTAGCTTTGAACTGGATTCCCTTGTCAGCGGCAGGCTTGGTGATCGTACCTCTACTGTTTTGGGCGCGGCAGCGCTTTGGAATCACGCAACAGGACCAGATTGTCCTCGTTGCAACGACGGTTGGTCTTGTCGCAATCGCTACGCTGGCCTTGATGGTTTTGGCAACCGCAATCCGCTTGAAGGTCTGGAGAATAACACAAGACTTCGAACCGATTCAAATGATTTCTGGTATCCCATCCCAAACCGACTTTAAATTACCAATCGCACTAAGAAACCCTTTCATCGTTAGTAAAGCCAATTGGCAGTCACCACAAATGACGAACTCTCGGTTTGTTTTTAAAGGTTTTAAAGTCACCGAAGAAGCTACGGCTGAAAAACGAGGCTATTCCGAAGCGATCATTCGGACCTTCGTTCTGAGTGATTTCCTCGGCCTATGCAAAATCTCACTAACGCAAAAAGTCGCGGCTTCGGCCACCATTGAGCCCAATCAGGGTCGCGCAGCCAGTGTCCAACTTATTTCGCAACTACAAGCTGGAGACACCATTCCTCATCCAGAGGGTAAACCCCAAGGCGACTTGATCGAGATGAAAAACTACGGAGCAGGCGATCCGCTCAAACTCGTTTTATGGAAACAATACGCACGCACAGGCCGTCTGCTGGTTCGTTCTCACGAACGGTCCATTGCGGAAACCGAACGGATTGCGGTGGCATTTGTTGCTGGCGACCAGGACGAAGCCAATGCAGGGGTTGCCTTTGCCATGCTGGACAACCAGTGTTTCGGAACCGAATTTACTTTCTGCGCAGATGGCGCAACCGCTCCAACGAATGTTCGTAGCGAAGCCAAATTTCAAATCATTCGGTCTGCGGGCACTGACGTTCCCGCTTCTTCACTAAGCAGGATTTTTGAACAGGGTAATGAAAACAACTTATTGCTTTTCGTTCCGGCAAAAGTAGGGCCATGGATCGACCGACTTGCCGAACAAACAGATCGAACGAATGTACGGGCCAAGGCGATTCTGACGATCGACCACGTTGAATCTGGAAACACGTCCTGGTTTGGCAAGTTATTCCTAAGTGCAAAATCAAAACAGCACAAACAAAAAGCTGATTGCATCTCAGTCTGCAAAATTCTAAACGAGATGGGTATCGAGCCAACAATCGTTGATCGAAAAAACGGCGAAGTTCTTCCTGAACGATTCGTCTGAAACTGGAGCTAAACCATGAACTCAATCGAAAAAACAGATCGACTCAAACAATCGCCAAGCCAAATTATCTTGAGACTGTTCGCGTATGGAATCAGCGCATTTGTTGCCTTCTTTCCTATCGGGGGCTGGCCAGCCGTATTGGGCGCTTGGCTGGCGGTTGCCACTTGCGTGATTCTCACCAGCCTTCAGAAATTTAGCCAAGTCCGTTTCCTGGCAGTTCTCGTTGCATCCATCGGCGCCATAACCCTGGGAGTTTTCGCCGATAATTGGCTGGGTGGGTTTTCTTTACCCGCGAAATGGGTGGGCTCTGGCAATTACGGAATCGTCGTCGAGTTTGTCACATTTGGTTTGATTAGCGCGGGAATCGTCTCGCTGTTTCGAACGATGGCGATTCGGTTCGGCCCCCTGATCTTTGTCGAAGCATTTGTCATTCTTCTGCCCGTCGTGCTTCTGTTCGCCGGTCACAGGGACTTGCAATTTGGTCGACCGCGATTCCTTAGCGATTGGGCAAGCACCAATGGTCTGAGCATCATCACTGTATTGACGATCGTTGGAGTTGGCTTGATTTTCGCAGGAGTTGCAACCGTGACGCGTGAGAATGATGGCAAGCGTCTATTCGAATCGATTTTGTTGATATGCGTCTTAATCGGGGTGGGGTCGTTAGTCTACTACAACAGCCCCCGTACTGCGTCTGTTTCAAAAGACCCATCGGGTCAATCCAAAGGAAAACAGAACGAACAAGAAAATCAATCTAAAGGTAAGAGCAAAAAAGTAGAAGGAACTAAAACACCCCCACCTCCCAAAGGCGATTCAAAAGGCTTCGACGACGAAACGGACATTTCACCACCTTCGAACAGCTCACAACAGAAAAAAACCGTCGCAATGGTTCTTCTGGAAAGCGACTTTCAACCTCCGAATGGTACTTGGCATTTTAGGCAATCGGTTCGAAGCCGGTTTGACGGAAACCGCCTGATCGCACCGTTAGATGCCGAAGCGAATATTGGAATTCCAACCACGTTTCCAATTGAGAACATGGAAATCGACACTCACTCGATTGAAGAAGGCTGGAGCCAACAGGTAAGCGGAACCGTCCACTTGATGTCTCAGTTAAATCGCCCTGTATCTCCTGTCAGCACCTTTGAGTTGTCGCCAGTTCAGAATCCTAATCCGGACTTGTTCAAAAAGTCGTACGCTTTTCAGGCGAACGTACTCGCGGATCCTACGATCGATGGATTTGAATATAAGCTATATACCGAGCTTACAATCAAAAAGGCTGGCAACCCGAATTGGTCCGAAGACTTGTGGAACAGCTACACTGAATTTCCTTCTGATGATCCCCGGTACAAAGAACTTGCCGACAAGATCATCAGCGAGAATTTGGACGTGGAAAGTCTTCCCGAATTTCTTCGCGATTCTGCGATGTTGCGGGTGCTAACCGTGAAACGGTGGCTTGAAAAAAACGCAATTTATACGTTTCACCCGGACCCCGCCGTAACAGACGACCCCACAGCCGATTTTCTCTTTGGTACTCGTCGTGGTTATTGCACGCACCTATCCAATTCAAACGTGCTCCTACTTCGAGCCCTTGGAATCCCGGCGCGAGTTGCCATTGGCTTCGCGGTTCCCGTAGCTCGTGCGGGCAAATCAGCAACGGTCACGATCCAAGGAAGCGATGCTCATGCCTGGACCGAAGTTTATTTTGAGAATACAGGGTGGGTCGCAATCGAAATTAATACTGAACGGATTGCTGACGACACACAATTGCCAACGCCACCAGACGCGGAAACTTCAAGGGCGCTGGCAAAGGAAGCTCGCAAGAATCCGGTCGATCCGAAAAAGGACAAAGCGGTAGAAGAAAAACGGGCTGTAAGTTTATCAATCGCATTACTTCGTATCTTGGCCATCGTCGGGCTGATGTATCTACCCAAAATCTGGAGAAGACTATCACCCTGGTTTTGCTCAGTCAATCGACCATACAAACCTTGTTACCGTGATGTTCTGGATCGGCTCTCAGAGATTGGAATTTACCGCCAGTTCGGTGAAACGCGTGAGCAGTTTGCCAGCCGAGTCTCGGCTCAGGTCCCTGCATTTGCAACCATGACCGATGCTCATATGAACATTAAATACGGGCAAGAAAAGGCGATTCGCCGTTCAGATTGGCTTGATTTGAGAAAAACAGCTATCACCCAGATTTCAAGTGTCACAACTGTCCCAAGACGCTGTATTGGAGTCATGAACCCTTTCTCATGGATCAGGACTTCATAAAGCTTCTTAAAACTACCGCTAACAAATTTGCACCTAACAACATCAAACCCGCTGATAAAAATTGTCGGTTGAAACTTCACGACAACCGTCGATCTAACAAGGAAACTCAGATGATTACAACAAAAACAAACGCCGAGACATCAAAACCAGTTGTTGCTCAAATGGCGACTCAAACCGTTACCCAAATGGAATCGCTACCCGATGCCTATGAACTGTTTGCCGGGATGCGAGATAGCTGTCGGCAACGAGTCCAGGGCCGCGACGACGTGATTGACTTAGCCATCATTGCGTTGCTTTCCGATGGACACATCTTGCTGGAAGACCACCCCGGATCAGGAAAAACAACATTGGCAAAGGCGTTAGGCGAATGCATCGTTCGCAAAAAATCAGACTCCCAAATGGCATCCTTTCGAAGAATCCAATTCACGCCAGATCTTTTGCCTTCGGATGTCACTGGCACGACGATCTTTGACCCCGATTCCAACACGTTCCAATACCGGCCTGGCCCCGTCTTTGCGAACTTGGTTCTAGCGGATGAAATTAACCGAACCAGTCCGAAAGTCCAAGCTTCATTGCTGGAGGCGATGGGCGAAAAGCAAGTCACTGTCGACAACACGACCCATGAGTTGGAAGAACTATTCTTCGTCATGGCGACACAAAACCCGCTGGACTTGATGGGCACCTATCCACTCCCGAGAGCTCAACTGGATCGGTTTCTATTCAAGATCCACATGACGTTTTTGGAGCGAGAGTCCGAATTGGATGTCCTCAGTCGCTGGGGCAACGCGCAAAAAGCTCCCAAGCTGTTTGCCGCAGTGCCCAGGGCATTTGTTCTTGCTCGAAAAGTGATTGGCGAAAACATCAACGTTTCGAAAACGATCCACGAATGCCTCGTCGACATTGCCAACGAACTTAGGAATCATCCTAAAGTAGCTCAGGGCGTTTCGACCCGATGCTTGGTCAACTCCATAGCCGCTCTTCAAACTCTCGCGATGACCCAAGGCAGAGAGTTCGTAACTCCAGACGACATTCGCGCTATCTCGAAGCCGCTATTTAGTCACCGCCTGGAACTGATTCCTGGAGTCAAGGACGTGGACTCGATCGTTGAAGAGTGTGTAAAACCTGTCCTGGACGCAGCTGCACGCAAGTCTCTCAAATAATAAAGTTTTGATTCCAATCCCTTAAGTTCTTCAAGCCTTAACAACTTTTACACCTACCCGCATCGGACTGAACCCATGAACAATCGACTAATGCGTATTGCATTTTTTGGAGCGATCACGGTTTTGATTGCTTTGACGGGTTGGGCTTATGTGAAAAGTCAATTCATCGATTCTCCTGACTACATCGAATGTCCGTTTGTGCAGTTCGACAAGGATCTACCACGTTTCCTCCTGGTCGAAAATATTCCACCGCAATCTGATCAAGACGCCTATTGGGCGTTCTGGGAACGGCAAACTGAGATTCATGAGTACTACATGGAAAACGGAGCGATCAGCAAGGCGACCGAAAAAGAACGCGAGGCCTTCCTTGCCGAACGACAGGGGAAGTACGCCAAAGCCCAAAAGCTATGTAACGAAATCCTTCAAGAAAATCCGGACTCGATTCCCGCATTGTATGCCCTTGCCGGCGCTCGTGCGTTCGGTGAAACGGATTTAACTTATGCCCTTTACCTGATTCGTCGCGCCCGCAAATTGGCACAAAGAAAAGGTGTGAAAAACCCAAAGGACCAAGACGCCTGCGAGTGGTATATCAGGACTCTTGATCGAGAGCATTGGATCTTGTCAGATCTCGATCGAAGTGAGGAAGTCATTCGAACACTTGAATTGATTGGGCAAGCCTACGAGCCACTCATTTGGGACCAGATTTGGCCGTTGCTCAAGCTCGAGCGTTTTGATGAAGCCCAAGCCAAAATCGACGAGTGCATTCAAAAGGGGCAATTCGTCGAGACAGCCCGAAACGGCCTGATTGCTATGAAGGACCGGATGCGCAATCGAAAACGAACTTACGAAATAAGCAGCGAATTGATCGACGGCAATTCTGAAAGTCCCGTCATCTGGAGTAACGCTGCACTAGCCGCATTACAAGTATTCAAAATTGAAGAAGCGGAACAACGGTTTAACAAATCAATCGATCTTGGTGTGCCGGACTTTAATGGAACCGCTTACGTTTACTTGGCTCAACTTTACGTGGAGCAGGGCAGGTTTCCCGAAGCCATGACAGCGATGAAACGCACACAACTGACAAGGTCTCAACGCGAATTGTATACTCTGCAACAGGACGAAGCCCGCACCCAAAAGGCACTTGCACAATTGACTTTGGGGCTGGGGCGACACGAAAAGGCAGAAAATTATGCTCGCAAGGCCGCAGCCGATTCAGATCGCGCGGGCAGTTCAAGCAACAGCAAAAACGTATTGGATGCAGGGAACCAAATCGTCCTCTGGACGGTCCTGAATTTCAGCCGGGAACACCTTCGTGAAAAGATTGCCAGTTCAAAAAATACAGCAATCGCTGATCGAATAGCGTTACAAAAGTTGAATACCGAACTCTGGATGTTGGCAAGGCAGTTCCGCAAAAACACGCGCGGTGACCTGTTAGTCCACACAATGAGACCAAGGCCTAACGCGGCACCCGGAATGGAAGTGGGTGTTGCACCCTGGTTTCGAGCGAGTGCAACACAAATGGTCCCCTTTGGAGTTGCCAATGCGGCAGTCAGTGAGGCGATTGAGATCGAGACTTACGAGAATGCGTCGCCCTATTTCGAGGCAATGAAAGCTGAACTTGCATTGGAGGGTGGGCAAAACAAGAAAGCCCTGGACTTGGCAAAATCAGCTTTGCAGAATCTTTTGCCGGGTGACAAACTGCTACGAGCGCGAGTAAATGCAATTGCGGGAGAAGCGGCAAGAAGGAACGGCGACTTGCAACAGGCCTTTGTTCATTGGGAATCTACCCTGCGAGATTTTCCGCAAGCGTTCCGCCTTTTGAATCTTAGCTTGCCGGTTTCGATTGAACACGACGATACCAAGGAGACCATCGATCTTGCCAAACGACTCTTCCGTTCTCCCCGCTTTTTCAAAAACGACGAAGGATACACGATTCAGCTAAACAAGCAGGATGGTGGAATTTCGTTTCAGTTTGTGTTGAGCGATTCTTCCATTCACATTTCAGGATTGGTGGAACCGACCGAGTCGGATGAGGATAGCACGAGCCAATCCGATGATGGAGACTTGATTGCAAAAACGGCCATGGAGATCCACGAGCAGTTAATGTTTCCAGTCGTTGACATGTCGCAAACGGATTTGAGTTCATTGGACGGCTCTCCAACCGCCATTCGAGATCGCGAATCGGTGGATAACCTATTAGATACAGTCCTTCAGTTAGAGGCAGGCGAATAGCGAACTAGAGTAAATCATGGAACAGCAACACTACCGGGAAGATCGCCTGGTGCGACCGTCGGTTTTTCTGCTGCTGGAAGCGCTTCTCGAACGTGACTTGTTAGAGAACGAAGTCCCCCCGTTGTTCGATTTCTTTTTCGCTTTGAACCCACTCGAGTTTGAGCGGGACTGAGAATTCCCGCTAGAGCGCGATTCGTTACCGCTTGCTTGATTGCCTTCGGTACGGCCACGTGATTGATTTCGATTGCCGCGTTGATTGCTTTTCTGCCCCGAGCTGGAACGTTTTTTTTGTGAGTAACCACCGCGTGAACGCCCTCGTCCGCCACCTCGTTTCGGTTTGTCGTTGCGCGGAGCACTGGGTTGGCCGTAAGGTGCCTCGAGGTTGATTTTTGTTCCGATTAGTTTTTCGATCGCTTCCTTTTCTTCATGTTCATCCGGTGTGCAAAACGATATCGCGACTCCCGTTGCTCCTGCCCGGCCAGTACGGCCGATTCGATGAACGTAGCTTTCCGCTTCTACTGGCATGTCGTAATTGATGACATGCGAGATCCCATCAATATCGATACCACGCGCCGCGACGTCGGTGGCGACCAGTACGGAAATTTGATTTTGCCGAAACGCTTCCAAAGCTCGCTGTCTGGCGTTTTGAGATTTGTTGCCGTGAATCGCGGCTGCTCGAATTCCTGCGTTCTCCAGTTTTCGGGTAACCTGGTTTGCTCCCCGTTTCGTGCGAGTGAAAACGATCGTCCGTTCAACTCGTGAACCGTTCAAGACATCTTTGAGTGCCTCAAACTTGTTTCCTCGATCGAGCAACCAGATCTGTTGGTCAATTTTTTTAACACTTCGTTGCTTGGGCGTAACATCAACGAACACAGGTTCGAACAACAATTCATTGGCGAGCTCTTTTGATTTAGGCGGCAAAGTAGCGGAAAAGAAAAGCGATTGGCGTTTGCGAGGAAGCTTGGCAATGATCTTTCTCAGCGCGGGCAAAAACCCCATATCCAACATTCGGTCCGCTTCGTCCAACACAAAAACCTGTACGTTTCTCAAATCGATGTGCCCCTGTTGCATCAGGTCCAGCAAACGACCGGGAGTAGCGATCAGAACGTCGACACCTTTTTGCAGAGACTGCACCTGTTTGTTTTGATTAACGCCGCCATAGACGAGTGCTTGTTTGAATCGCATGTGGCGCCCGTAGACTTTAAAGCTGTCGCTAATCTGGATCGCCAGTTCACGTGTTGGAGCAAGCACAAGCGAGTTAGGTCGTCTGGGTTCAATACGCGGTTGCTCGACACCGATAAAATCCAAAATCGGTAACGCGAATGCTGCGGTCTTTCCTGTTCCCGTTTGGGCACATCCCAGGATGTCTTGTCCCTCAACAGCAGGAGCAATTGTCTTTGCCTGGATGGGAGTAGGGACGGAGTAGTTTTCATCAGCCAATGCTTTATGGATCGGCTCGAACAATTCAATGGAATCAAAAGTCTTCAAAATTATCTTTCAACAATAAAATCAAGCGTTCGCCTTACACTCTAGAGACCAAGCGTCGTTCTTCGGTTGCATCCAACCGACTCGCTCAAACGAATTTACTCATCGAGAGCCAAGCAAGTTTGAAACAGAACGTAACTTTGCAAAACGAAAACAACGTTTGCATTGCCAAAGTGGGCGACCAGCGCGGTAGGCTGGCTGTTGGTATTCCGAATGACAAGAGGGTCCGGAAATATCATTCTTCTCGGGAATACCCCGTTCGAAGATTTGCAGCCGCCAATACAGCCACACTATCGTTTTGGCGATTCAAGTCGCCGCGAGATTTCGGATCGTGAGATCAATCCCGCCGGTTGAAGCAACACGGTCGCGTGCTCTTGCCTGATTTCAACCCATTCTCAAATGCCGGATTTTGACTCCGACTTTTGAACGGCAGCATAATAGACAGGCACTCACGCTTTACCAAGGGCAAAAACCATCCAAACAATCGGTTTTGTTCACTTGCTTAAGACTATTCAATGTCAACTTTCTCAAATTCAACTCGGCCGGTCCGCTTTAAAAACAACATGTGCACCACGTGCAGGGCGACTTGCGAACAGGGTAGGGCGGATTCCTGTACGCGATTCATACTCTGCCGCTACAAAGTTGGAAAAAGCCTCAACCCGCTCTGTTTGCAATAATACGACCACGCATCCTCCAAAGCCACCACCGGTCATTCGCGCACCGAATACGCCTCGGTCAGCGAACTTGCGAGAAAGATCGACCAGCAAATCCAGCTCTACAGTACTAACCTCAAAATTTTCGCGAAGGGATTCGTGGCTGGCATACATCAACTGGCCCACATCCGACCAACGTCCGCTGGCAAACATCTTGGATGCGGTGAGCGTTCGGGCGATCTCGGTTACCACATGAGTTGCACGGCGATATTCAATCGGCGTTAGTGAATCAGCAAATGAATCCAAATCGTCCAGCGAGACCTGTCGCCAGCTGGACTTTTTCAACTTTGCCAATGCACTGTTACAACTGTTGCGACGCTGAGCATACTGACCGCTGGCGTGAACATGCCGCATACTACTATTGATGATCAGCAAAGAGACGGCGGGATCGTTGAAGGGAACCGTTTTGATTTCCTGTGATTGGCAATCGATCAACATAAGCTCGTCGCGCTTTGCGAATACACTGCTGAACTGATCCATGATTCCACATGGCACTTGCGCGAAATGGTGCTCTGCATTTTGGCAAAGCAAAGCTAATTGAGTCGGCTTCAAATTTGTATCGGTCAACGTTTGCAGAAACATTGCCAAAGCGACAGTTAGCGCGGCACTGCTGGAAAGTCCACCACCGATCGGAACGGTAGACTGTAAAGTCGCATGAAAGGCCGGAATCTGAGCACCCAGTTCCTGAAAGCCCGCCAAGACCCCGCGAAGGTATTCCTTCCAGCCTTGTTCACCGCTCTCAGCATGGGGATCGGGTAACAGCTCTTTATCCAAACGGAATTCGATTTGTTGTTCCAGATCATGCGAATAAAAATGCGCAACACGTCCATCATTTGCTCGAGCGCCAGCAAGAGTAACGTAGCGATCAACCGCCATTGGCAAAACAAACCCATCGTTGTAGTCGACATGTTCACCGATCACGTTCACGCGCCCAGGCGCCGCAACAACAATCTCAGCTTGCCGCGAAAACCGGACCTGAAACAGGCGCTTGAGATTTTCCAACTCACTAGGATCGAATTCTGGGTCAAACATTTAACAACAATCTGGAGAATAACGGCCGGCCAAGTTCTGAGGTTTGACGTTTTGCCGGTCGTGCAAACAATTAGTCGCATTCGTCAAAACCAGCAAAAAATGGTCATAACTCCAGCATTGTACGGCTCAATCAGTCAAAACAGAATTTGATAGAATAAAAATCATGACCTGCCGATTAAACTCGACTGAATCTAATCTGTTTACCATTATCTTTTATTACTACACGGGTAACGAAAACTCAACTGGACTCAACGTCACTGGTGGTTCGTTTCGCAACCTTTGCTACTGAAAGGAATTTTCATATGACCACTCCTAGTCGTCGCCAATTCATCAAGACTTCAGCGGGGTCGGTTGCCGCGGCCGCAGCCGTCTCGTCAACGCGAACTGCAAAAGCCAACACCGGTTCTAGCCCCAACGCCAAACTTCGCATCGGCTTTATCGGTCCTGGTGGACGCGGCTTTCGCGCTCACGTCAAACAACTAACCAAACTTGCCTTGGAAGGCCAGCCAATCGAACTGCCTGCCGTGTGCGATGTTTACAATGTCCACAGCGATCGAGCTGCAAAGCATATTGAGAAGAGCCTGGGCAAGGCGCCTAACAAATACGACGACTTTCGTGAGATGCTGGAGAAAGAAAACCTCGATGCCGTTTGCATTGGCACTCCCGACCACTGGCACGCCAAACAGGCGATCGAAAGTTTGGAAAAAGGACTACATGTCTATTGTGAAAAACCGATGACCAAAACGGTCGAGGAAGCGGTCGCCGTTGTGCGTGCTTGGCAAAAATCAGGCAAGGTGATGCAGGTCGGAGTCCAATCAACCAGCCTGCCACTCTGGAACGAAGTCAACAAATTGCTGACTGAAGGACGACTTGGCAAAGTCCTCATGTACCAGACCGAGTACTTCCGCAATTCAGCGCAGGGCCAGTGGCGCTATTACAAGCTGGAACCTTCAATGACTCCGAAAAACATTAATTGGAAAATGTGGCTTGGCTCAGACGAAGGCTTGACCGAATACGAAGACTTTGACCGAGCAAAATACAAGCAATGGAGACGGTTCTGGCCGTACGGTAGCGGGATGTTTACCGACCTGTTTGTTCATCGTACGACTTCGATGCTGAAAGCAACCGGACTGCGATTCCCAGGCCGCGTTGTTGGTGCGGGTGGTTTGTATCTGGAGTATGACGGACGAAGCGTTCCCGATGTTGCCACCGTTGTTTCCGACTTTAAAGAAGGCGTCCAGGGTTTGGTCACAGCTTCGATGGCCGTTGAGGACACGCCGATCCAACAGATGATCCGCGGTCACTTTGGAACGTTCAAATTCGGAAACGGCGAAAAGTTTGATGGGTTCGATTATATTCCCGAGCGTCCACAAGTGACTCGTAACAGCCAACTGAAAGAAGAGCGTATCTCAACCGAAGCGATCGAAGATACGACTTACGCCCACTTTAAGAATTGGATCGAAGCGATGCTTGCTGATGATCCCTCGATGTGTAACAACGATCCTCTACTTGGTGCAGCGGCAATTACCAACGTAATCCTGGGCGCTCAGAGTTACCGACAGGGCAAAGTCTTCTTTTTCGACGAAGAGGAGATGGTCGTTCATGACGCCGATTCAACTTGGGCGACCAACTGGGAGAAAATCTCTGCCGAAAGAGGAAAGGCGAAACATATTCCCGGTTGGACAGCAGGCGATCATGGCAGCGTTCTGGAAGAACCAGACCACATGAAACTGGCTGGCCCCTGGATCGACGGAAAACCACCCGAAGAACAATAAACTTCTCAACCACCAAGTTCGGTGGTTGATTCAAAAAAAGGAATTTCAACAGCGAACCCTTCTCGTGCAAACCGCGCGGGAAGGGTTCTGCTAATTTGTGTCTTTACTTCTCTTTCTTTTTGGCCTTTCCCGAGATCAATTCGGCAGGCAAGCTGTCGAACGTTCGCAAATGCAAATCACGTTGCGGGAACGAGATTTCGATTCCGGCCTCGTTAAAGGCTTCGTTGATCAGCGTATGTAACGAGTCGGTGACCTGTGAGCGGCTATCGACATCACCGATAAAGCATTTCACAACCAGTACGAGCGAGCTTTCGCCAAACTCGCTGAAAACAACTTGAGATGGCGGATCATCGACGACTTTGGGATGCTTTTTCAAAATGTCATAAAGAGTGCTCTTGGCAAGTTCGACATCGGAACCGTAGGCAACACCAATCGTAAACTGAATTCGATTGATCGCATCACTAAGCGTCCAGTTAACCAACCGACCCGTAATGAAATCCTTGTTCGGAATCACGTACTCTTTTCGATCCCAGTTCACAATTGTTGTGGCTCGAGTGCGAATCTTGGTCACGACACCGGTAAATTGATCGACCGTGATCAAGTCACCAATTCGCATCGGGCGTTCAAACATCAAAATAATACCGGCCACAAAATTTGCAAATATCTCCTGCAAGCCAAACGCCAATCCAAACGTCAACGCCGTCGCAAGCCATTGTACGTTCGACCAACCGATTGAAAGGGCTCGGAACGCCAATACGACACCCAACAAAACGATCGCGTAACTGGTTAAAGACTTAACCGCGTATCTCAACGAGCGATCGAACGGCAATTGTTCCAGAAACAAAATCTCGAACGCATTTGGCAAGTTCATCGCCGCAATCCAAGTCACTATCGAAATCACAAAGAACAGCAACAGGTCGCGAACGGTGACTCGTTTGACAGGATCCGCAGCCTCAATATTAGTGTTAGCAACACCGAGCATGGAAGACGGTTCGATTTGGTCACCTGAATCTTGCGTTGCACCGCCATCTGTAACACCAGACGTATCGTCGAAAGCGGATGGGGATTCGAACCCGTTTTCGACAACTTGATTCGGCCAAAGCGTGTAACCATCGAGAGCTTTCAAAGCTGGCAAAACGTCGGTCCAGATCATCCAAAACCCGACAGCCCAAAGGATCAACAAGCTCATCGATATCAGCTTGTAAGCCTGTTTGGCATTTTCCTGGAGCTCCTCCGGTTGAATCTCAGCAAGAGCTTCGAGTGACTCGACCGGGGCGTCTGAGAATTCGGGCAGTGGAGTCCCTCCCTCGGCAGCGGCGGCGATCGCTTGCCTACGTTCTTCTTCGCGTTTTGCCATTAACGCCTCGATTTTCGCCTGACGTTTTCGCTTTGCCGTTTGGATTAAAGCGTTTCGACTTCTTACCAAAACGAACCGTCGAGCAAGGCCACGAACGGTTTCTACCATCAGCCCGAACACCAAAGTCCAGTAGCCACATTCGGCTAAATTGAGCGCCGTATAATAGTATCCCAAAAACGCGAGCACAGCCAATGAGATCGGTACAAGTAGAACGACTCCAACCCACAAGACAGAAGTTTGATTGGCCCACGTTTTATCGTTGACGCCAAGGTACTCGCTGTAGATGCCCGACTTGGTATTGAAGATTTTGTAAAGAAAATAGGCGGCAAAAATCATTCCACCCACGAAGAAAATTCGTTCCAGAACATCGACGCGGTGAGAGAGGTCCAGATTGTGCAACAGGTTGACGATAAAGATCAGTATCGAACCGGGCAGCACCACCCAGTCGAGATTCCGTTTCAGTTTGGCGACTGCCGAGTTCGGCCAATCAAAATGTTTGTTTCCGATTCCATTGGGTCGGGTCATTCGCCGCAACACCTCGGCCGGAATCGCAAACAAACTGGCCGCAATCAACGCTCGACCCAGTGCGTAGAACAAAGCACTGCCGGGAAACGGTGCGTATACGATTGCCAGCCCCAAGAGCAAGGGGATCAGAGGTAAAGAGATCGCGATCAAAACCGTTACCACCAACGACCGCGAAGTCGGCCAAAACGAAACGGTGGAATCCCGCGATGCTTCCTCTCCCAACTCATCAACATGCTTGCGCATTTTCGATTTGAATGCCAGGAGAAGAAAACAGATCAGAGTTCCGATCACAGACAACGCTAACCGAAAATGCGACCGCTTCACATTGGAAAGCAAACTTGAATATTCGGCATTCGTGTCGGCTTTCCCGTTGTCGGTCACTGACTCTGTAAGTCCTGAATCTGCTTGGCCGGTCGGGGCTACGCCTAGCGCCTGTAAGACTTGCGAGCCAACTTCCTGCCATGCACTTGGGCTAAGGATCTCCAAGTCAGATTTGTCGATTTTGAGTTCGGAAAAAAGTACATTGTTGCTTCTAATCCACAGGATGCGCTCGTTAATGTATTTACGAAACTGGCGAGCTGTCTTGCGCCTTGAACGGTCAAATTGTTGCACGTCCAACAACTGCGGAAAGAGGCTATTGAGGCTTGATTTGTATGCGGTGAGTTGTTCCTTGCGGGCTTCGATCAGTGCGTCGATCTCCACTTCCATTTGCTGCCAAACTTCTGCCGGTTGGGGGCCTCCAACCTCTTCGATTTCCAGTTGGATTTTCTCTCGGGAAAGCTCTTCTCGCTGCTGATCGATTTCAAAAAGTTTGTACTGAAGGTCGTCGATCTGCGACTCGGCATCTTCGTCCAAAAACTGCAGCTTGCTGGATTCCAACAACTCAGTGCGGCGCTTTCGCAACAAGGCACCCACGGACCCGGTCAAACCAATTTCTTTCACCCGAGTCTCTGTATCCCGAAACTTTTTTGCCAAAGCTTCGACTTCTTCTCTCAATCGGTCCGCATCCGCTTTTGTTTCGGTCGCCAGTTTTTCCGTTTCCAAAGTGAGTTGGGCCAAGCGAGTACTCTGCTCGTACCCAGGCAGCAGCAAGGCTCCCGCCTCTCTTGCCCTGGCTTCTTTTTCCAAAGCCAAAGTGACCAGGCGCTGGGCCTTCGATTCTTTCTGCCTACGTTGAATTTCTTCAAGCTGGTTCTGAATCGCTTCGCTTCGCTCAAGCTGCAAATCAAGCAAGTCGTGTTCATGCTTCAACAAACCCACCTGCTGTTCGGCTGCATCCCGTTGCAACTCGGCTTGCAGGATCATCTTGTCTACCCCAGCCAAAGCACGTTCCGTTTTTACTTTTAAAACCAATGCTTGGGACAAAAGCGAGTTGTCACTACTGGTCTGCTCCAATTGCGAGGTCAAATCCTCAATTTTCTTTGTCAACGCTTCCAGCTGTCCTCGCGAATCTTTCTCTCGTAAGTTTCTAGCTGTGCTCGTATCCTCGTTAGTCTTTAGCTCAGCTTTAAGCGAATCGATTTTGGCAGTTTGACTAAGGAGCCGTTCGGCCAAACGCTCTTGGGTCAAATTGTTTCCGATCTTTTCCGGCTCTTGAGAATTCAAATCTTCGAAATCCCTTTGGATTTCAGCCGACCTTTCAGCAGCCGTTTTGATCGCCTGCTCTAACTCAGCTAATTCACCAACCTTGGAAGCGAGGGGTGTAACGCTGCTCTCAGCAGCCGCAATGATCCCTTGCAACTTTTCTTTTGCGGTCGCATCGAGCGTGGTATTCGCCTCGAATTGCTGCCTGAGAGTTGCAAGCGGTTCAGCGATCTCGTCCATCCAACCGAATTGAACAGGTTGATCGTCCTGTGCGCTCGCAGCGGCAGAAGCAAACTGGCAGAAAAAAATCAAAACCAAGATGGCTGGTTTGAGCCGAGCAAAATGTGGGCACACGATCGGTAAAGTATCCGCTTAGACAATCGAAATTATAGAAGGTTTTAAATCTGAGTTTCGCGAAATCCTGCTGCATTACAACCGTACTCGACGAACGCCACCAACATCACCCTCTCGGCGGAGCAGGGAGGGTCGAAAATCGAGCACTGAGCGAGATTTTCGCAGTCGTGTTTACCGAGAAGTCTCAAATTGAAGAAAGATAAAGACATAAAAAAACCTCCTTGGTTTCACCGTCAAGTGAGCCAAGGAGGACATTCTTTATTGCTTTGTTAAGCGAAGAACCCTCTTATTAACCATTTGCTAAGAGACCGATAAAGACAGCGATATCCGAGAAATTGACCATGCCATCCTCATTAACATCCGCTTCGGCTTGATCTCCTCCACCGGCCAGAACTCCAATAAAGGGTGCGATGTCTGAAAAGTTCACTATACCATCCATGTTGACGTCGCCCAGAATTATGCCGGTGTTAACTGGCGTTGCCAGTATCGCAGCCGCCTCAGCGTCAAGGGGACGATTGTAAATTCGAACATCATCCATACACAAGGCACCCGCATCAATGAATTCTCCTTCAGAATCTCGACCGCCGAAGGTGAGGAACTCATTGCGTGCAGAAGCCCATACGTTGTCCGGGGCGATAGGATTGCCATCGGCATCCACATTGGTTTCAACGAAGTCACTAACGGTACCAACCAGAATGCCATCAATGTAATAGTTCCGCTCACCATTTTCTCCGGCTGTCCAAGTAGCAGTGTAGTGATGCCACTCGTCATCAACAGCAGGATCACCACTAAATGTGTCGGCATTATCAAACGCGGGATCATCGGCCCCATCGGTAGCCCGTAAAGTAAAGGTGGTTCGAAGATCTGAACTTCTACGACGAACTTGATAACCAAACCCCCGCCCGTTGCCTTCGCCGTTCTTACTAACAAAAGGAGCCCATCGGTCTGGCGTACCTCTTCCCCAAAACGCAATCGAAAACCCATTGCCCAGTTCCGGTGGATCGAAAGTGGTCTGGTAAGTGACATTTTGCTCACCCATGCCTGTACTACCTCCGACGATCATGTTTGAATTCAAGACTTGCACGTAGCTGTCTCCAGCAGCGGTCATATCCAAAGCAAATCCACCACCTGGGGTATCGGAGGTGTAGCCGATGGTACCAATTGCGACTCCATCATGGACACCATCAGCCTGAAAGCCGGACGATTCATCCAAGGTCTCATCGTCAAAGGTCCAATGACCTACTAGCCCGGTAGTAATGTCCTGACCTGAGAGAGGTGAAGTACCAAACGCAGCGGCCATGCCGACCAACGCCAAGCTTAAAAATCTTTTCTGAAAAGTTCTCATATTTCTACTCCTTCGGTAGTTATTCAATTGAGGTAGATGTACTGACACGGTAAAGAATTTATGAAGTGGATACCATGTCTTCAGGTGAGGCAATGATTCTACCAGCATATCCCCAGAATCAAGCTGGTCCAATGGTAGCAGTAACTAAAAACCGAAATATGCCTTACATTTCAAAGGACTTAGGTCATTCTCCGTGAGTGGCAGTCAACAAATCAGGGTATATCAACTTACGAACATCACCTACGAACACTCGAATCGCCGCCGCAAACATAGGGTGCTTGCTTGAAAATCTGTTTAGTCACCCCGTTGTTACCCGGCTTATGCAAATGCAAAACAACTTCATTTGAACTATAGTGAGGTCTTTACCGTAGAGTTTTTCGCCGAGATGAACGGAACGCGAACTGGACGACAACGAGCGTATGGTAAGATTGTTGCGGCATCCAAGCGTTGAGTAATTATATGAGCAAAGAAGACAATTCAGAATCGATCAAGCTCGCGATTCGCGAGGCGGGATTGCGGGCGACGCCGGCGAGAATCGCTACATTGAAACTCTTGCTCGGAGCTTCCTCTCCTCTGACTCACGCTGAGGTTGCTGAAGAGCTGCAATCGTTAGGGGTCGATAAAGCGACTGTCTTTCGCAATCTCAACGACATGGCGACTGCTGGAATCCTTCGCCGCACCGAACTTGGCGATCGAGTTTGGCGGTTTGAACTGACTTCGGAAGAACACGAGCACGGAACGGCTCATCCGCACTTTGTCTGTGTCGACTGCGGCTCAGTTTCCTGCATGGAGGAGATCAAACTCACGGCAGGAAGCAAGCGTTTGAGTGAGAAGTTTGGAGAGATCACAGAAATTCTACTTCGTGGTCATTGCAACGATTGCGGCTAAATCGGCAACTCCGCTTGGTGTTGCGAGAGATAAGACATCAATTGAGTCCAATGCAAGGCAACGGACCGACCTTTAAACGGTATCCAAAAAAGCACTGTTCGATCGTTTCATGAATCCACTTTATCACAAGTTGGTATTCGCACTGGCCGTCTTGGACGACGACAAAGATTCACTTCTGATTTTGTGTGACATCCTCGAACAGAACGGCGAAATGGCACTCGCACAATGGGGTCGAGCCAAAAAACGA